>NZ_CP040098.1:1677916-1998333 GCF_005377625.1 Desulfoglaeba alkanexedens ALDC | reverse complement strand
TGGTCAATGCGATTCTGCGGGGGGACACGGGAATGACGGCATTTACCGATGAAAAGGTTCGAGACGCAGAGGTCGCAGAGTATATGAAGAAGGTAAAGCTGGAGCACGAAAAAGGGTTCGTGGGTCTCGAAGCACGCGTAGTGCTGGTTGACAACGGTGGCGAGGAATACGTGAAAACGTGGGACATCTTGAAAGACATTCCGGATCTGGAGACAAAGAGGAGAAAAATAGGCGATAAGTTTTCCGATCTCTGCCGAGCCGTCCTTGGAGACACCAAGACTCGGAAATTAAGAGATCAGGTGCTGTCTCTGGAAAAGCTGGACGCTATGCCGAAAATCATCGAACAAATTTAGCAGGTTTCGCAAACCCGCTGGGTTGGAAGAGGTTATTTACATGAACACCGAGAAAAGAGTGAGAGTTCTGGTGGGGAAACCGGGCCTCGACGGTCATGACCGTGGTGCCCAGGTGATAGCCTACGGACTTAGAGACATGGGCTTTGAGGTTGTTTATACCGGCCTGCGCCAGAAGCCCGAAGACATCGCCCGGGCAGCGGTGGAGGAGGATGTGGACGTTGTGGGGCTCTCGATTCTCTCCGGCTCTCATTTAGCTATGACGCGCAAGGTAATCGAAAAGCTGGCCGAGATGAAGGCTAGTGACATCATGGTTCTTGTCGGTGGTGTGATTCCAGAAGAAGACATTGCGAAGCTCAAGGAGATCGGGGTTGCGGGGGTATTCACCGCGGGAACCCCGGTCGCCGAAATCGCGGAGTTCATCCGCTCGCATGTTCGTAATCAAGGGCCCGACTCCCAATCGGTCGCGTAACGAAAGAACCGGCTCTTCTTGAAAAGTGACGGGCACGCATTCCGCCCGAGGGCACCCAAGATGAGGCTTTGATGGAAGAATCCTGGAAGAAATTGATCGAAGAGATGCAGAATGGCTCTTTGAGGGCGATGACCAGGCTGATTACCCGTGTCGAGAACAGGGAGGACGGCTGGCTCGACGCCATGGAGGCCATATACCGAATAGGCGGCAATGCCCGGGTCATCGGCATCACCGGACCTCCGGGGGCGGGTAAAAGCACCCTCGTTGACGGACTCACGCGGAGGCTTGTCGATTCGGGTTTCGACGTGGGTATCATCGCCGTCGATCCCTCGAGTCCTTTCACCGGGGGGGCGCTTTTGGGGGATCGCCTTCGCATGGGCAAGGCAACTGGTCTTAATGGCGTCTTCGTTCGTTCTATGGCTACTCGGGGGGCGCTCGGGGGATTGAGCCAGGCGGCCCGCGATGCCGTGAAGATAATGGATGCCTTCGGAAAACAGATCGTCCTGGTAGAGACGGTCGGGGTAGGCCAGGACGAGGTGGCTGTTGTAAAGGCTGCAGATCTTGTACTCGTCGTTTGTGTACCTGGAATGGGAGACGGTATACAGGCCATCAAGGCTGGAGTCATGGAAATTGCGGACATTTTTGTTGTCAATAAGGCGGACCTCGACGGGGCGGATCAGGTCGTCCGTGATATTCAGGCCATGCTTGATCTCGGCGCCGGGCCATCGACGCCGGATGTGCCCGTGGTGAAAACCTCCGCCGCTCTGGGCAGTGGGATGGATCACCTGGCCGCTGTCATGCTTGAGCGGCTTGAATCCCGCCAAAGGGATCATGAATGGCTCAAACGGCAGGTGAAGGAAGAGATTTTTGTCTTGCTGGAGAAGGAAATCGCTCGCCACTTGCGATGCGGATGGGAGCGCAACGGAAATCTTGATCGTGTTGTCGGGCAGGTGATGAGTGGCGAGCGTGACCCCTATTCGTTCGTTAAGGAGGTTGTTGAGCAGTTTGCGCAGAGCTGCCCGGAAATTCGGACTTGACAACGAGCCTATGTGAGTGCCGTTTCGGGCATATGGGTGAGCCTGCCAAGGGCAACAGGAAAATCCGCCGACGAACGTCGTTTATGCTTTTGGGGCCATGCAAAAAAACTGAAGATAATCTGTATTTCCTCGGGGGCCTGCGGGTGCTCAGTTTTCGCCTGACCTGACAGGCGTCGCCATGTATCGCTTCAGCCGCCGCCGGCGGGACATAGAAAGATCATAAGAGGTTCAGAGTTCCTCCGGCGCGGGAATCTTCTTTGCCTGTCACCCTTTTTGCCTATCTGTTGGCGGCATGTTCATTCCTGCGCTCCGAGCGGTGCCTGCGCGGGAGCTGCGCCATGATCAACCAAACCGTATACCTGTTTCCGCTCGCCCTGAGGTATCGAAGGGCCAACCATCACATTCATGCTTCCATGCATCAGGACGAACGTACCCACCCGGTATCGGCCGAAACGATGATCATCGCCCGCAAGGTACGCTGAGCCGGAAATGTCCCGGTTGAGCTTTTCCGGCGAGGCATCGTTTTCGGCCAAAATGACCACATTGTGCACGAGATGTCCTTTTCATTATCGCATGGAGTATCCTGGTGCAGGTAGGTTCGGTATTTGATCAAGGGAGTTCGATGCATTGCGGCACATTTGATGCATAGATAAGCTGACGAATCACCGGCTTGTCAGCTGAATGATTCAGCCACCGCTTCTGCGTACGGGTTCTTTATATGGTTGTCCAGGAAGGTGCCATCGTGACCATGTTTTACGTTCTTAAGGATGCACAGGGGAACGTCCTTGACGATAGGTATGAGCACATACCCGTGAGGTTCATCTTTGGATGCGGCGCGATCCCGCCGGGACTCGAGAAAAGACTTGCGGGATTGAGGCAGGGGCAGAGAGTGACGGTTGTCGTTCCTCCCGAGGAAGGATACGGGGAGAGAAAGCCTGAAAGGGTCATCAGGGTGCACAAAGATGATCTGCCCGAACACGAGAAGATAACGGTCGGCGACAGGTTTAAACCTTTGTCCCCGGATCTTGAGTCGGAGTCTGCCACGGTGCAAGGCTATATCGATGACTGGGTCTACCTGGACTGCAACCATCCGTATGCCGGAAAGGAATTGTATTATGAGGTTCGGGTAAGACGATCTCGAGACAACCGATAGATGATGATCATAAAAGTAACCTCTATCAACTAAAGCGAGGCACGGGATGATAGAAGGTCTTTCACCCCAGGAGTTCCTGGACATCACCAGGGAGAAGTTCAGGATGATGGTCAGGGAAGCCAAGCCCCTTATGTGCTGGTACAGCATAACGGAGGAATGCGACCTCCACTGCAAGTTCTGTTTTGCCGATTCGCATCGGCCCTGGGACAACGAATTGACCACGCAGGAGGTCTACGACCTGCTGGACAACATCGCCGAGGCCGGCACACGAGCCATAGTCTTTGGGGGTGGCGAGCCAACGTTGCGGCCGGACTTGCTCGATGTCATCCGTTACGCGGCCCGATACAAAGGCATGTTCGTCGCCTTGAACACGCATGGTCAGCACCTGAGCCGCACGCTGGTCCGGGGACTGGCCAATGCCGGCGTTTCTCAGGTGAAGGTCAGCGTTGATGGCTTAAGAGAAAGCCACGAGTGGAACAGAGGGCCTGGCACCTTCGACAAGTGCATGCAGGCCCTGAAGAACTGCGTGGATATCGGCATCGAGAGCGTTATATGGATCGCCACCATCTCGCAGATGAACTACCATGAGGTCCCGCAGATGGTGGAAATGGCGATGGGTTTGGGTGTTGATATCTGCATGGTACAGCTCTTTCCTGGGGGGCGGTGGAAGGGAAAGAGCGACCTACTGCTTACGAAAGACCAGGTGAGAGACTGGCAAAGGTTTATGGCGGAGCAGCAGAAAGTCCATGGATGGCAGCGGATTCAATTCGAAAACCGCTACCAGATCTGCGAGGACTGCTACGCCCTCAAAGTGGCTGCCAACCCCGATCGCATAGGTGACTTCACCGACACCCCTTGCGGGTGCATCAGCGGCATCTGGCAGTACATCATCGATGCTTCCGGCAAGGTGGTGATAGGGGACATCGTGACCCCCGAGCTTGTGATAGGCGACCTGCGCACGCAAAGGCTCAAGGACATATGGCACAACTCCGAGCTGGCTGATCGCCTGAGGGATAGGGACAAGCTGAAGGGTAAGTGCGGTAAGTGCGAACTGAGGTATGTCTGTGGTGGCTGCAGAAGAATGGCCTTTAGTCGCACTGGCGATATTATGGGAGCGGATCCGCAATGCTGGTACAACCCTAGATTGGAGTCAAAGTATGACGATCAAGTTCAAGAAGCAGTTCAAGGTCCGCGAGGTTGACCCTTACTTCTTCAATCCCGCTTGTCCGTTTTACCTGCGGCCTGGCAGATACAATTCATGATTATGATGCAGTAAACAATGTTAAAGCTTTGTAAAAATCAGAAGTGCTTGGATAATGGAAGGGGTGAAATAATATGGAAATCACTAAAAGTTTGGCCCGGTTTGTTTATGAAACGCAATTTAAGGACATTCCCGCAGAAGTGATTGAAAAAACCAAACTTTGTATTTTAGATTGTATTGGATGCGGCCTGGGAGGAACAACGGAAGAAACCTTTAATGTAGTCCTTGAATATATGAAGAATTATGGTGGAAAACCCGAGGTAAGTTTATTTGGATCGGATTTAAAGATAGACATCCCCAATGCCGCTCTTGCCAATGGAATTATTTCTCATGTCTTGGATTATGATGATTATCATGAAGAAACAGTTATCCACGCGACAGCAACATGTCTGCCGGCTATTTTGGCCCTTGCCGAAAATAAAAAATTAAGCGGGCGGGATTTGCTCACAGCTGTAGTCGTAGGTAATGAAGTATGTATCAGGCTGGGGTTGGGCCTGGGAAAATACCATTACGAATTGGGTTGGCACAGTACAGCAACTACCGGCAGGTTTAGCTCTACAGCTGGAATGTCCAAACTCTTGGGCTTGGACCTGGACAAGATTATTAATGCCTTTGGAATATGCGGAACCCAGGCAAGTGGCGTCAGGCAGGTGTTTGGGACCATGACGAAGCCGTTTCATGCAGGCAAGAGCGCGATGGACGGAGCTATATCCGCCCTGTTGGCTGAAAAAGGTTTCACAAGCTCCAAGGAGATAATAGAGGGGGACCTCGGGCTTTTTTCTGTTCTTACCGAAAAGCCAAATGAAGGAATAATTCTTGATGGCCTGGGCTCAAAATACCATATTATGGATATCTGCTTTAAACCTTACGCCACCTGTGCTTGAGTGCACGGCGCTTTAGGTCTCCTGGAGGAGATCAGGGACAAACATCATCCAGATATTGAAAACATAGAAGAGGTGAGGATTGAAACCGGCCCCGTCGCCTTTACGGCTGCCGGGAACAAGGCCCCCAAGATCGGCAGGGAAATCAAGTTCAGCCTATGGTTTTTGGCATCTCTTGCATTAATCGAAGATAACGTCGGGTTGGATAAATTCGTTGATGAAAAACTGCATAATCAGAGGGTGGTTGATTTAAGAAAAAAGATAGACGCACACTTAGTGCCGGAACTCGGATTCGGCGCCAGGGTTGTTGTCAGAATGAAAGACGGTACAGAATATAAAGGCTTTAAAAGAAAGCAAAAAGGACACCCTCAAAATCCTTTGACCAGTGAAGAACTGGAAAGCAAATTTAGAAACTGTGCCCAGATGGCTATTACGAAACAAAAGGCTGAGTTGCTGATTGAAAAGATTAGATCATTGGAAAAAATCGGCGATATAAGCGAAATTATGACTCTGACCCATTAGCTCGAATAAAAGAGATAGTCAAGAGTGTTCGGCGTTTTGACGACAGTCATTCTAGCATGCCGTCCCTCATGACGATGCCGGGCCCGGCGGCGTGAAAGTTTATGACAGATCCCTTTTCAGCATTGGTCAGGCATGTTGCCTTCGCGCCAGCGCTTAAAGTGCATAATTGCTCCGCCATAGGGTCACGCTTTGATTACCCTGAACATGGCGGTGCTCGTTGACTACCGGGCCAGAGTAAAGTTGTCATCAATTTAGCTCCTTGATGGGATTGGGCAAGTAGAGCTTAATCTGGTAGAAGTAAATAAGAAGGCATATTTTAGTTGCCCGTAAAACAATCCTCACCGGACCTGAAATGGAGATCATCTAAGGGTACGGATCTTTTAGAACGACATCCAGGGTGGACCCTCTGAGGTAGATCCAGATGGCCTTGAAGCAGCAAGCGCATCAGCTCCGTTTCCCCTCGTTCCCAAGCTCTGGCTTGGGAAGAGCCTCACCGAAGCTGGAGCTTCTGCACAGTTGTGTTCCCAAGCTGGAGCTTGGGAACAAGAAGCAATTTTAAACATGGCAGATAGAATGAGCTTTTTAGAGTACCAATGAAAAATATTGAGATTGGGATGTAAGAAATGGTCGTGTCTTACATAGCGATTCATCACCCGGAAAAATGTGTCCAGTGTGGCGCCTGTATTGAAATAGTAGCCTGTCCTGGAGCAGATAAGGGAATCTGTCTTGGTTGTGGCGCCTGTGTTTTGGCCTGTCCCAACCAGGCTCTGGAATTGGTGGAGCAAAGAAGGGAAAGTGAGGTAACTATTGAGGTGGATGGCAGGTTAGCCGGCGTACCGGCTCGGATAACCGTAAAAGAAGCTTTAGCAGGACTTGGATACCCGGTTAGCAGTATTCCCGGAGAACCAGGGCTTTTTGCTCCTTGTATGGTTGGCGGTTGCGGGAGTTGTGCTGTAGAGGTTGATAGCGAGGTAAGATTGGCTTGCCGCACCGAGGTAGCAGAGGGGATGAGAATCAGAACTAGGCTTCCCGAGGGTTACATCCCAAAAAGGCTCGTGATGGGCTTTAATGGCCACCCTGCTGGCGGGGTGGGAACACCCTGGCAAATAAAAGGTAAAAGCTCTTTCATTGAGGTAGTCTGCTTCACCGCCGGATGCAATTTCAGGTGTCCACAATGCCAGAACTGGCTTATTGCCTACAGGGGAAAAGGTGACCCGCTGACCCCTCAAGAGGCAGCAAGGAAACTGACCCAGGAAAGGAAAAATCTCAAGCTAAACCGGATGACAATCTCTGGAGGCGAGTGTACCTTGAACCGACCCTGGCTGGTTCAATTTATTCGCGAACTCAAGGTACTTAACCCAGACCCGGAGGCTCACTTCCATGTGGACACCAACGGTTCGCTCCTCACCCACGATTACATAGACGAGTTGGTGGAGGCAGGGATGACGGATATAGGAATAGACCTGAAGGCTTTAGAAATAAGCACATTCATGAGAATAACCGGCTTGACGGATCAAGAGCAAGCCAATAAATACAAGGAGATTGCCTGGGAGGCAGTGAGCTATATAATCCATAAATATTCTGGAAAAGTATTTTTGGGTGTGGGCATTCCTTACAATAAGGAGTTGAACTCGATCGTTGAAGTTAGCCGGATAGGCGAAAGACTTGGCCAGATTGATCCCTCAATTCAGGTAAATGTTCTGAACTACAGCCCTGAATTCAGGAGCCGAATTACCCCTCCCTCGGATAAAGAAATGGAGGCAGTGGGCAATGCCTTGCGGGAGGTCGGACTTAAAACAGTACTTTGCCAGACTGCTCGTGGAATTATTGGTCCCTAAATTTTAGGCGGGTGCAGATCTTTTACAACGACATCCAGGGTGACGCTCCGAGTTCAGGAAGCGGCGGCATAACGACATGAGTGACTCCGCTGTCACCATCGGAATTAAACGTCAGGTAAACGCCGGAATAAAATGTCCTCCCAGATGAGCGAAGGGTTATTCCTCCAGCAAGACCCAAGAGAGCTGGAGGCGACCCATGCTCAAAACTGTCCTCCCGCAGGCATGGATGTGCTTGAGGCACCAGCATCCGGGAAAAGCCCTTCGGCTCGTGGCAGCACGTGGCGCGGAAGAGCGAAAGCGTCAACGAACGCCTGACCGGCAACCACTTCCGCCGTTGCCTGCATCAAGTCCATGAGCTTCTGTGCAGATCTCTCGACAGCCTTTCCGAGACCGTTCAATTCGCCGGCTGACGAGGCCAACTGCTCGGCGGCAGCGGCATTTTGCTGGGTCATTTTGGCGATCTGGGCTTCAGCCTCATTCGAGTGTCCAATTCCCACCCCAATTTCTTGGTAGCGTAGAAAATAATTGACCTAATACTTGATGCCAAATTCTATTTCCCCTCCCCTTGTGGGAGGGGATTAAGGGGAGGGGAATGTAACTGATTGACATACGTTAATTTTCTCACCCTCACCTCAACCCTCTCCCATCAAGGGAGGGGGGGATTTTTTGACCTTCGTTAACCTTTTTGCTTAAGGTCTCCACATCGTTTCAGGGCGGTGAGCTCCAATGCGGACCCTCGATGGCTCGGAGAAACGCGTATGCGCCACGCAATCACCATGCCGGTCAACATTCGGCCAGGATGGCCGCAATGATCGGCCATACTGGCCGACACTCGGGGTCCGGGTTGCCCGCTGCCGGACGGGCACGGGCCTGCCCTTTTCCAGGAATTCATCCAAACAGCCTTCCAAATGCCTTCACCGATGCGGTTTACGACTGACTTCATTTCTTAATGCCTTGCCAGGACAAGTGACTGGCATTCCCCTTGCAAAAGACCAATAGACAGTGTGGCAAGCGTTTAGCCATAAGGCTGATCTTGAAACGATACAATGAAATTTAACACACGGTGGTATGAGGCGCTCCCTATGGAAGTTTTCGCCGCGAGGCACGGCGGGCGGCCTTGTACTTGTGAGGGTTGTCGGATCCTTGAGTTCACAGCATTCTTGAGGAGGTGTTTAAGTGGAAAACCGACCACTCGTTACGCAGATTCAGCGATTTTCCGTAAACGACGGACCCGGGTTTCGGACGATCGTGTTTTTTAAGGGATGTCCTTTGCGGTGTCAATGGTGCCATAACCCTGAAACCCAGTCGTTTTCCCCCGAGATTTACTGGAAAAGTAGGTTATGCGTTCAATGCGGACACTGTTTCGATGTCTGTCCCAACCAGGCGGTTTTCCCTCCGATTCCCCCGGAAGAAGCGCAGCGTGAGGACTCGACCTACTATAAGATCGACAAGGCAAAATGTGATAAATGCATGAAATGCGTGGAGGCGTGCAGCTACGGTGCGCTCGAGCAGGTCGGCAAGCCCATGTCCATGGAAGAAATCGTCGAAGAGCTCGAGCGGGATCGGCCTTTCTATGACAATTCCGGAGGGGGGGTGACTATCAGTGGCGGGGAGCCTCTGGTGTTTGGCGAATTCATTCGAAAGCTGATGGATGCGCTCAAGGCGCGAAACCTTCATATCTGCCTTGATACTTCGGGGCATTCGCCCTGGGAGATATTGGAGCCCGTCGCCGAGCGAGCCGACATCATTCTGTACGACCTGAAACATCTCGACTCGGATGAACATGAGCGCCTGACAGGCGTACCGAACCAGCTCATTCTTCACAATTTGCAGAGGCTTACGGCAAAGGGCTGCAGGATCTGGCTGAGAATTGTGGTGTTGCCCGGCTGCACCGATTCGATTGATTACCACCGCCGTGTGGTTGCTTTTCTTCGAAGTCTTCCCGGATCGTTGGAACGTATCGACTTGCTGCCTTTTCACAACTGGTGCCAGGACAAATACCGCTGGCTTGGACGACCCTGGTCCTTTGGGGAGACGGAAAGTGTTCACCCGGATGAGGTGGAGCCGTTGTTGGAGCTGTACCTGTCGGCGGGACTGAATGCGACGATTGGTGGGTCGGGTTTTCAGGCACAGGCAACGGCATCGGGGTGATGAACCCCGGCGTATGGCGATTGACGAACGCGTTGACGAACGTGAAGGAAAGGAGGTGAGCAAACGTTAGGAATGGAGGCCCCACATGGTTCCGGTAGAGAACGATGGCTGACCGCCTGGTTCTGTACTGACGATTCCTGAGGCTGCTCTCGCGGTGCCGATGGGGGGAAGCCGGTGCAATCTATTTGGATAAACCTGGGCAATGGGTATGTGGATGGAGCTGGAGGAGAAAAAGAAAGGAGGAATCAAATGCCTACATGTAAAGAATGCAAGAATTATTTTCCTCAGGAAGATGATGAATCGATGGGCGACTGTGTTCAGCGGGTAGTGGATCCCAGGCAGGCATACTACAGGGCCAAGCCTGTGGCGGCTGACCAGGACGCCTCGAAGTGCAGCCAATTTGCAAAGAGGTAATCGATATTCTACTAAGGAGGAATTACAATGGCACAGGCAGCTGAAGCAAGACAGGACATCGAACAACTGAAAGAGAGCCAGCAATGGTGGAAAGTGGCCGAAAAGCTGCGCAGCCCGCGGCTGGACTATCTGCGCAAGGCGGTTTGGAAAAAGGGCGCCATAGGTGGAGCGTATGCTCCTGGCATAAAAATTGAGATTATGCGCAATATCCTTTTCACCGAGTCATGGAAGGAAAACGAGCGTGATCCCATTATGATGCGCAAAGCCAAAGCGCTCGCCCATGTCTGGCGGAATATACCGATATTTATCACCGATCACGCTCAGCTTGTAGGCTATGTCGGGAGTGCCCCCAATACGTTGGGGATGTGGCCTATTGAGGGCGCAAGCATGGTGAACGAAGAGGCGTACAACGAAGAGGGCGTTATTCCGGAACCTGAAGAGGAATCGCTCAAGATTATGGCTGATCTCAACAACTACTGGGCGGGAAACACGGCTATCGACCAGGTTGCGAGGCTGCTTGACCCCGAGGACGCGGTAAAGTTCATGAGTGGAGCGATTGGTTGGGGTGTGCCCACCTCGGCCTATGGCTACTCCGGGAAAGACTATGAATATATCTTGACGGGAAAGCGCGGGTTCGAAGATATCATGGAGGAAATAGAAGCCAGGTTGGACGAGGCGCAAGAGATTGTCCGTGGAACACCTGGGCCTGAGCTTTTACCCTACTACGAAAAAATCCAAAACTGGGAGGCGATGCTGATCGTCCTCGAAGCGGCCGTCGACTGGGCACGCCGTTACGCCCGGCTGGCTCGCATTATCGCGGAGAACTTCGAAAGCGACCCCAAACGCAAAGAGGAGTTGCTGGGCATAGCCGAAACCTGTGAAAGGGTGCCCGCAAAGGCGCCGAGGTCGCTGCAGGAATCGCTGCAAATGGACCATTTCATCCAGATCCTCGCGCGGTACGAGGCATACGAGGGTGCGTGGCCTGCCCGGCCGGACTACTATCACGGGCCGTTCTACGACAAGGATGTCAACATCGAGAAGAACCTGACCCATGAACAGGCACTGGAGCTGGTGGGCGAATTCCTCATCCGGGCATACGAACTCGGAGGGTTTGCTCCACGTTGGACCAGGGAAGGACTGCAAGGGATTACCGGCACATGGGTGTGGACTATTGGCGGCGTCAAGCCGGACGGCACCGACGCGTGCAACGATTTGACAAGAGCGTTTCTACAAGCCGCCAGGCTTGTCCGGGTGGCCAACCCGACGTTCGCCTTTCGCTGGCATCCCAAGGTCCCCGACGACATCATGCGCGAATGCTTCGAATGCATCCGGCACGGGCTCGGTTATCCTTCCATGCGTAACGATCCGATCCTTGTGCAAAATGCCATGTATTGGCATGGGCATCCCCTGGAGGAAGCGAGAACATGGGTCCACCAGGCGTGTATGTCGCCGTGTCCGACGACAAAGCATGGTTTTCAGCCGTTCCGTATGGCCTCTGCGACCGCGAATTGCGCCAAGATGATCGAGTATGCTCTGTTCAACGGCTATGATCCCGTTGTGAATATGCAAATGGGTCCCAAGACGGGAGATGCGAGGAAGTTCAAAAGCTTCGACGAGCTGTTTGAAGCCTGGGTGAAGCAGATGGAGTGGCTCACCAATACGCTTGTGAGAACGGTCAATCTCGGACGGGTAAAAGATCCGGAGTTTTATGGAAGACCGTTTCTTTCAGCCATTTCCGAGCGATCGGTGGAACAGGGCACTGACATTGTGAACCCTGAAGGTGAGCGCGGCAACAGCTGGGTTACGGGGTTTACCTGGGTCGAGAATGCCGACAGTCTTGCTGCCGTAAAAAAGCTTGTCTTCGACGAGAAGAAATACACGATGGATCAATTGATCGACGCTTTGCAGGCCAACTGGGACGGTTACGAAGAAATGCGCCTGGATTTCGTGCGGAATGCTCCCAAGTGGGGAAATGACGACGACTATGTGGACCAGATCATGGTGCGTTGCCTTGAAGAGGTTGCCAGGCATTCGAAAGAGCTGAAAGATCCCACTGGGAATCCATGGCCGCTTTTACCTGAGAACGTAAGCGGGAATATCCACTATGCCAACATCGTTGGGGCCCTTCCCAACGGCCGCAAACGCGGCGACGCGCTCTATGACGGTGGGATCTCGCCCGGTCCGGGGCTTGACAAAAAGGGGCCTACCGCAGTGCTCAAATCCTGCGGCAAGTTCGACCATGTGCGCCACGGGCGTGCCTTCCTCCTCAATCAGCGCCTTTCCCCGACCCAGCTCAAGGGTGAGCAGGGTTATCAGCTGTGGAAGGCCTACATGCGGACCTGGGCGGACCTCGGTCTGGACCACGTACAGTTCAACATGGTCGATGACGCCACGCTTAGGGCGGCGCAGAAGGACCCCGAAAAGTACCAGGAAGTGATCGTCCGGGTTGCCGGCTACAGCGCCCATTTTGTGGACATCAGCCGCAAGACCCAGGACAATATCATTCAGAGAACCATTCAGGGTCTGTAAAGGGATGATTGGCCCGATACGGCGGATTACCTGCCGTATCGGGCATTCAAATTCGTAAGATGCGTCCATGCCTCATCGGCTGGTGTGAGTTTATGAACGACCGGTGCTTGAATATCTCGCAAGGAGAATGAGGCGGGCAAGCCATCGAAGAAGAGGAGAAATTTTATGAAATGTCCAGCTTGTGGGTTTGAGGCTCCAGCAAATAAATTCCGTTATCTCTACAATGCTCGGATTGACGACCCTTTGTCTATGCGCCAATGTATAAAGTGCGGCGAAGTAATCGCCGTGAACGAGCTCAAGGGAGAGGCGGTGCAAATCGTCAAGCCCGGAGATGCGCCGTGGGGTAAATCCGCCGGTATAGAGGGTGTTACAGCATCTGTGCTGGACTAGGTTTTTTGTCAACCGGGCTCGGCATTCCGGGTGCCGCGAGAAGAGGGAAGCGCCCGCATGCGGCTTCTCCCGGACGGGCCGTTTATGGAGGTGTGATATGGCTGCAAGGGAAAAACGATCCTCCCGGCGGGGTCAATGGGAGGAAATGCGGAAGGGTTTGACGGGCGAGCAGTCGAAGAAGGGCTTCGAGGAGCGGGAGAAACTGCCCGAGAAGGCTTGCGGGAAATGTAAGCACTTCTCCGAGAACGCATGGGCCTCTGATGGAAGGGGATTCTGCGCGGTGCTGAAGGTCGGAAGCAACCTTGCCGCGGACCCGCCGGTGTGCGTTCTTGAAGGGGATGCCGGGATGATGACCATGTTCAACATGGATGCTTCCAGGTGTCCCTATTACGATCAGCTGGAATTTATTGACACGGATGCCACTGAATGCGCGGATCCGCAATTCCGGCGTGCCCAGAGGCAATTCAAATCGTAAGACCTGTTCGTATCGCCGGGGGCTTCACGCCCCCCCGGCTGCACGCGGGAGATTCAAAATGAACCTTACATGTAACAGATGCGGATTCACGGCCGAATACATCGAGTTTAGGTACTTGTGCAAGGCGGGCTGACCGGCTTGCGGAGAGGCCGACCTCCGCGAGTGTCCCAGGTGTGGGAACCATTGTAATTTCTCGAGGAATGAGGCCCTGGAACAAGAGCAGGAAGAGATGAAAGAGATGTCGAAACGTCTCGCGGCGATTACAGCATGCAGCGGTCCCGAGGCTCTGGGCGAAGCGCGGGAGATTATGCGGAAGCTCAAGCGCATGAATCTGAGGTGGAACATATCGGCTCTCGATGCATTCCTCAAAACTCGGCGGCAGGAGCTTTTTCCGCAGGATTATGGGAATTAGAGCCACGGCGAGGGATCGGCCATGGATAATAAGAATAAAGGCTTTGTGCGGACAAATTCAAAGAGGAGGAACCCAACAAAATGACATTCGATCTTTCCAGCCTCGTTCCCGCGCCGGAAGAGCACTTTTTCCTGCCAAACAGTGTGGTGGAGAATCTGGAGCGGATTGCCATGCTTTCGCAAAGGCATCCTGTGAACGTGCTGGTCGCCGGCAAGCAGGGGTGTGGCAAATCGACTCTCGTGAAACAGTTCGCTGCACGCAACCGGCGGCCGCTTGCAACCTTCCAGATCGGGATCCTTTCGGAGCCGGGTCAGCTTTTCGGCGAGCACCGCTTAAAGGACGGAGAAACCTACTACCAGCAGTTTTTGTTTCCACAAGCCATTCAAACCCCGGGCTGTGTGATCCACCTGGAGGAAATCAACCGCCCCGAGCATCCGAAGGCGCTTAACATGCTTTTTTCCGTCCTGGCCGAAGACCGGAAGGTCTGGCTGGACGAGCTTGGACTCATACGGGTTGCCGACGGTGTCGTCTTCATGGCTACCCTCAATGAGGGAGAAGAATTCGTAGGTACGGAGTTATTGGACGCCGCCTTGCGGGATCGTTTCTATGTCACCGCCATGGATTACTTGCCTGTGGATGTCGAAACAAAGGTTCTCCATTACAAGACCGGAATTCCTGAAGCGGAAGCACTGACAATCGTCAATGTGGCTAACAAGCTGAGGAGCAATTCGAAGGACCCGATGGTCGTTTCGACCCGCCACACGCTCATGATCGCCGAAATGGTGGCAGTGGGGGCATCCATCGAAGACGCTTTCGTTTACAGTCTTCAGGCGGGTAGAGACTTACTGGAGTCTATTCTGCTTTCGCTCCATGTGCAATTGGGGAAAAAAGATGCGCGCACCGAAACCGGTTATCAAATCTACTGATTGGTTCAAGCCGGCAATGGCTAAAATCCCGGGGCCCACCGCCGGAGACGATGCGAGGCGGTTGGACCGGCTTATCGATGAGGCGGGGGCCGCCGGGCTCTCCCGGTACTGGCGCAGGAACATATCCCAGCTCGAATCCTCGGAACTGGCCTATGCACTCCGGGCATTGGAGAAGGTTGCCGGGCACGTTGGCCATAACGTCGGGCGCATAGAATGGGCTGGTATGTCGAGGGACGACACGGACGTCATCGTGCTCGATCCGGGCCTTATCATGGGGGACTATCCGATTCCCGCCTCGATGTTCGACTATCTGGTGGGCATTGTGGTCCATGAAGCCCTTCATCGAAAGGAATGGACGGAGCTGGTGTGGAAGAAGTCGCATGAGGCGACCTCGGACATGCCGGTACGGGAAAAGATCGCCTTTCACAAGATTGTCTATACCGGGGAAGATATTTATGTGGATCTCTTTTCCCAACGGAACATCCTTGGTGAGTACGTCCGGCTTGCCCGCGAGGTGGAGCTTCGCCAGGAGGAGCCGTTTCTTGGGGATATTGCTGTCAGTCTGGACAGGCTTGTGCACCATTGGCGGCGGAGCGCCTTCGAACAAAATAAATCGGCGGGCGTTGAACAAATGGATCAGGTGCTGCGCCTCCTCCATGAGTCGACGGGGGAACTTCGGTCCATCGGGTTTGCGTCGGGGGGAGTTGTCAGGCGATGTGAACTCAGGGCGCGGCTGTACCTTGAGACCTGGAAGAAAATCGCGCCCCATGTGGAGGGATGGAAAATCCTCGACATGTCGCTTTTATGGTATCCACGGGACGGTTCCGAAAAGGTGCGTCCAATCAGGAGAAAAAGAAAGGTTCAGACCCGCCTTTCTGCCAATCTGGCTCAAGACATTGAGGAGAAGCTCGCCGCCCATTCAGCGGACATAACGCCCATTATTCGCAAGGTGGCCGGCGCGGACAATCCCGACGTCGTTCCCACGTCCCGGTGGGATTTCAATAATCCGATCAGCCCGGTCGTCGATCCTAGAATGATCGGGCGCATTCAAGGTGTGCTCCAAAGCTACGCGGAACGTGTAACGGTGTTTAACCGGGGACTTACTTCAGGAAGAGTGGATCGTCGGAGGCTGCATAGAGCGCCGGTGAATGGGCGATGCTTTTTCGACAGGCAGGCGCTGCCCAATCTTGACTGGAATATTTGTCTGTTGGTTGATGCCAGCGGCTCCATGGCCGGAGCACGCTGGAGGATGGTGGAAAGTATTCTTGCCACTCTGCACAAGGCCTTTCATGGTTTCCGCAACAGGCTTCAGGCCTTCGGGTATTTCGAGGTGGACGGGGTTTGCATGCTCTCCAGCCTGCTCGACGGCAAGCGCGTACTTTCAATACCTCCGAGCGGTCAAACGGCGTCTGGACAAGCCCTCATTGCCGCTGCTTACTTCATGCCCAAGGATGCCAGGAGAAGGTTTATTATCCATGTGACGGACGGGGAGTCGAACTTCGGATGTGACGTCCAAATTGGAATCGATCACTGCCTTGCGGAGAGGATTCATCTTGTGACCCTTGGGGTCGCCTGTAAGGACCGTGAGGCAATGGTGGAGCAGTACGGCAACGGAATTCAGTTTCTCGATCATTTCGGCCAGTTACCCGGCGCGATTGAACATCTTCTCAAGTGGACGCTTCTGGGCGAAGCAAAAGCGCTTATGGCCGGTTCTCGCCCGGTAAGGCAGAAGGCATCTGTTGTGTGAGTTTGACCGATTGGGATCAATCGGGGGGAATTGACAGAAGGAGATCGACGATGAAAATGTTCAGTGAAGAGTGGTTCAATGCAGTGGTGGATGCGCTGAAGGCGGATGACGAGTTCCAACGGAAAGGCGAAGGATTTGACAGCGGGCTGCACCTCAAGGTTCTGAAAGATCCTAAAGGCGGTGCCGATAAGGACATGGCTTTCGGAATGTGGCTCCCCAGCGCGGAGCCGAACTGGTACGGACCCAGACCGGACGAGGATGTCGATATTATTCTGGAGGGCAAGGCAGGAACCTTCAAGGAAGTTTTCGCGGGGAAAAAGAACGTCGTGATGGCTCTCACAATGGGATCGCTTAAATTGAAGAAAGGCTCCGTCGCCAAGCTAACCGGCAACTTGGGAGCAGTGAGCAGATTCATCGAAGTGGTGGGTTCCGTGTCATAGACCGGAGGAGGTGGCGAGGATGAGCAAGCTGAGTGAAAAGGCCAGCGAGTACCTGTCGCGGGAGGAAAGGTTGAATGTGCTGAGCACATCCAACAAGGCTGGGGAGAACAACATAGCGGTGTTCGGCTCCGTGATGGCCGTCGACGATTCCACTGTGATGCTCATGTTGGGGGAAAACACGACGTGTGCCAACCTGCGCGAAAATCCGCGTGCGGCGCTCCTGGTTTACGTACCTGGAAAAGGTGGCTTACAGGCCGAGGGATGCCGCGTTTACCTGCGGTTGCGCGCGATGGAGGACACTGGAGAGCGTTTCGAGCAGATTAAAGCCGGGATCCGTGCCAGAGTGGGTGATGCGGCGGACATGCTCAAGCATCTTGCGATCTTCGAGGTCCTCAAGGTGAGGCCCATTATTGATCTGGGCCAGGAAATCTAACAACGGTTCGGCGCTTCAGAGTAGAGGCGTACGCAGGTTTCGTGCTGCGGCTTCGTCTTCCTCTGCCGCAAGCCCGTTGTTCATGGTTGATCTCTTTCGGCCGGGAGTTGGCGATGGCGGTGAAAGTGAGGGTCCCAGGCTCTCTCAGAAAATGGTTCGATGGCAAGGATGTGGTTACCTGTACGGGCAGTAACATTGCCGAGTGTATTGAGGATCTCAACGTCGCTCATCCTGGCATATGTGACCGGCTTATTGACGAAGAAGGGGCAACGGGGCGGGTGTTGATATTTCTCAACGGGGACAATATCGGTTCTTTGAACGGCCTGCAAACGACCGTCGGTGACGGGGATGAAATCTCCATCATCCCCTTGGCGGCTGGTGGATGAGCCAACCCAAAAGGGTTGTGGTCATATAGCGTTTATGCAACAGGTGTAAGCGAAATCCCCTGACGGTAGCGAGGACGACGCATATTATATGATAGTCGATGACCCCCGATCACACTTTATCTTTGTGTATCATCCCGACATTTTCCGGGGTAAAAAGTACACGGTCTACAACGGACGCGACCTCACCAACGGTGAAATGCTGGCGTTCTGGGGAAAGTGGATTGTGCTGGGCGATAGGTTGTGGCTCGATGAATTGGCTCATAAGCTGAATCCGTTTGTAGAGAGGGGAACAATACCCTGTATCAAATATGATCGTCGTCCGTCGGTCAACCTGGGTATCGAAGAGTGTGTCATGATGGTTTACTGCGACCGGCGAGACAGGGAAAAGGTTTGGCGGATACTCAGCGGCTTCGGCGTTCAGCTCAAAGCCTGGGTTACGGAAAAGGAAACCATGGAGCTGTGGATGCCGGGAGGACGATTGCTGGAGCGTTGGATCAGATCGAAAGGCTTCGATGAGGAGACGGCCGCCGCCGCTAGAGAGGATGCCCGAATGAGACTCGGGCGCATTTTCGATCATCCGGACGAAATATTTGAGCCATGGGAACAATAAGGGCGGTGTGAGCCACATTTTCAGCTTCTAACGCGAGGTCATTGTTGTGATGTCTTCGGAAAAGCATTTACGAATACCCAATCTCGATCCGGATTTTTTTATTCTTGAACGAGACAGGGTCAATCTGGAACGGTTCGCGCGGCTTTCAGAGCGGCATCCTGTCAACATAATGGTGACGGGAAGCCAGGGCTGTGGCAAGTCGTCCCTCGTAAGGCAGTTTGCCGCTATTTACGGGAGACCTTTGGCTACGTTCCAGGTGGGGCTCCTGGCCGAATCGGGACAGCTCTTCGGCCAACAGAGGCTCCAATCCGGTGAAACCTATTTCAAGGAGTTTCTGTTCTCCAAGGCCATACAGACTCCGGGTTGCGTGATACATCTCGAGGAAATCAACCGCTCCGAGACGCCTCATGCCTTGAACGAGCTTTTTTCCGTGCTTTCCGAGGATCGCAGCATCTGGATCGATGAGCTGGGAACCGTAAAGGTGGCGCCCGGAGTTATATTCTTCGCCACCATGAACGAGGGAGAGAAGTTTACCGGGGTCGAGGAGATCGACGCGGCTCTGAGGGACCGGTTCTATTATATTCAGCTCGAGTACTTGCCTCATGAAGTTGAAAAGCAGGTCTTGGTGAGAAAGACGGGATTATCGGAGTCCGGAGCAGACCGGATCTTGAATGTGATCAACCATATCAGGACCAATGAGCAAGCCGGTGTCAGCGTTTCCATAAGGCACAGCCTGATGATTGCGGAACTGGTTTCTTTAGGGGCCTCTTTGCGCGAGGCGCTCGTCTACAGTCTCCAGATTTCCAGGGATGCTCTCGAATCCCTGCTTCTATCGGTACACGTTCAAACGCAGGATACGGAAGCGGAGTTGGACCGATATGTCGTGTATGTTCCCGAGAGCTCCCCGGCTACGGAAAAGGTTTTCCAATGAAAACATACTCTCTGTACTGGCGAAAAAACACTTCGAAGGATGAGGCGGTCGAGCTCGCCCTTCCACCTTTTACAATAATTTATCCTGGAATGAGTGTTCCATCATCATAGGCAGAGAGGCCTTGGAGAAGTTCAGGATATACGGGTTGCGCACCGGGGCGGACGGACTCTGGCGGGGGGTTCATCGGAAGCCGGTTTGAGGGGCACGATGGTCTCCTTTCGTTGGGCGATTTCAAGGCCTTAAGGGCTGCTCCCCGCCGGGGGCGGAAATCTCTATCCGCCCACGGGTCACAGGCTGGGGCGGGCGGGGGATCAAGGCGAGAACCGTTCCCGGGTAAACATGCGTCTCAGGATTTCGAAGCACTCCCCCGGCGGGTTCGAGAAATCCGGAATCCGGGGAATGACTCCCGCCACGCGGATCCCGCCGAAATCCCGGACGGCTTCCATGTTTTCCTCGACCAGGTCCCTGGGGGTGCAGGGGTCGAAGGGGTCGATGAACACAATGCCCAAGGGCTCGAGGTTCCT
This sequence comes from Desulfoglaeba alkanexedens ALDC, assembly GCF_005377625.1. Classification (GTDB taxonomy): domain Bacteria; phylum Desulfobacterota; class Syntrophobacteria; order Syntrophobacterales; family DSM-9756; genus Desulfoglaeba; species Desulfoglaeba alkanexedens. Next base: position 1,978,451 of record NZ_CP040098.1, on the reverse strand, counting down.
GGCTCGAAGGACCTCAAGGGTAAGGAGCGTGTGATTGATGGTTCCCAGGGCGGATCGGGCGGCGAGGACGGGCCGGGCACCCGTTTCGGCCGCCAGGTCGATCCCATGTTGGGTGGAGGTCATGGGAACCAGGATCCCACCTGCCGCCTCGAGCACCAACGGGGAGTGATCAAGCCGTTTTTCCTCCACCACCTTTCGAATCACCCGGGGATCGATGGTGCATTCTTCGTTGCGGGCGGCAAAGTAGGGCGCCTTGGGCTCCCGGAAGCAATAAATCACCGATTCGGCCGGGTCGCGACTCCGGAGAGCCTCCACGTGTTTGTAGACGAACCGTGCGTCGCTGTCGGTGTCGTAAGGGTCGCGGCATCCCGTCTGGACGGGTTTGAGGTAGAAGGGTTTGAGACCTTTGGCAAAGAAAAACTGCATGAGAAGCAGGGATAGGACGGTCTTGCCGATACCCGTGTCCGTCCCCACCACGAAGAGAATTTCAGGTTCTTGATTCGAGCTCATCGCAGATTCTCCTCACTGTGTCCACAAACAGCCGGATGTCCTCTTCCCGGTGCAGGGCCGTCATTCCGATCCGGATAATGGCCTGTTTCAAGGGCACCGTCGGGTACCGCGCCGGAAGAGCGTAGATCCCGTTTTCGAGGAGCTTTCGGGACACCCGGACCGCCTTGTTTTCGTCTCCGATCTCGAGGGCCAGGATGTGGGCGTCCCCGGAGACTTTGAAACCCTCCTCACGGAGTCTCCGTCGCATGAGTCGGCTCATATCGGCGAGGTGGGACCTTCTGTCTTCGCTCTTTTCGACGATGTCGAGGAGGTCCAGGGCCGAGGCGGCGTGAGCCTCGGGAAGAGTCGTGGTGTAGATAAACGGGGAGCAGAAGTTGAAAAGATAGTCCTTGAACAGCCGGGGAAGGAGCACGAACGCCCCGAACAATGCGAAGGCCTTGCCGAAGGTCCCCAGGGCAACGTCGGCCACCTCCCGGGCAATGCCCTTGCCCCGGGGGCCCAGGGCACCGAAGGAATGGGCCTCGTCCACCACCGCGATAAACCCGTATTTTTCCTTGAGTCGGCCCAGGCCGGCGACGTTCAAAAGATCGCCGTCCATGCTGAAAAGAGACTCTGTGAGGACCGCGACCTGCGGATGGCCGCAGCTCTCGAGTCTTTTGGCCAGGTGATCCATGGAATTGTGGTTGTAGCCGTAAAAGGCGGCTCCGCTGAGGGTCATCCCTTTCACGCTGCTGGCATGGATGTGCTTGTCGAAAACGATGGTATCTCCTTTTTCGAACAAAGTGGACAGGATTCCCAAGTTGGCCTGGTAGCCGCTGGGGAAAAACACCGCCGCTTCGTACCCGAAATAGGAGGCATAGGCTTCCTCCGCCCGGTTGATGACGGAGTAATGGCCCGAAACCAGGCGGGAAGAAGAGGACGAAGAACCGAATTTCCGAAAATTCTCGGCGACCTGTGTTCCGGCGATTTCCGTGGTGCTCAGTCCCAGGTAGTCGTTGGAGGCGAAGTTCAGGACTTTCTTTCCACCCAGCAGAAGGAATCGGTCCTCTCTGCCGTCGAATTCGGGAGGGTCTCGATAAAGCCCTGATTTCTTTTGTAGATTCAGCCGGTTTTCATATCGCTTCGCAAACATGAAAAGATCTTTCCGTAATGAGTTTGAAGAAGGTCTTTCTTGAAACGATGGTCGTATGCGACAGTGGAAAAGAGAAAGTCTCCCCCCCAGACAACCAGGTCATCCCTCCGGGCCTCGAGATGATGAGCATACGAATGAGCGCTGCCGGCTCGCAGTTCGCCGAAAAGACGATAGGAGCCCCGGATGGTTGAGCCCGTCGGGATTGTGCAGGACTGGATCTTCAGCAGGAAGGCGTGTTTCCTGAAATCGTTCAGGAACCGCACATGATAGGCCCCCAGCTGCGCCAGGGCTTCAATCCCCAGATAGGCGGAGGCACCGTGGAAGGTCTTTTCCCCGACGATTTTCCGGGCGTCGACCTCTAGGATTCGATCCAGGAGGACAAAGCCCGTCTGCATTGACCGAATCACCAGGGGGTTCTCCACGGTCTCTATTCTCCTCGGGCATGGGGCTCGTAGCGCCGGATCACCAGGGCTGCGTTCTGTCCCCCGAATCCGAAGTTCTGGATGATTGCCGTTCGACAGGACAGGCTTACTTCGAGGTCTAGAAATCGGACCCGGGGGTTGCAGGGGGCCCGGAGGTTGCGAATCCCGGGAAGGTAGCCATCCCGCATGCAATGGAGGGCGATCCCGAGTTCGAGGGCGCCGCAGGCCGATGCAAGGTGGCCGATCCAGGACTTCAAGGCCACGATGGGAGGCGAACCCTCGGGGTACAGTTCTTCGATGAGCCGTGCTTCCACTTCGTCGTTGAGGGGCGTCGAGGTCCCGTGGGAAAAGACCACGTCGATTTCAGACGGCGCAACCCGGGCTTCCCGTAATGCCTTCTGCACGGCTCTTCTTGCCCCTTTCCCTTCCCTGTCCGGCGCCGTCATGCTGTAGCCGTCCAGGGAACTCCCGTAGCCGCAAACCTCCGCCAGTATCGGCGCATTCCTCCTCCTGGCGTGTTCCAGTTCCTCAAGGAGGAAGAAGGCCCCGCCCTCTCCCGGAACGAAGCCGGCTCGATCCGCATCGAAGGGGCGCATGGCCCGGTCCGGGGGAAAGGCCCCGACACACAGCGCGTGGGCCTTCTTGTAGGCGAGAATTCCTCCGGGGCTTAATCGAGAGTCGCCCCCACCGGCAAAGGCAAGATCCAGGTGTCCCTCTCGAATACGCCGAAATCCTTCGCCGATGGCCTGGAGAGACGCTGCACAGGCGGTGGTGACGGTAAGATTCTCGCCGTGGATTTGAGCCAGCTTCGAAATGACGGAGGCGGCCGTATTGGGCAGGAACCGCAAAATCCAAAGGGCTTGGAGATCGGGCCGGTCCAGCTTTCCTTCCGCAACCGACGGGAATTCGCCGCCGATATCCAGGTTCGGACCCACCCCCACAAAGAGCCCTGCTCCCGAGCGTTCCTCGCCGGCGATCCCGCACTCGCGAACGGCAATCATGGCCGCAGCCGCGGCAAAAAGAGCTCCCCGGTGGAGGTACCGGCTGTCTTTGCAGGGTCCCAGAAAAGACTTGGGACGAAAGCCCTCCACGGGGCAGACCGCGACCTGCGGGTCTGCGCTCGATCGCCGAAAACCGACCCTGCCTTCCTTGAGGCTCTCGAGAATCCGGCCGGGGGTGTCTCCAAGGGAGGAAATAACGCCGGAAGAACTGATGACGACGCGTCGTTTCCCGGACATAGGACGATCTAACGGGACCCCGCTGCAGTCCGACTCCCGACTTGCGCCGAAAGGAGAGGCAGGAGCGGGTCGCGTTCGTCCGCCGGGGCGCCGTGTAAGCGATAAGCCACATAGCAGATCAGGTCTTTGAGCTTGACCGCGGGGCCCCGCTCGAGGTCCGAGATGATCTCTTCAACTCGATCCCGGGACAGGAAGGGATACTTTTCGGCCAGGTAGTCCGCCGGCTTAAGGTCCTTCTGTTGGGCTTCCATCAGGTGGAGGCGAAAGTTCTTGAGAAACGCCTCGTCGTCTTCCACCTGGATTTTGAAGCGGTAGCTCATGGCTACCGCGATCTCGATAAGGTCGATGGATTCTGCACCCAGGTCGCGTATGAGGTAGGTTTCGGGGGTCAGTTCCGTATCTTCCAAGTCCAGAATCTCGGTGAGTATCCCTTGAATCGATTCGAAGAGTTCCATGCACGCTTCCTTTTTACTTGGGTGCGGATCTTTTAGAACGACATACAGGGTGAGCCTCTGAGGTAGATCCAGATGGCCCTGAAGCAGCAAGCGCATCAGCTCCGTTTCCCCTCGTTCCCAAGCTCCAGCTTGGGAACGGCCCCACCGAAGCTGGAGCTTCTGCACAGTTGTGTTCCCAAGCTGGAGCTTGGGAACAAGAAGCAAAAGATCTGCACCCTTTTCACTTTCCGGACGAGAGTCCGCCATCCATGGTTACAACGGTGGCATTCAGGTTTCGAGCATGGTTTGAAAGGAGAAAGAGAATAGTTCGTGCAACTTCTTCTCCTTCCAATGCCTTTCCCGTGGGGATTTTCCGCGAAACTTGATTTCCTTCCCTTTCCAGGTAGGCCCTGCCTCTGCCTGCGCGGACGTACCCCGGCCTGAGGATCACCGTGGTGACGCCGCGTCTTGCCAGTTCGAGCCCCACGCTGCGATACAGGGCTTCGCACGCCAGCTTGGACGCCGCGTAGAATCCCTGTCCCCGGTTGGGATTTTCGGCGGCCCCGGAGGACACGAAGACCATTCTTCCCTTCCTGCGGCGCAACATAATCCTGGCCGCCCTTTTGAGGAAACAAGCCCTTGAAGACACGTTCTCTCTGAAATAATGTTCTACGATATCGTCGTCCGCCGCCGCCACCAGCTGCTCATAGTCGCCGTGGGCAAAATCCACGGTGAAGTCCAACGGGGCCTCCCCCCATGAATCCAAAAGCGCCTCGAGGGTTGTTCTGTCGGCCAAGTCCAGGCGGCGTGAGTCATAGCGGCCGGGGAGGTCCTCGAGTCCGCGGACGATGCGATCCCGACCCGCCTCGTTTCGATAGGTGAGGATCGGCCGAAGCGAGTCGCCGATCATGGCCCTTGCCAGCTGCAGGGCCAGCTCACAGGAACCGCCCAGGATCAGGGCCAGGGTCCCGGAGTATTCCAAGGTCATCTTTTCAGCGATCCCGTCACCAGATTCTTGTCCTCGGAGGACAGAAAACAACGCAAGGTATCCCCGCGGATCTCCACCCGGTAATCGTAAAGACCGGGGGCGACAAATTCCCGAAATCGAAAATTCTCGACGACGACTTCCGAGCCCAGGAAACCCATACCCCCCGCGATCTCCAGGAAAGCCCCCACCACCAGGCTCCCGGGTACCACGGGTCGATCCGGGAAATGCTCGGCATAGATGGGGTCTGTGGAGTCAAAACGAAGACTGCCGGTCCGAACCTCTTCCTTCACAGTCCTTTTTCTCCCCTCGGTTCCGTGGCCGCTCGAACCGACTCATATACAACGGCGCAGAGGGTGTCGATCTCTTCCCTGGAGATGGCAAGAGGGGGCATGAGCACCACGACGTCCCCCAGGGGGCGAATGATGACTCCCCGTTTCCTCGCTTCGAGGATCACCCGGTGGCCCATCCTTTGCTCAGGCGGGTAAGGTTCCTTGGTTGCCTTGTCGGCTACCAGCTCGATCCCTACCATGATCCCGCACTGGCGCACGTCTCCCACATGAGAGAGGGAACGGAAGGCCTCGAGGTTTTGCGCCAGGTGGGAGATTTTCCCCTGGAGGGAATCCAGCACGTTCTCTCGGCGGAAAACTTCCAGGCCGGCCAGGGCCACCGCGCATCCCAGTGGGTTTCCCGTGAAGGTATGGCCGTGAAAGAAGGTCTTGAATTCTTCGTATTCCCCAAGGAACCCTTCGTAGATTTCTTCTCTTGCCAGAGTCGCCGCCAGGGGCAGGTAGCCCCCGGAAAGGCCCTTGGCCAGGGCCATGAAGTCCGGCGTCACCCCTTCCTGTTCGCAAGCGAACATCGTTCCCGTCTTTCCAAAGCCCACGGCGACTTCATCGGCAATCATGAAGACCCCGTAGCGGGTGCACAGTTCCCGTACCCCACGCAGGTAGCCTCGAGGATGCACCAGGATGCCCGCAGCCCCCTGGACCAAGGGCTCGACGACCACCGCGGCGATCTCATGAGCGTGCTGCCGGAGGATTTTCTCCATTTCCAGGAGGCAGTCCATGGAGCACGAACCGGGGGACTTGCCCAGGGAACACCGGTAGCAGAAAGGGGAAGGAGCGCGGTAGGCGGGGAAAAGCAGCTTCCGGTACATGGAATGGAACAGGTCGATCCCCCCACGCTCACCGAACCGATCGTATCGCCGTGGTAGGAATTGGACAAACAGACGTATCGGGTTTTCGAGGGGTATCCCCGGGGACACTGCTGGTGATACTGAAAGGCCATTTTCAGGGCGATCTCGACGGCGGTGGAACCGCTGTCCGAATAAAAGACCCGGGTCAGGCCCTGGGGAGCGATTTCGATGAGTTCTTTGGCCAGTTGGATGGCGGGAACGTTGGTCAGACCCAGGAGGGTGGAGTGCGCGATCTTGTCCACCTGGTCCTTGAGAGCCCGATCCAGGGGTTCCTTTCGATGCCCATGGACGTTGGTCCACAGGGACGACACGCCGTCCAGGTACCGCCTGCCATCCACGTCCTTGAGCCAGCAGCCGTCTCCCTCCTCGATGATGACGATTTCTTCCTGAATCCAGTCGCTCATTTGGGTGAAAGGGTGCCACAGGTATTTCTTGTCGTCTTCTTCCAGTTGCCGCGTTCGCGGGGAGATGGGATCCATGGGAGCTCCAAGGCTGATTTTACGATTGAGACGATTGCCGGAAGCCGGATCGCGTTCCCAGCTTCCACGCGACTGCTCATAGCAGGAGCCGCATGTGTTGTCAACCTGAATAAATGCTCGGTTGACGACCCCCGTACATCCCCCGGGTCATCCGATTTCGGCCATGATGAAAACCCTGAGCGTGGTCCAAGGCGGCCCCGTTGATTCGTTCTTGTCGGTTTAACTCATCTTTGACAGTGGCAAAAAAGTATATCTGTGATGTCAATGACATACGACCCAATTGGAAGTTTTTGGCACTACGCTCCGTTCCGTCTAGGAGGCTGTCCGAGAATGCCGATTTCAACCTTGTTCCCAAGCTCCAGCTTGTGAACACAACGGTGCAGAAGCTCCAGCTTCGATTCCCCTGAGGCCGTTCCCAAGCCAGAGCTTGGGAACGAGGGGAACGTGGCGACCCGCGGCGGCAAGCGACACGTCTACCTGAAAGGGTAGTCCCTTCAGACCCCGGTTCAAGCCCCGGCAGCGTCGGAGCCGGGTCTTGAACCGCTCCATATCCCTGGCCCCGTCGCAGGCGACGTTCGCGGCCCGGCGGAACAGAATCTCGCTGCCCACCTCGGCGAAACGCCGCATCTTCCAACGCCGGAAGCGGCTGCGTTCTTCCTTGCCCGCCGTCCTGCGGTCCAGTTCCGCCACCTTGCGTCTGTAATTCGACATCACAGTCGGCTTTGGTCGGATAGGACTGCTTGTTGAGATAGAGCCGCGCCACATCTTCGGGTGTGGCAACCCCCGCTTTAATCCCCAGAGATTCCATTTACTCAAAAACACGGTCAACGGCAGCCAACTGGATTTTTTCGATCCAGGCGATGTAAGTATCTGCCATCTACTGGATGTTCTGATCATCGCACTTGCTCAAACGACAAAGCTCTTTCTGGCGGTCCGATACCTTTGTCGGAGTCGCTTGGTTGTACTTATGGTCCAGGGCGTGATGATTGACGGTCTTCACCGCCGCGAGGATGTCGTCGATAAAAAAACCATTGCCAGAGAATCTTTTGTAGCCGGTGCTACAGAAACGGGTTGCCCCATTAGTTATATTTCTTTCACCATCAAGATGAACCGAATGTCGAAAAGGAGGTGAGACGATATGGCAAAATGCGGCCTGTGTGGCGGCGAGGCACCCCGGCAGCCATGTATTACAACAGATGGCCGGTGCGATCTGTGCGGCAAAAAGGCGGTTCTGGCGGAAGACAAGCCGGTATCCGAGAAGGAAGCTGCGGCCACCAGGAACAAGGATTAACCGCTTTGCAGAACCGGCTGTCTGTCGTCCGGCGATTGCTGTCGCGCCAGGCAGCCGGTCTCTCGACCGAGACCCCGACAATCCGGTGGGTTGCGTCCGGGCGCCGCGGAACAGTGATTACGAGGTGAAATATGAAAACACTGGTTGCCTGCCGCATCTTCGAAGATGAACTGCAGGCCTGTCTCGGAGCGGATCACGACGTTCACATCATCTGGCTGGATGCCGCCCTGCATGCCGATCTCGATCGCTTGGCGGCGGAGCTGCGGGCGGCCATCGACACGGCCAAGGCATCCGGCGGACCGGTGCAGTTGCTGTTCGGCGGCGGCTGTCATCCGGATTTGACGGCCCTGGCCGGTAATCTCGGGATAATCGCGTCTCCCTATAAGAACTGCATTGCCTGGCTGGTGGGCGACCGGATCGGCGAACTGGAAAAGAACCGCACCATGCTCATGACCCCGGCCTGGGTTCGTGTTTGGCCGGCTATCATGGCGGCGATGGGCTGGAATGAAATCGACGCCCGCATGCAGCTGGGCCGCTACGATCGCATCCTGGTGCTGGATGTCGGTCTCAATTCGCTCACCGATGAGGAAATCATCGCCTTCTTCGACCTGGTCCAGGTGCCGGTCGAGATCCAGCTGATCGAATTGACAGAATTCTGCGACCGGCTGCGGGAGATCACCGGCTGCGGCGCCGGGAAAGTGCTTACCGAATGATCCGCGCTCGACTAGTCTAAGGCTGACGGTACGGTCTGCCGTTTGTCCCGGTCCCCAAGTGGAGAAGGCGCCATGGGTTGTCTATGCGAGGAATTGGCCGGCAAGGATATGCTTCTCAGTCCGGAGTGTATCGGCAGCCTCTGGCTGTTCGAGCATTTGGCTGGCGAGGATATCGAGGCCCTGGTGGAGGCGGCGGAACGGCAGCTGCTGGCAGCCAGGAAGCCGATCTTTTTTCAGGGCGATCCGGCCCGCCACATGTTCCTGATCAAGGCCGGCCGGGTCAAGCTCAGCAAGGTGCATGAAGATGGCACCGAGATAACCCTTGATTTGCGGCAGCGGGGCGATTTCTTCGGTGAGCAGATGCTTGCCGAGGAAACGTCCTATCCGGTGAGCGCCGTCTGCCTGGAGAAGACCCTGGTCTGTGGGTTTACCAAGGAGCGCTTTGAGGCCCTCGTTCTGGAGCGGCCCAACATCGGCCTGCAGGTTATCAGAAACCTGAGCGCCCGCATCCGGTGGCTGACCGACCGGGCCGACAGTTTTTCGTTTTCAACCCTGGAAAAACGCCTCTACCGCGTCCTGGTTACCGTGGCCCGCGAACATGGCACCGCGGTCGCCAACGGCTACGAGATTCATTTTCCCCTGACCCACGAGGACCTGGGTTTTCTCGTGGGGGCGCATCGGGTCAGCATCACCCGGGCGATGAAACATCTGAAAAATGCCGGCCGGATCATCCAGACCGGCCAGGCGCTGGTAGTCACCCTCGACGAGGAACTTGCTTGACGGGTGCGGGGTACTTGTCGGCTGGCGGATGAAGGTATCCCGCTTTCAGAACGATCTTTTATGAGAGGAGGATGACCATGCTGATCGGCTTCAATGGCAGTCCAAAGCCGGGGAGCAATACCCGCAAAATGGTTGAGCTGGTCCTCGAAGCGTCCGGCCACCCCTATAAGATTTATGACCTGGCGAAACTGAACATCAGGCCGTGCATCGGCTGCGTTAAGTGCGCCAAAGACAGCCGGTGTGTACTGCCGGATGATATGCAGCCCCTCTATGAGGAAATCAGCAAGGCCGATGGCATTGTGGTCGGCGCGACGGTCTACTTTCGCAAGGCCAACGGCTTCACCCACAACTTTCTGGAGCGGCTGTTTCCCCTGCGCCACGTCGACCCCCAGACCATGGGCATGCCCGCCGTGGCGCTGGCGGTCGGCGGCGACGAGGCGGAGGTTGTTGCCAGGGATGTCGCCTATCATCTGAAAAGCTACTTCAACTTCGAGATTGTCGACCAAATCTTCTACAACACCATGAATCCCCCCTGCTTCATCTGTGGCTACGGCACCACCTGCCAGTACGGCGGACCGGCCCGCTGGATGTCACCCGAAGAGTTTGCGCAGTTTACCGAAATTACCCCGGAGATGTTCAAGCATGTCGAGGCGGAAGCCGAGCTGACGGCGCGGTTGCGGACAGCGGGACAAAGACTGGGGGAGAGCTGCCGCCAGCCGGCCTGAAACAGCAAACGGGATTCATCAAATAATATTTCCTCGATCGAGTTCAGCAGATTTTCAATGTGGTCGCACACTCCTTTCGGGCGGACAAACGGCTGACCGGTTGTCCCAGTCTTCCCGCCGCCGTTTGTATGGTGCTTAGCATGAATTTGCAGAGCCGCTCGAAGAACTTGGCCGCATTGGCCATGCCCAGACTCTGTTTCTTGTTGTCCGGTCCGTTTTCCGGAATGAACCGCGACGCCGGGACAAGGGCCATGAAAAGATCGGCGATTTTATCAATGATCGGCTCCCACTCTCTGATCTGCGGCTCATAAGCATTTCGTGCGACGGGAAAGGTTTGCCCGACACGGATGGCGAACATTCTTCCCAGTTGCTCTTCCTGCACAAGGCCGTTGTTTATCCGGCACGCCGAAGCGCATCCACAAGAATCGCCCATCCGAGGGTGGTCTTATGGGCATACACGACGATCAGGATGCCACCAGGTTTTGTGACGCGATGGGCTTCTCGCAAAGACTGAAACAGGGTGTCCTCGTAATAGTCCCGCGCCTGCTGCTTTCCGCCCTGGCGATAAGCTGCGGCGACGCATTCCTTTTTCTTCGGCGTCAGTTGGCCGGCGAAATGCTCGGGGTAGAGAAAACCGATGGTCGGCCGCAGCCAGACGTAACAGACATCGGAAAGCTCTGAGTAGCTTTCATTGTGGTAATAGGGCGGGTCGGTGATTACCGCATCGAAGATGCCGTTGTCATATGGTAGCTCGGCGGCGGAACCGCGCATCACTACTGACGGGTTACTAAATTGGCCTTCGCGGCGCACGGCGGAAGTCATGAACGCGAGCTGGCTGAGAGCATCACCTGAGCCACCCTCAAAAATATTGACTTCAGGGCAATGCCATGTCATCAAAATGGCTTTTATTCAAGTAAGACTTTCAATCTTCTCCCAGAGGTTATTCCATCTGGCCAACCCATTGCATCGATCAGTCAAACGGCTTAACCAGACACCCATGTATGTCGTGATGGCCCCGGCCCGTTCCGGCTCCACTCCTTGGTCAAGCATTTCTTGGTAGGCACGGCGCACTTCCCGGGCCATGGTCAACAAGATGTACCTTTGGCGCGGAGTGAACGCCTGACGGAACGTCCGGATGCCGTAAAGGGTGCAGATCTTTTGCTTCTTGTTCCCAAGCTCCAGCTTGGGAACACAACTGTGCAGAAGCTCCAGCTTCCGTGAGGCCGTTCCCAAGCCATAGCTTGGGAACGAGGGGAATTCTATTTCCCCTCCCCTTGTGGGAGGGGATTAAGGGGAGGGGAATGTAACTGATTGACATACGTTAATTTTCTCACCTTCACCCCAACCCTCTCCCATCAAGGGAGAGGGGATTTTTTGACCTTGTTCCCAAGCTGTACCTTCCACCTTGTTCCCAAGCTCCAGCTTGGGAACGAGGGCAAACGAAGCTGATGCGCTTGCTGCTTCAAGGCCATCTGGATCTACCTCAGAGGGTCACCCTGGATGTCGTTCTAAAAGATCCTCACCCTGCCGTAAAGATAGCTGTTCCCTGTGGCAAGCCCGGCGTTACCGGTCGGGGGAATCTCCTCATCAAGGCTGCTCGGCCCAAGCTCGCGCTCGATCTCCGCCGCGCGGTGTTCGGACATGGCCTGATGCTCGGCCTCTATGGCCGCAAGGGATTCATCGACAAGATAGAACTTCCCTGGGCCGTCGGGATTGAGCGCAATCACGCACATGAGCTGCTGGCCGAAGCCTTTCTCGTCGCCATACCTGCGGACATAGGGACCATCAAGAGCGGTTTGGCAGAAGGGGCATGCCGTGGATGATCCCGCGCTCCCGGTGGACGGATCAAAGCCGAGCGCCGATGCGGACCGAGCTTCGACCACCTGAAAACGCATGATGCGTCTGCCCATGTCCGGTACCGGCTTCAAGGCCACGTAACCGGAGGATTTGTTCCTCAACCAGGTCTGTCGATAGAGCGGTACGGTTCCTTTGCACTGCGGATTTGGACATGGGATGGTCCGCGTCCAATAGTAGGCGACGACACAATAATCGTCGGCTGGCGTTTCATTTCCATCCCTAAGGGTTCTTTGGATCGCCTTCGGTTGCTTCCGTGCAACCGGTATGCGTGCAAGAACGTCGGACACAGCCTCTTGCGTCCGCTTCAGAATGGTTTTGCCCCACTTCTCAATGTCGTCGGCCAGCTCCGCTCCGAACTGCTGCGGGAAGGTGACGGTGCACAATTCGATGAGATAGGCGACCGGATTGAGGTCCAGGGCATGTGACTCACATCCCAGTCGGGCACCTTCAATTGGAATGGCCCCGCCGCCAGCGAACATATCCAGCACCTTCGGGCGGGGCGCTTGTCCCGCCTCGATATCCTCGACCGTAACAGTCTTGCCCGTCTCTCTGGTCAAACGCTCGGCATGGGCTTCGAGGATGTGCCTCTGGGCTTCCTTGATGACGGCAGGGTTGCCCGGATACTTGAAGAGCCGCTCGATGAACTTGGCCGCGTTGGCCCTGCCCAGGCTCTGTTTCTTGTTGTCCGGACCGTTTTCCGGGATGAACCGTGCCACCGGCACCAAAGCCCCGTACACTGCAGCCCGTCACGCCACCAGGGGCCGCCGCGCCCACCAGAGGTGAAGGGTCGAAATGTGCCCCTTGCGGACGGATTTCTCCCGGCTTGCTTTTGCCGAAATGGCTTGTATCGGCAGGAAATCCTCGATCAAGCGCCTATCGTTCATGGTCCATCTCTTTCGCCGCCCTTACCTGCGCCGCGCTTCACTTTCGCGGCAGGCAGGAGAGAAAATCTTCTATGAGTCGGTGGTCAATCCGGTGTCTCCTTGTCAATGCAGGATTTTTTGCGATTCCTCGATCATCTGATCCACTTCACGAATGGCCGCCAGCGCCTGGTCGGCTGAAATATGCGGCTTGATCTCCGACAGTTTGGCTGCCCTTTTTTCGGGTGGATCGCCTGCCCACTGCTGCCTGGTGACATAAAACGCTGTGGCCAAACGTTCCAGGTCAGCAACACCTTTGGCACCAAGTTTGTCGGCCACATAGGCAATCTTGTTTTCATATAATCCAAGTGTCCGCTGATAGTTGTTCTGAAGCTTTTTGGCCAACTCGGTTGGCATGATGGTAGGGCCATAAGGCCAGCGCGGAACCAGCCGAATCAGCCTATCCGCCCGTAGACTCGTGAGTTCATCGCGTAGGTCGAACGAAAACGGGCCGTGCTTGTACAAGATGAACTCGAACCCCAAGGGGACATCCATAAGATGCTGCACAAAGAAGGTCGCCTTTTGGGTATGCGTCTCCCCGCACCAGCTCCCCTTATCCTTCAGGTTCTGCAACAACCGCGTCATCAGCGCGGCTCGCTTCAGTCTATCCATTGTCAACATCCTCCTTTTGAGGCTCAATGATTCTATTCCGATTTTCCTTGAGCCAGTTTTCCGCCTGGTCGAGAATATTTCGTTGTGCAAAGACGTAATCCACTGAGAGCACCGGTACATTGTTAAGGACTCCTGAGACAGCGAGCGACGAGACGACGCGGCGATCGCGCATACGCACGGGGAAATCGGGCGAGCCGCCCTTCTGGGAATAGCGATCGTGCCGGAACACGTCGGCTCCGAACTGCCGACTTAAAGCGTCGAAGGTCGCCCGGCCGGCTTCCGGGTTTATTTCCACGTCGTTCGGGTTCCTTTCGTACAAGCGTTTGAAATGTTCGCGCCGCACAATTCGTCTGGCATGAGAATGACACGGCGTTTCAGAGTCAAAGGCCGCCTCGAGGAGCGCAGCATTGACTTCGTTGTCCGTAATCGATAAAAACTGCCCGATATTCGTGGAGAACACGCCACCGGGAAGCCAGTCCTTGAGAAAGTCCTTCAAATGGATGTCGTAGATCCTGCGAACAGGGTGAAAGTAGACTTGGGAATACATGAAGTACCGAGCGACCATTAAAGCCTCTGCAGATTAGATACCCCCTTCATCTACACCTAAGGTCGGTTCCCCAGGTCCGTCCACGTCGTCCGCCGAAGGTGTAGGAAGAATTTGAAGAGTATCTATGAGGCGATAGTGGTCGAACTTGCCATACGCGACGCCTAGGTGGTGAGAATCGCGCAGGAGGTAATCCATGCGGTCCACTCCAAAGGCGTCCCCGACAATGATCTCCGAAAGAATGGCTTCCCAGTCCGAGAATTGGAAATCTTTCGCCTTTTTGGGGCCCACCGCAAGCTTGATGATGTCCTCTTGCCGAAGCGGCGGGGTCATGTTTTCCCAAATCTGCCTCATCTCTTCGCTGGCGATGATCTCTCTGGTAACTCGTTCGTGGTCCCAGCCTTCAGGGAGCAAATCCTCTGCGGCATGGGAAAAAGGCATGTGACCGATGTCGTGGCAAAGTGCCGCCATGCGCAGAACCCTGCGCCAGTAGCGTAATGCGTCGGAATCTGCCTTCCCCAACGGTACGAGATGACTTCGGATTTCGTCTGAGACCTTGTCTGGGTTTGTAACAACATCGAAAACGCGGCTTGCGAGCTCCATAACACCGAGGGAGTGCTCAAATCGTTTATGTGTTGCGCCAGGATAAACGAGATACGTCAGCGCCAACTGGTGAATATGGCGCAACCGCTGAAAAGGTCTTGAGTTAAGTACCTCGCGTTCTGGGTTGTCCAACCTGACAAACACGTGAATCGGATCTCTAATCTCGTGGATATGTTTCGGCATCGTCACATCCCGCTTTCCACTGCTGACACTATCGCATCTGCCGGTATTTCATAAAACCTCGCCGCCACGGTCTCCCGTTTGGCGTGGTCGAGCTTGGCAGCAGGATTATGGATGCGCACGATTTCAGGAGAATCACTCCGGGGGTCCCAGACCACATAGAGCCAGTAGGTTTCGGCCAGTTGCTGGGCCTTGTACCACTCGTTGGTGGTAAGCCTGACCGGTTGCCCCCGCAGGCGGCCTTTGACCTCGATTCTCTTGACGAAGACCTCGCCGGTGGCTTCATCTGCGATTCTGTGGGCGCGGATGTCGAACCCCAACTTCAGATGGCCGACCCGCTCGATTCGGTCTTGGGGAAAGCCCTCCGCGACCAGCGCTTCAATGACCTTGTCTTCTGCGGCGATCTCGCTCTGCCGGCGGATATTCGGATCGAGTTCGTCGGTAAGACCCGCGAGTTGGGCCTTTTCGATGAGGGTCGGCTTTGGATGGAATTTGGAGTCTTCTCTCGCTCGTTGTCTTGGCGCACCCACTCGTCAATTTCGGATAGTTTGAAACGAAAGAGCCGTCCCACGCGGTGAGCAGGGAGCCCCCGTTCATCGATCCATCTATAAATCGAGTCCTTGGCCACCCCAAGGTGGGCGGCCACATCGTCGACGCCAACCCAGCGTTCGGAAGCTTCCATTTCAATCCTCTCGTCAGTTGTCTGAATCACTGCCTGTGTATGCCAACGAAACCAAACATAAACTTCCGAAACCTGTCCATTCCAGTCAAGGACAAACTGCTGGAATACCCGGAATCTGCTGCGTACATTGCTCCAGGTGGCGACCAGCTACCGGGGCTTCAGCGCCAGATTCCACCGGTTAGCTCTTTACCGTCCCCAGTCCAGCGATCCCTCACCACATAGAGCAAGGCTGGGAGCACGGTTCCCTTTGTCCGGATAGGGACCAGAACACGGCGGTAAAGGCAGGGGCCGCCGGGATGAAACATCTCCAGCCGTTCGATGGCCGGAAGACGGCTCGCAGGGCCGCCCACCGAAGCCATCGATATTTTTAGCCCTGTCTCAGGCGGCGTCCGCGGACAGGCGGAATAGAATTTCGCCGTCTACATCGGCGAAGCGTCGCAGCTTCCAGCGCGGGAACAGGTCAGGCGCTGTCTGAGAATACCCTTTATTCTTCTGGAGACTGAGTGTCCGTTTTTTCGCGTAGGGGCGGTTCGCGAACGGCACTTGAGGAGCGACTCATGCCCTGTTGGAGCCGGCTTGCCGGCGACCAGGGTCAACGGCGTATTGCCGGTTTTACGGGTCGCGGGCAAGGCCGCTCCTACAGGAACAAGGAACCGCAAGGCCCGACTTTCATGAGCTTGTTTAGCGAGCCCGATTTGCAGGCTGAATGTAGCCTGGAAACGAAAAAGGGGTTCGGCCTTTCGACCTAACCCCTTGATTTTCCTGGAGCCGGCGATGGGATTCGAACCCGCGACCTGCTGATTACGAATCAGCTGCTCTACCCCTGAGCTACGCCGGCAAAACGACCGCCCGACCTTGTACCCCGCGGATTCGCGGACCGTCAAGGAAAAACCGAGAGGCGCAAAAACCGCCCGAAAGAGCCAAAATGGAACCCCGTTTCCACTCCGGCCCACGCATGTATCTCCAGTCACGAAGTGACCGAGAGATCCTTCGTTGACATCATGCCGCCGAGATGTTCTGCTTCAATTCAAGAAGGGAGTGAACACGGTATTATTCAGAGGGTCCTCAAGATGGCGAAGTGACTCCCCCGGAGGGCTGTGCGGTCCCCTACGGGGGATTCCAACCGGCCCCACCCCTAGGAGGCTGTCCGAGAACACAGAATCAACCCTTCGGGGCAACGCAATGCCCCTCGTTCCCAAGCTCTGGCTTAGGAACGGCCTCATGGGAATCGAAGCTGGAGCTTCGGCACAGTTGTGTTCCCAAGCTGGAGCTTGGGAACAAGGTGGAAAGATCGGCATTCTCGGACAGGCCCCTAGGAACCGGTTTCGAAGTTCTTGATGAACTGGGCGATCTGCACACCGAGATAGACGCACTGGACGCCTTCCAGGCAGGCTTCGGCGTCTTTTCGTTCCAGGTGAGTGGAGAGCTTATGTTCATCCTTTTGGAGGGTGACGATCCAGGCGTCCTTGTTACTGTCGAAGGCGAGCGCCAGGTTCAGGCCGTGACGGCCGATTTCGGGGTGAAGTTCACGCAGTTTGTTTTCCAGAGACTTGGCATCTACGTTCATTTCGTCCTCCTTTGGTTTGGAACACATCAAACCCGAACAAGCCGATCCCTGGATGCCGTCGTGCTTGAACCTGTGCCATCTCGATGCGCCTCAACCCGACCCGCAGCACCCCTTGAAGAGAGCTTGAGACCGCATATGCTGCAACGGTTTCGGTAGAAAATCGTTCCATCCAGGTAAAAGACTCTTAACAGAAGGGAGCGTCAGCGGCAAGGCGGGACATCGTGAGGCGTTGGCGGGCAAATCGGTATTGCGATTCAACCTCGTTCACCATAAGATGACGTTCCATCCAGCGGATGAATCGGCGGGACCGCGTAGAACCCGGAAGTGAACACCCCTGCGAGGGGACCCTGGAGCGGAGAGAGCTTGAAGGCTCCCAATCTCTACAGGATCTTGATGTACTCCCACGACACCTTCGGTCTGGGACACATCAGAAGAACCCTCGCCATCGCTCGAAGCCTCCGCAAATCCCCCGCCAACATCCTCATTCTCACCGGTTCCCCCTTGGTCGGCCGCTTCAACATCCCGCGCCGGGTGGACTTCGTCCGGATTCCCGGCATGATCAAGGTCACCAACGAGGAGTACCTGCCGCTTTCCATGAAGCTGGAAGCCACCGAAGTGCTGGAGATCCGCAAAGGGATCATCTTGAGCACCGCGATCGCCTTTCAGCCGGACTATTTCATCGTGGACAAGGCCCCCCTGGGCCTCAAACGCGAAGTGGTGGACACGCTCAATTGGCTCAAGGCTTCACGGCCTCAATGCACTTCCATCCTGGGTTTGCGCGACATCATGGACAGCTCCGCGTCCACCATCGAAGACTGGGAGAGCAAGGGCATCTACGAGGCCATGGAATCTCTCTACGACGAGATCTGGATCTACGGCCATCAGGATTTCTACGATTCGATAAAGGAATACAGGATTCCCGACTCTGTGGCGGCCAAGGTCCATTTCACCGGTTATATCCCACGCCAGATTCCTTCCCCGGGTGAAGTGGCGGGGGTCAAGAAAGAACTGGGGATCGCACCGGAAGAGCGCATGGTGCTCCTCACCACGGGAGGCGGCGGCGACGGGTTTCCCGTGCTGAATACCTTCCTCGAGGCCTTCGAACGCCGAAAGCTTCCAGCGGACACCAGGGTTGTGGTGGTCACGGGGCCATTCCTGTCGAACCTCCATTTCAAGGAAGTCCACCGCCGGTGCCGGGCCATGGGATTCGTCACCCTGAAGTTTCATCGCTATATGGAAGCACTCATCGGTTCGGCGCAGGTCGTAGTGAGCATGGGCGGCTATAACACGGTTTGTGAAATCATCAGCCAGTGCAAACCGTTTCTCATCATCCCCAGGACGGTCCCGCGCGAAGAACAGCTGATCCGCGCCCAGGTCCTCTGTTCCAAGGGGTACTGCGACTATCTTCACCCGAAAGAACTGACGCCGGAAGCCGTCTGGAAGAAAATCATGCACCTGCTGGAAAACGCTTCGGAACTGGTGGAACGCGCGGAGCATTTTCCGTTCACCGCCCTGGACGTCATCCGCCGGCGCATACTGGATCACAAGCGGGTATGAGCAAAGGCACCGAAAGTCGAAAACAATTGGGCATGGTCCTCAAGGGCTATCCCCGCATTTCGGAAAGCTTTATCAGCACGGAATTCCTTCTGCTGGAATCGCGGGGCGTTCCCATCCAGATCTTTTCACTGCGCCGGCCGCGTGAAGACTTCACTCACCGATATGTTTCCCGAATCCGGGCTCCGGTCACCTACCTTCCGGAATACGTTCTCCCCCACTGGAAAACTCTGGTCGCCTCCAACCTGGACCTGGCCCGGAGACAGCCAAGCCGCTACCTGCGGTGCTTTGTATCCGCCCTGCACCGGGCCTTCCGGCGCCGTAAGGGCGCGACCGTCCGCCACTTCCTCCAGGCGGGTCACTTGGCCGCCCTGCGGCTCACAGACAGTCAGGTGGGCCACCTGCATGCCCATTTCTGCCACACCCCCACCTCGGTCGCCCTCTTCGCGTCCGAACTTACGGGGCTCCCTTTCAGCTTCACGGCTCACGCCAAGGACATCTACACGTCGGAACCCGACCAACTCCGCCGAAAGATCGCTAAGGCCCGGTTCGTGGTCACCTGCACGGCTTACAATGCGGCCTACCTCAAAGAACTCGCCGGCCGAGAAACCCCCATCCACACCATCTACCACGGGATCGACCTGGATTTCTTCCGGTACGGGGCATCCCCGCGCAAGGCGCCGCCCTTTCGGATACTTTCCGTGGGCCGCCTGGTTCCCAAGAAGGGCTACGACGATCTTCTGGCGGCGCTCAAGATCCTGGACAGGCTGGGAATCGATTTCGAGTTTTTTCATATCGGAACGGGGGAAGACGAAAACCGCATTCATGCTCTTGCCGAAAACCTGGGGCTTTCGCGCCGCGTTCGGTTTCTGGGCACCCTTCCCCATGAAGACGTGATCCACCATTATCGTGAGGCGCATTGCTTTGCCCTCGCGTGCAAAGTGGCACCCAACGGAGATCGGGACGGCATTCCGAACGTCATCGCCGAAGCCATGGCGGTGGGCGTCCCGGTGGTTTCGACGCGCGTATCAGCCATTCCCGAACTGGTGGAGGACGGACGCACGGGAACACTGGTGGAGCCGGAAAACCCCGAAGCGCTGGCCTGGGCACTCGCCGAGGTGCTCCTTCACCGGGAACGGTTCGAGGGACAGCTCCGGGAAGCTCGAAAGAAAGTCGAGTTGGTTTTCGATAACCGTAACTGCATCGGTCAGCTCCACGCCCTTTTCCGGGAAGCCTTGTCGCCGCCGTGAATATCGCCTTTTACTGCCCCAATAAGCCGCTGGACCATCCCGACCCCTCCGGAGACCTGGCCATCGCTCAAGGCATTCATGAAGCCCTGAACCGGCTGGGCCACGATTGCCGGGAATGGGCTCGTTTCCGTTCCCGGTGGTTCTGGGAGCACCCGGCGGGATGGATCCGCGCGGCGGCGGCCACGGCCCGAACCCTGGCACGGTCTGCGTCGTGGAAGCCGGACCTTTGGCTCACCTACCATACCTACTACAAGGCGCCCGACGTCATCGGCCCCGCGGTGACTCGCCTGCTCCGGATCCCCTACGTTCTGTTCCAGCCCATCTACAGCACCAAGCGCCGCCGGGACCCGCGCACCCGCCCGGGCTTTTACCTGAACCGTGCGGCCCTCCGCCGCGCCTGCCACGCCTTCACCAACAACCGGAAAGACGTCCGGGGACTTGACCGCATCCTTTCGCCCATGTCGCTCACCTACCTTCCGCCGGGGATTTTTCCGGAGGCGTTCACCCGGGACGAAGAGGCGGGGCGGCGGGTCCGCAGCACGTGGGGCATCCAACCGGGAGAGCCCCTGCTGTTTTGCGCGGCCCGGTTTCGACCCGGCGTGAAGTTTCGGAGCTTGGATTTCCTGCTGCGATCTATGAACCGCCTGGGACGCGGGCACAACCGTTTCCGGCTTGTCATTGCGGGTGACGGCCCGATGGAAGCCGAGCTTCGCAAGGAGGCCGAGGAACTCCTTCCCGGAAAGGTCCTGTTCGCGGGAAAGATCCCAAGAAGGGAACTCTTCAAATACTACTCGGCAGCGGATCTCTTCGTCTTTCCCGGTATCGGGGAATCGCTCGGCATGGTTTACCTGGAAGCGCAGTCCTGCGGCTGTCCCGTCGTTGCGCTTCGGAACGAAGGGGTCTCACAGGTCGTTGAGCACCAAGTGACGGGGTTCCTGCTGCCCCAAGAAGACGAGACGGCCTTTTCCCAAGCCGTGCGCTCGC
Source organism: Desulfoglaeba alkanexedens ALDC (assembly GCF_005377625.1). Classification (GTDB taxonomy): domain Bacteria; phylum Desulfobacterota; class Syntrophobacteria; order Syntrophobacterales; family DSM-9756; genus Desulfoglaeba; species Desulfoglaeba alkanexedens. The sequence goes on along the minus strand of NZ_CP040098.1, from coordinate 1,957,791 downwards.
TTCTGGAGGACTCGGCGGCGCGGCGGGAAATGGGACGAAGGGCGGCGGACTTTGTCCGCCGTGAGAGGAATCTTCACGTCACGTACCGGACGCTTTCGGACCGGCTCAACGAACTGGCCGTCACGTACCGGCCATGAAGAACAGAGGGGGCGGAGAGGGGAAACCGGCGGCTTCCGGGCGGGCATCCCGCTCCAGAGGCGGGCACCGGGAGGATTGGAGCGCTTCTAATCGTGGCGGACGATGAAGCAGTAGAGGTTCAGCGCAATGATCACCACGCACCCTCCGAGAAAGGGAACCAGTTTGCCGAGCGAAATGTCTTCACCGCTTTCGGGCATGGTGCATTGGACCAGAACAATCAGGGCCGCTACGGACAAAGGCAGCAGGAGCATCTTGAAGGCTTTCTTCCAGAGAACCACCCCCAGGAACACCACGACCCCGATCCAGAAAAAGGGCTCCTTCAGCCACGCACTCCAATCGATTGCCCGAGAAACCTCGGCGATCTTCCTCACATTGTACTCTCGAAGAAAAGCGATGAATGTTTCCCAGGCGCCGCCGACGTCCATGGGTTACCTCCCGTAGCGGATTTCAAAACCGCTGAACTTCCCTTCGAACGGTTCTTCCACGACCCTCACATCATCCACCCGGCTGAGCGGGCTTCCGGTGCGGCACCATTCGACCATCGCCTCCACCGCCGGCGCCTCTCCTTCGAACACGGCTTCCACGCGGCCGTCGGGGAGGTTTCGGACCCAGCCTCCCACATTGAAGGATCGGGCTGCATCGCGGGTATAGGCGCGGAAGAACACCCCCTGGACTCTTCCCGTAATCCACACGTGGACACGCTTCTTCTGGCTCATCGTATCCATCCCTCCTTCCTTCAGCCGGCGGACCGTCACACCTGCTCCAAGAGTCAACCCCCGCAAGCCGGCGTGAAGCCGCAACCGCTCGCGAGGGCCCGCAAGTTCGGCACCGCCCCGTGCTCCCCGCCTACTCGGCCCCCACACGGGCCAGGAACTCGGCTTCGTCCATGATGCGCACACCGAGGGCCCGTGCCTTTTCCAGCTTCGACCCCGGGTCGGATCCCACAACCACTACATCGGTCTTCTTGCTGACATTCTCAACAACCCGGGCTCCCAGGGCGACGACGCGCTTTTTGGCCTCTTCACGCGTCATGGACGAAAGCGTTCCGGTGAACACCACCGACAGGTCCTTCCAGAAAGAATCGGCGGGGGCCGCGGGCTTGGTTTCTCGATCCACCCGAGGCCGGACGCCGACTTCCCGGAGGCGCTGCACGAGTCGCCGGTTTTCGGGATTGTGAAAGTAGTTCAAGATACTGGAAGCCACCTTCTCGCCTACGCCGGAAATCGCCTCCAGTTCTTCAGCGGTCGCGTTCTGAAGAGCCTCGATGGAACCGAAGTGGTCCGCCAGGACCTGCGCCAGGTACTCGCCCACATGAGGAATTCCCAGGGCGTGAATGAAGGCGGCAAGAGAAACGTCCTTGCTCCGCTCGATGGCCTGCACCAGGTTCGTGGCCGATTTTTCGGCGAAACCGGGAAGATCCTTGAGATGTTCCGGCCGGATTTCGTAGAGGTCGGCGGGTGAAGCCACCAGGCCCCGGTCCACCAATAGCGAAATGATCTCTTTTCCGAGTCCTTCGATGTCCATGGCCGAACGTCCGGCGAAGTGGCGGAGACTCGCCTTGATCTGGGCGGGGCAGTTCCGGTTGAGGCAGCGGTGGACGGCTTCTCCGGGAAGCCGCACCACTTCGCCTCCGCAGGACGGGCACCGGGACACCATGCGGAACGGTTTCTCTTTCCCGGTACGCTTTTCCGTCACGACCCGCACCACCTCCGGAATAACGTCTCCGGCCCTTTGAACGACCACTTCGTCCCCCACCCGGATATCCTTGCGCTCGATCTCGTCCTGGTTGTGCAGCGTGGCTCTTCGGATGACGACGCCCCCCACGGAAATGGGTTCCAGGACCGCCACGGGCGTGAGCACACCCGTTCGCCCCACCTGCACGACGATATCGAGGACCCGGCTGCGCCCCTGGTGAGGCGAAAACTTGTACGCAATGGCCCAGCGCGGACTCCGGCTCTTCTCACCAATCTTCCGCTGCCAGTCGATGCGGTTCACCTTGGCGACCACGCCGTCCACTTCATAGGGCAGCCGGGGGCGTTCGCTTTCAATCTCGTTGAAAAACGCCACAACGTCTTCCGCCCCTTTACAGACCCTGGACAGCGGATTGACCGGAAGCCCCCAACTCCGAAGCGTTTCGAGGATTTCCCATTGGGTTTCAAAGGTCGCTCCTTCCACAAGTCCCACGCCGTAGAAGAATACCTTGAGGGGGCGTTTGGCGGTGATGGACGAGTCGAGCTGGCGGAGTGACCCGGCGGCGGCGTTTCTGGGATTGGCGAAAAGAGGTTCCCCCGCCGCTTCCCGTTCACGGTTGAGGCGCTCGAAATCGGCCCGGTCCATGTACACTTCACCCCGAACCGTGAGGTACTCCGGAAGGGACGGCCCGCCGCCCGCGGTGAAGAGCCGAAGCGGGACCGCCCGGATGGTCTTGACATTGGGTGTCACGTCTTCGCCATGGTAGCCGTCTCCACGAGTCCCGGCGCTCGAAAGCACCCCGTCCACGTAGACCACTTCCACCGCGAGCCCGTCCATCTTGGGTTCGGCGACGTATTCCACGGGCCCCGCATGTTCCAGGAGTTTGCGCACCCTGCGGTCGAATTCCCTGAGTTCCGATTCGCTCATGGCATTTTCCAGGCTGAGCATGGGAACCCGATGTTCAAAGGTTGGAAAGGCTTCAAGCGGTGGGAATCCGACCCGGCGGGTGGGCGAATCCGGATCGGCAAACTCCGGGTGCGCCTCTTCCAGTTCCACCAGTTCACGGAATAGTCGATCGTATTCGGCGTCGCTGATTTCGGGGCTGTCGAGCGCATAGTAGCGGTAGTCGTGATACCGGATCTGCCGCTTCAGTTCTTCGATGCGTTCCCTTACGGCCGCCTTGTCCTCCATGAACGCCTCCGACCTTCATATCTGTACAGTCCAAAGTAGGGACGGGTTTCAAACCCGCCCCTACGATCCACCCCATGACCCAGGCTCCTATTCTTCTTGTTCCCAAGCTCCAGCTTGGGTACGAGGGGAAAACCGGGTTGCATTTATGCCGTGGGTTGTTTTTAAAGATGAACGTCGAACATCGAACATCGAACGTTGAACATCGAATGAAAAAAACCGGGTTGCTTCTTGTTCCCAAGCTCCAGCTTGGGTACGAGGGGAAAGCCGGGTTGCATTTATGCCGTGGGTTGTTTTTAAAGATGAACGTCGAACATCGAACGTTGAACATCGAATGAAAAAAACCGGGTTGCTTCTTGTTCCCAAGCTCCAGCTTGGGTACGAGGGGAAAACCGGGTTGCATTTATGCCGTGGGTTGTTTTTAAAGATGAACGTCGAACATCGAACATCGAACGTTGAACATCGAATGAAAAAAACCGGGTTGCTTCTTGTTCCCAAGCTCCAGCTTGGGAACGAGGGGTAGTTCGGGTTTTTTGATTAGTGGTACACGCTGAATAAGTTCGAACCATCTCTGGGTCTCCCTAAGTTCCTTTTTTCCCTTTCACCATTCGATGTTGGACGTTCAATGTTCGATGTTCATTTCCCATTCACCATGGATCCCGAAACGTCCATGACATGAACGTGGTGACGGCCGCCATCCGCCAAAGCGGGTTCCCGGTGACGGAAGTGGTCTAAGGTCTCCACTTTAGAACGCTGCCAGAACTTTGGACTCTGAAGATCCACAATCCCAAATCTGAAATCCGCAATTGGATTGAAATGCCCCCGCCTCGTTGTGCGCCGGAACGAGAACGCGCTCAGGGGGAAGATCGCGTAAGCAGCTGGAGCAGCCGTTCCGGGAGGGAAGCCCTCACGGCCCGAAAGCGAGGGTCTCGATAACCGTGGCGCCATTCCATCCGCGAAAGATCGTCCGAGACTACCAGAACCACGGCCAGAGCGATCCCGCGATAGGCGGCCACGGTGAACAGGGCCGAGGTCTCCATTTCCACGCCCAGAGCCCCTTTGTCCCGATAGTGGAGCACCTTCGCCTCGGTCTCCCTGTAGGGAGCGTCCGTGGTCCAGACGGGGCCTTCGTGCACGGTCAATCCTTCGCAACCGCGCAGTCCCGTCAGAACGGTTTGGACCAGCTGCGGGTCCGCTACAGGCCGTTCCGCCAGGGGGTAATGAGCGGAGGTTCCTTCTTCCGACCAAGCCCAACGGGGCACCACCACGTCGCCGATGCGAACGGTTGGATTCAGCGACCCGCACCAACCCAGCGCAAAGCACCGCCGCACACCCAGCGCGATGAGCTTTTCCAGGACCAACACGGCCTGGGGCGCTCCAAGCATCGGCCCGGCGACGGCGATCGGAACGCCGCCGAAGATGCCCTCAGTGACCCCGCACAAGAAGACCTTCCGGTGTCTTCGGCTCCCGGCCGCCTGCCGGGACCGAGCGCCGGAAAAGGTCAGGCTCCTGAGCGCGTCTTTCAGATCTTCCGGAGTGAAAACGAATAGCGCCCGCTCGGGCAGCGGCCTTTCAGACTTACCCCTTTTGGGGTCGATGAGCGCCCGATCGGGCGGCGAGGCGACCGGCATGGCGGGAACAACGGCTGCAGAAACAGATGAGGCGCCGGGAAGCGACAAGGATCCGGCTCAGCCGCACACGACAAGCAGAGCCGGAATCCCTTCCCCTCTTTACTGAATGGAATCTTTGAGCTTGCTGCCGGCCTTGAACTTGACCACTTTGCTTGCCGAAATAGTGATGGTTTCACCGGTCCTGGGATTCCGGCCTTCACGTTGACCCCTTTCGGAAACACTGAAGGTGCCGAAGCCTACGAGGGTAACCTTGTCGCCCTTGGCGAGGCTCTCGGCCACCGCGTCCACGAAACTGTTGAACGCCTTTTCCGCCGCGGCTTTCGTGATGCCGGCGTCATCGGCCATTCTGGCAACCAAATCAGCCTTGGTCATGATTTCCTCCTCCTTGTTCTCAACTGGATCATTTTCGCCCCTTTGCCACCCTCTTTCAGGCCGCCCCACCTGCACGCATTTTTCGGTCTGGCGCCTGTAAACCCGCATAAAACGAAGTAACTATACCGATCACCTCACCCATGGCAAGCATTAAATCATCAAAAAACCCGCATAAAATAAAGTTTTTTGAGCCGTTTTAACGTCGGGCGAAGAAGGCCGGAGGGCCCCATGCCCCTGGCATAGATCCCCCGAAATCCTTCTGGATGCCGATCGTTTCTTTATCTGCGACAGATTTGGCTTTGACCTGAAAAAACGTCTGTGCTAACAAACGATCCCGATGAAGAAGACGCAGCGTTTCAGAACCGGGTTGGGCAAGGCTACGTTCGGCCCCCAAAGAAGGCGTTCCATGGGCGTGCGCCTGGGGGTGTGGGTGTTTTTCGCCGTGGCCGTCGTGGTGAGCTGGCAGAACTTGGCGCACCCTCCCGAAATGCCCCCTTTGGGACCGGAAGTCAAAAGCCAACACCTCGACTATCCGGACACCTTCGAACTACGGCGTCAATATAGTGAGCAATTCAGTATCACCCACCACGTTGTTCAAAAGGGTGAGAGTTTCTCCGGGATCCTTTCGTCGCTGAACCTCTCGGCCGATTGCGCCGTGGAATGGCAGAAGGAATGCGCTGATTTCCCGCAGCTGGAAAAGATTCAGCCGGGCGAGGAACTGGTCTTCTACACGCCTAGAGACGAAGATCGACCGGTCAAGCTCATTTACCAAGCGGCCGACGGTTCCACCTTCGTCTTTCGAAAGCAAGGCGAAACCTGGGAATCCCAGAAAAAGACCCCCCAGACCATTTCGATCACACAGTCGGCGACAGGAGCCATCTCCGAAAGCTTATATGGATCCTGCCTGGAAGCCGGTGTTCCGCCCCCACTCATCATGGAACTGGCGGATCTTTTCGCCTACGACATCGACTTCAATACGGATCTTCGCCGGGGGGACACGTTCGCCGTGTATTTCCGACAGGAGGTGAAAAACGGAAAGCGCGTCCAGGCGGGCCCGATCCTCGCCGCCGTCATGACGGTGAACGGCCGGCGCTTCGAAGCGTTCCATTACACCCTCCCGGACGGCTACAGCGACTACTTCGACGCGGACGGCGACTCGCTGCGGAAGATGTTTCTCAAGGCCCCCTTGAGCTATCGGCGGATCAGTTCCACCTTCACCTACCGCCGATTCCATCCGGTACTCAAGATCTTCAGGCCGCACCTGGGCATCGACTACGCCGCCCCGACGGGAACGCCGGTCAGCGCGCTGGGAGACGGCAAGATCGTCTTCAAGGGATGGAAGGGCGGGTTCGGCCGGTATGTTGAGATCCAACACGGAGCCAAGTACAAGACCACCTACGGACATCTTTCCCGTTATGCCGAAGGCCTTTCGGTGGGGCGCCAGGTCCGCCAGGGCGACGTGATCGGCTATGTGGGATCTTCGGGGTTGTCCACCGGCCCCCACCTGGATTTCCGCTTCTATGAGAACGGAAAACCCATCAACTTTTTAAAGACGGCGTTCCCCCATGCCCGGTCTGTACCGGCGAAAATCAAGGCGGATTTTCTCAAGGTCCGCGAAACCTATCTTGCGGCCCTCCAGGACGTCGGCGTCGCTCAAGCGGATACCAAGGAATCCGGCGCACCATGACCGCCGCCGCTTCGGAGACCTACGCCGAAATCGCTCCCTTCACCGCCATTTCGAAAAACCTCCACTACCGGGTCCCCGGGGAACTGCTCCACGACGTCCAACCCGGCGTGCGCGTCTTGGTGCCTCTGGGCCGGCGTGAAACCGTGGGCCTGGTTCTCGCCCTTCAGGGCACTCCCCCGCCGCTGGAGGGTTCGATCCGCTTCAAGAGTGTGAAAGCCGTGCTCGACCCGCGGCCCGTAGTGCCCGGAGACGTTTTGCATCTCTGCCGCTGGATCTCCCGCTATTATTTTTATCCGCTGGGCGAGATCATTCGCAGCACGTTGCCGCCGGGATTCCAGCTGCAGCCCGAGGTCCGCTACCGACTTACCGGCGCCGGCAAGGCCGTGCTGGAACGGGAACGACGGGGAAGAAAGCGGCTGGAGCCTTGGTTCGACCCCGGTTTTCCGGAGACCGGTGAACCGATGGAGGCCTGCCCTCGGGACGACATCGAAACCAGGGCGTTCAAACGGCTGGAGCGCGAAGGCTGGGTGGAAAGAGTCTACGTCTGGCCGTCTTCCGACCTGCGGCAGAAGACGCTGAAGACGGTGCGCCTGGTGGAGACGCCGCCTGACGACCGGCTGCGGCGGAGTGCCCACCTGCGGCGGCTTGTCCGGCTGCTTGAAGATGCGGGCGGCGCTCTTGCTTTGAGGGATCTCCGCCGGAGCCTGAAAACCGCCGACTACTGGGCGCGGCGCCTCCAACGGGAAGGCTTCGTGTGCATGGAAGCCGCCCGGGAAATCCGGGAATCGCCCTATGCTCAGACGCTTCCGGCCTGCGAGCCTCCGGCGCTCACCACCGATCAGCAGGCGGTGGTCGGTGCCATCGGCCCCTTCATCGAAAACGGGCGCTTTCAGCCTTTTCTGCTCTACGGCGTCACGGGAAGCGGAAAGACGGAAATCTACCTGCACCTGGTGCAGCGGACCCTCGAAGTCGGAAAGACCGCCCTGGTGCTGGTTCCCGAAATCGCCCTGAGCACCCAGTTGGAAGCCCTCTTCCGCCGACGGTTCGGTTCGCGGCTGGCGGTCTGGCACAGCGGGCTTTCGCCTGGAGCCCGGGACGACCAGTGGCGGAAGATCGTGGACGGGGAAAGTTCCGTAACGCTCGGAGTACGATCCGCGGTTTTCAGCCCGCTTCCACGCCTGGGGCTCATCGTGGTGGACGAAGAACACGACGGCTCCTACAAGCAGGAAGACCGCCTCCGCTACCACGCCCGCGATGTGGCGCTGGTCCGCGCCCGTTTTCTCGGTATTCCCGTGCTTCTGGGTTCGGCCACCCCGTCGCTCCAGTCGATTCGCCTGGTGCACCGGGGCCGCTGCCGGTTTCTTTCGCTCCTTCAACGCATCGAAGACCGCCCTCTTCCTCGCATCGAAATCATCGACATGCGCCGGGAACGAGGTCCTTTCCGCGTGCTTTCGCGACCGCTTCAGGCCGCCGTCGAAAAGACCCTGGCGGACGGCAACCAGGTTCTCCTTTTTCTGAACCGGCGTGGATTCGCCACCTTCTACCTGTGCCGGGTCTGCGGGACGGTTCACCAGTGCCCGCACTGTTCGGTGAGCCTTACCTACCACCAGCAGGACGATACCCTGCGCTGCCACTACTGCGGGTACGAAGCCGACGTCCCGGAAGCCTGCCCTCGGTGCGGCGAACACGCCCTCATCCCGTTCGGTTTCGGAACGGAAAGAGTCGCGGAAGAGGTGGGGAAACTGTTTCCTGGGGCAAGGATTGCAAGGATCGATCGCGACTCCGCAAGCCACCCGAAGCGCCTGGTGGAACTGCTGAACGACGTCCGCCATCGGCGCGCCGACGTGCTCATCGGCACTCAGATGGTGGCCAAAGGCCATGATTTCGAAAACATCACCCTGGTGGGCGTCATCAGCGCGGACACAGCGCTTCAGATCGCGGATTTCAGGGCCGGCGAAATCACCGTCCAACTGCTCCTCCAGGTGGCCGGGCGTGCAGGACGGGGCGACCAGCCGGGGGAAGTCCTCGTCCAAACCTTCAACCCCGACCATTACACAATCCAGGCCGTCCGGAACATGGATTACCTCCGTTTCTGCGAAGAGGAGCTCAAAGCGCGCGAATCGCTGCAGTACCCCCCGTTCACGAGGTTTGTGAGGTTCCTCCTTTCCGGTGCCGACGAAACGCTCACCCGTGAAGCCATGGACCGTTTCCACGCCGTGTGCCGGGCGGCGGCGGACGAACTGAAAGAAGAGAATGTTCCGGTGGCCCTGCTGGGGCCGGCCCCCGCTCCGATCTACCGGCTCAAGAACCGGTACCGCCGCCACCTTTACGGCAAAGCCTGGACCAACCGCCATCTCCAGGCGTTCGTCGAGAGAGTGCTCGCCGAAAGCCGCCGTCTTTCCATCCTCAGGCGTGTGGCGCTGGTGGTGGACCGCGATCCTCACTCGGGGCTGTAAGCGCTTGTCCAAACCATTCATGGAGGTTTCGGGATCCATGGTGAATGGGAAATGAACATCGAACATTGAACGTCCAACATCGAATGGTGAATGCGAAAAAGGAACTTAGGGAGACCCAGAGATGGTTAGAACTTATTCAGCGTGTACCACTAATCAAAAAAACCCGAACTACCCCTCGTACCCAAGCTGGAGCTTGGGAACAAGAAGCAACCCGGTTTTTTTCATTCGATGTTCGATGTTCGATGTTCGATGTTCATCTTTTAAACAACCCAACTGCATAAATGCAACCCGGTTTTCCCCTCGTACCCAAGCTGGAGCTTGGGAACAAGGTCAGAAAATCCCCCTCTCCCTTGATGGGAGAGGGTTGGGGTGAGGGTGAGAAAATTAACGTATGTCAATCAGTTACATTCCCCTCCCCTTAATCCCCTCCCACAAGGGGAGGGGAAATTGAATTTCCCCCTCATTCCCAAACTCTGGCTTAGGAACGGCCTTGGCCGCGATCAGGGTCGCCGGGAAACCCCGTCTTACAGGGCGTGAATCGCTCCTTAAGGTCGCCGGCAAGCCGGCTCCTACAGGGCATGATTTCTTGTAGGAGCGGCGCCCCCGCCGCGCGCGGATCCCGACGCGGGTTGAAAAGGCGACCTTGAGGGTTTATAATAATTGTTGTTTTTGAACATTTTGGATTGTTTGGGAGATGCCATCATGGCCCTGCTCGAAATACGTGTGTACCCGGATAAAGTACTGCGCGAAAAGGCGCGACCCATCGACACCGTGGACCGGTCCGTCCGGCGACTCATCAACAACATGGCGGAAACCATGTACGACGCTCCAGGCATCGGTCTGGCGGCCAACCAGGTGGGAGAGGCGCTGCGAGTCATCCTGGTGGACCTTCAGCGCGAAGATGACGACCATGGCCTCATTACTTTGGTTAACCCGGAAATCGTCAAGGCTGAAGGTGAAGTGGTGTGGGAAGAGGGTTGCCTTAGTGTTCCCGATTATTTTTCGCCGGTGAAGCGTTTTGAAACCGTTACGGTCCGAGGTCGGGATCCGGACGGCAACCCGCGCGAAATCCACGCCTCGGGACTCCTTGCGGTCGCCCTGCAGCACGAAATCGACCACTTGGAAGGCCGCCTTTTCATCGACCTTTTGAACCCGATCAAGAGAGACATGTTCAAGCGCAGATGGAAAAAGAGATTGAAGGAGGCACAGGGCTGAACCCATCGCTTCCCCGCCTCCTTTTTCTCGGGACCCCGGATTTCGCCTGCCCTTACCTGGAAAAGCTCGTTGAAGCCGGAGCACCTGTGCCGCTGGTGGTCACCCAGCCGGACCGGCCCCGAGGGCGAGGAAAGATTCCGACACCGCCTCCCGTGAAGGTGCTGGCCGAGACCCTGGGGCTCAAAGTCTACCAGCCGGAGAAGATCCGTTCCCCCGAGGTGGTGGCTTACCTGACGTCCTTCGGCGCCGATTGCCTGGTGCTTGTGGCCTATGGCCAACTGCTTCCCAAACGGCTGCTTGACGCTTTCCCTCTGGGCGCCGTGAACGCCCACCCGTCACTCCTGCCCCGGCACCGCGGCGCCGCCCCCATCCAGCGGACCCTGCTCGCCGGGGAAACCGTAACGGGGGTTTCCATTATGCTCATGGACGCCGGCATGGACACGGGACCCGTGCTCGCTCGAAAGAAGGTTCCCATCGGCGACACCGAAACCTTCGGTTCCCTTCACGACCGTCTGGCTCAAGTCGGCGCCGAGCTTCTCGTGGAAACCCTCGCCGCATGGCACGCGAAAAAGATTCAGCCGGAACCGCAGGACAACCGCCTGGCCACGGCGGCGCCTCCCATCCACAAGGATGAACTCATTATCGCATGGCAAGATCCCGCCAGCGCCATCGTCAACCGGATCCGAGCCTTCGATCCTTGGCCCGGAGCGGTCACCCGCCATGCGGGGAAGCGACTCAAGTGCTTTTCGGCCGGTCTCCTTCCGTGGAAAAGCGAGGGACGGGCGGGGGAGGTGCTGGGAGCCACGGAGGCAGGGCTGGTGGTGCTGGCCGGCGACGGGCAGGCACTGACCATCGGAGATCTTCAGTTGGAAGGAAAGCGGGTGTTGGAGGCGGGAGCGTTCCTCCGAGGGTATCCAATCCCGCGCGGTTCACGACTGGAGTAAAACCAAGAGGCAGCTGGAACCCATGCCGGATCAGGTCAGGTCAGAAGCGGCCGGTGAGGGAACGACCCGCTTTTCGGACAAGGCGATTCTCATTTTCCTGCTGGTATGCACCGCCTTCGCCGTCACCGCCTTTCTGGTCCTTTTTTTCTTCATCCCGTATTTCGGTTTTCAGGGGATCCATCCCCGGCTTCCGGCCGTGTTCGCGCTGCTTACGGGAACGGCGGCCGTCGCCGTCCTGGCGGCCATCTTTCTTTTTATCGCTGCGGCGCTTCGGGGGCGCGACGTCCCCTTTTCACGCGGACTTCGAAGCCTCGCCATCAAGGGTCTGCTCCCGGTGCTGGTGCAAATCGGCCGGGTTTTCGGAATCTCCAGGGAAACGGTGCAGCACGCCTTTGTGGCGGTGAACAACCAGCTGGTCATGGCTCAGGTCACCGACGGCCGCACACCCCGGCGTATTCTGCTTCTCATACCTCACTGCCTTCAATATTCTCAATGCCCGGTGAAGATCACCTACAATGTGAACAATTGCAAGCGCTGCGGGAAATGTCCCATCACCGCATTGATCGAGGTTTCCGAGCGTTACGGGGTGGACCTGGCCGTGGCCACCGGGGGCACCATCGCGCGTCGGATCGTCGTGGAAAAGCGCCCCGATTTGATCGTCGCCGTAGCGTGTGAACGGGACCTGGTGAGCGGCATCCGGGATACGACACCGCTTCCGGTCTATGGGATCTTCAACCAGCGCCCCAACGGTCCCTGCCTGGATACGCGCGTGTCCATGGACCAGGTGGTGGCCGTTCTGGAGAGTGTCAAGGCCGGGCGCCGGAGCTCTTCATGATCACGGCGCGAACCCTGGCCTACCAGATCCTTCTTCAGCTGGACCGCGCCCCCGTTCACCCGGATCGGCTGATCCGGACCGCCATCGATCGCCATGCCGGGCTCGATCCCCGGGACCGGGCCCTGCTCACCGAACTGGTCTACGGCGTGCTGCGCTGGCAGGGCCGGCTCGACTGGTACATCGACACCCTGGCCGGCATGAAGCCCTCCAAGATCGACGCCGCCGTCCGCATCCTTCTCCGGCTGGCCCTCTACCAGGTGACCCTCCTGGACCGCGTCCCGGCCCACGCCGCCGTGAACGAAGCGGTGAAGTCGGCGAAGGCGGCCCTGCCCCGGCACGTGGTGGGATTCGTGAACGCGCTCCTTAGAGAGGCCGTCCGGCGCCATCCCGACTGGGATTTTCCTTCGGCCCGGGAGAACCCGGTATGCCACCTGGCCGTCACCACCTCCCACCCGGAATGGTTGGTCCGGCACCTGCTCGCTGAATGGGGCCCCGAGGAAACCCGGGCCTTCTGCCACGCCGGCAATACCGTGGCTCCCCTGGTTCTCCGCGTCAACCCGCTGAAAGCCTCTGTCGAAAAAGTCCTCGCCCGGCTGCACAGCGAAGGCATCGAGGCCCGGCCGTCGCCGCTTCTCGAAAACGCCGTGCGGGTACGCAGCCCCCGCATGGACATCACGCAAACCGAAACCCACAAACTTGGCTGGTTTCAGATCCAGGACGAAGCGTCCCAGCTGGTTTCCCTGGCGGTCGGTCCGAAACCCGGCGAACGGATACTCGACCTCTGTGCCGGCTTCGGAGGAAAGACCGCGCATCTGGCGGCTCTAATGGAAAACCGGGGGGAAATCGTTTCGGTGGACCAGGCGGCCTGGAAGCTGGAAGATCTTCGCCGGAACATCGAGCGCCAGGGAATCGCCATAGTTCGGACCATCGCGGCGGATGCGCTTGGGCTTAGCCCCAGCGATACGGGCCTTTTCGACCGTGTCCTTCTGGATGCCCCCTGCACCGGCTTCGGCGTGCTCCGGCGCAACCCCGATATCAAGTGGCGGCGCCATCCGAAGGACCCTCACCGCTTCTCCCGGACCCAGAAGGCCCTCTTGCGGCAGGCCGCCCGCTTTGTTAAAAGAGGCGGGACATTGACGTACGCCACCTGCACCGTCTTTGCAGCCGAAAATGAAGATGTGGCCGAGGATTTCACGGCCTCGCAAACGGGGTGGATCCCGGAACCGGCCGCGGCAAAGCTTCCCGAAACCTGCCGGAACCTGGCCGAAGGGCCGTACCTGAAAACCCTCCCCCACCGGCACGACGTGGACGGCTTCTTCATCGCCTGCTGGCGAAACATTGAGGACATCCCATGAAACGACTTTCCGCTTCCATCCTGTCCGCTGATTTCGGGAAGCTCGCCGAAGACATCCGCGCCGCGGAACGAGCCGGAGCCGACTGGATTCACGTGGACGTCATGGACGGACATTTCGTGCCCAACATCACCATCGGTCCCGACGTGGTCCGCGCTGCACGCGCAGCCACCATGCTGCCCCTAGACGTACACCTCATGATCGAAGCCCCCGACCGATACCTGGAAGCCTTCGCCAGGGCCGGCGCCGACTGGATCGGAGTCCACGTGGAAGCCACTCCGCACCTGCATCGGGCCGTCCAACAGATCAAGGAACTGGGGAAAAGGGCGACTGTCTCCGTGAACCCCGCAACGCCCCTCGCCTGGGTGGAACCCATCCTGGAACACGTGGACATGGTGCTGCTCATGACGGTCAACCCCGGCTTCGGAGGCCAGAGCTTCATTCCGTCGGTTCTTCCCAAGATCCGCGCGCTGCGCCGCTGGATCGACGAACGGAACCTGCCGGTCCTCATCGAAGTGGATGGGGGGGTCAACACCCGAACCATCCCCGAACTTGTGGCGGCGGGCGTGGACATCTTCGTGGCCGGCTCCGCCGTGTTCGGAGGACGGAGCATCGAAGCCAACGTGAAGGCGTTGAAGGAACTCATGGAACCAGCCGAAACAGCCTCCTGAACTTCGGGCGTCGGCCCCCGGAACGCCTCCCCCGCGGGTCCGGCCGGACTCCAACGGTCTGCACCTGTCGCCGGCAAGGGGCCCTTCGCCGGGCCGCGGGGGTTACCGTTCCGGAGTTCCGTCAGTGATAATCGTGGGTCCCTAAGATGACCGGAATGCCGGTCTTGCTTTGAAGCATCTGCGCCAGGTCTTCCGGAGTAGTGTAGGGACACGAAGGTTTGGCATTGACCAGACAGGAACTGAGGTAGATGGCGTCCGGCTTGATTTCCGAAAGTTTCATGGCCATCCCCACGTTGGGGACCACCGTCCTTCCCGGACATTCGCACCGGATGAAGGCCGTCACCTGCGACGGCTCCTTGAAGGTGCCCTCGCCCAGAGCCGCCGCCTTCAAACACCGCCATTCGCCGGGACAACCGTAACCTTTTTCCATGTAAGCGCCGCAGCCGACAATCGCCACTTTCTTCATGGTGTTCCTCCTCCTTCCATGTAAAAAAAAATCGATTGGTGAACCGCACGGACACCAAACCGCCCGCAGGCGGCGAGCCGGATGTTCGCGGGAGTAATCTGCCACATGTTCTCTCTGGTGTAAAGTCTGCTGACAACAACACCTCATGGATTCAGGAGATTGTTCAATTGCGATTCTCTTCATGGGTACACCTGCCGGGTGAAAGTTTGACAGGAACCTCAGAGCCCGAATAGCATGAGCTTGTTTTTGGACAAGCCCTTACCGGACATGTCTCCCTGGTTAACACAGCGCGGACTTCCATACATTCCGCCACCAAACACCTGACGCGCCCGATCATCGCTTACATGCTGCCCGCCTAGCGTGAAAGGAACCCACCGAGACGCCGCACCTGTCGGCAACGGTGGAATACGGCCTCGACGGCCTGGATGACGCCTACAAGGCGTCCCTGTCTCACGGGAGAAAAGTGGGCAATCTCAACTACTGGCTCAGCTATTCCCATCGGGAATGGGATTCCTGGGATCTGCCCGATGATTTCGAACCAAGGGAAGGGCGGGTCACCGCCGGCCGGAAGGTCCTGGATACCCGTATCATCGAGGACGGCGGCGAGCGGGAAAACTCGGATTACCAGACCGACAATTTCTGGGGCAAGGTAGGTTTCGAACCATCGGATAAAAGCGAAATCTATGTCAATTTCCACTACATCAGCAGTGAGAAGGGGGATGCGCCCAACCTGGACCGGGTCAACGTATTTTCCGACTTTACCCAGTTCGACCGGATCACCGCCTACGACGACTGGGGCGTGGATCTGAGCGCCATGCATGCCTTTTCGGAAAAGTTCGACTTGCAGGCGAAGCTCTACTACCACGATCACGAAGACGACTACACCTCCTACTCGGATCAGACCTACTCGGAAGTAGTGGCCGTCAGCACGTACAAAGACGATATCTTGGGCGGCATGTTGCTGGGCGAATACCGTCCGGTGGACTGGGACGCGTTGCGGTTTTCGCTGCACTACAAGCGCGATGCCCACGAGCAGCGAGATCTTGAAAGCCTGCCGTTTGCCGAAAGCATCTCCTATACCGGATCAGCAGGTTTCGAAAACGAAATGAGGCTCCTCGATAACAAGCTCTCCGTCGTCATCGGTGTCAGCTATGACCGGTATGACGTCAGCAAGGCGGAAGAAGACATCGAAAACGACGGAAACATCGTCGATTCGGGAACTCCGGACACCAGCGACGAGTTCAACCCCATGGTCGGCGTGACCTACCAGGCCTGCGACAGCACCAAGCTGTTTGCCTCGGTGGCCAAGAAAACCCGTTTCCCCACCCTGAACCAGATCTACGCCGGGGATGTCCCCAACCTGGACCTCGAGGCAGAAACCGCCGTCAATTACACCGCTGGGGTCGCTTGGCGCTACAATGATCTACTCAACGTGGAAGTGGCGCCGTTTTTCCACGAGATATCGGATTTCATTGCCCGCGACGTCCCGCCGGAATTGAACCCCTACGCCCAATACATCAACTATGGTGAAATAGAGCTCAAGGGCGTGGAGGTCAACGCGGTGGTCACGCCGATGAAGGACCTGAGCTTCAAGCTGGGCTACTCGTACAACGACGCCGAGAACAAGAGCCCGGGCCGGGTTACCGGCGAAGTACTCGGGGTTCCGGAATACACTTTCAATCTCGGCGTCCAGTACATCGTGCCGACCCTCGGCACCAAGCTGAACCTGACCCTACTCTACATGGGTGAATCCTACCGGCAACTGCCGACCCCCGAGGAACCCGACCTCGACGTGGTGGAAAACGAAAGCTACAACCTGTGCAACATCAAGGTCACCCAGCCGTTCGTCTCCGATCACATGGAGGCCTTTCTGGCCGTCGACAACCTGTTCGACGAAGACTACGAACCGGTGAGCGGCTATCCGGCCCCCGGCATGAGCATGTGGCTGGGATTGACCTACAGGATGTAGAGGAAGCCGATCCGTTAACGCAAACGGCGCCCGCTTGATGCGCTGTCTCCCGATGCGGGAGGCAGAACATTGCCATGGGGGTACAGGAATTGGATGGTCTGTTGCCATTCCGGGCTCAGACTTGGCGGGATAACGATGCCTTGCCGTGTCATTCCCAAGATTTTTTGCGTGCGATTCCGAACGTTTGTTCCGTGTCATTCCGAAGTGACCACCGAAGCCGTTTTGCCGCGCGGTTCGAAACCGTCGCCCGCGCCGTGGCGCCCCGCTGGATCCGTATCGGTCACGGCCACGGGTTCGACGACATCGTCCGGGCCGAAGGATTCGAACTGCGCGCTTTCTTGAACACCAACTTCCCGGAGGCCGGACCGGATGATTTCTTCCTCTTTGCCACCCCTGACGGCAAGACCATGAGGATCGTAGACTGCATCGACGGCCGGCCGCCGGCCGAAGGATATATGCTGGCGCCCACCGCGGACTATTTTTCGGATCGTGCCATGTGGGGCCTGGCCCATGTGATCTGGATCCACCAAGCCGAAATCGAGAGTTGACGATGTTAACCACCGGAGTTCACGCCTGGTTGTATGCCGCCATAGGGCTCTATGGCATTGCTTGGGGATTGGCGGTGTTTCACCGGCGCCGCCCTGCTGCCGGGGCGCTGGCCATCGGGTTCATCCTGCAAAGCCTTTACCTCATCGGCCGCGGGTGGCTCGGAGGCGTCTTTGTGGTGCATCCCATCGTGGAAGGCCCGTTTTTGCTTCCCTGGTGTCTGGCCTTGATCGCCATGGTGCGCTCATTTGCTTTCCCCAAGGCCCCCATGGGCGGTTTGCTGGGCCTGGTGACCGCCTTTTCCCTCTTCTGTCTTTTTTACAGCAAGGGGATAATTCCACCGAGTCCCAAGCGCGAATCCGTCTGGGCCGCCCTGTTTTTCCTTTCCGAGTCCATGGCCCATGCGCTGTTTTACGCCGCCGCCTGGATGGCGGTCCTGAGCCTGGCGGGCAAAGGCCACCCACACGCCTATTATACCTGGCTGGTCTGGGGGTTCAGCCTCTACACTGTGGCTCAGATGACCGGCGCGCTCTGGTGTTTTATCGGCTGGGGCAACACCTTCAGTTGGAATTCCCGTCACCTGAGTTCCGCGGCCATCTGGACCTTCTTCGCCGCCACCTTGCACCTTCAATTCGTCCCGAAGTGGAAACCCAAAAGCGCACTTCTCGCCGTCGCCGGGGGGTTGCTGGTGCTGTATATCAGCTACGGCAACTACCCTCACGAAGTGCGCCATCTGCGGGTGGGAGGCTGACAGTGCTGAAAACCACCTGGAATGCTCTGAGCGACATCCGCCTGGCGGTGCTCCTGCTGATGGCGGCATCGGCTACACTCCTGACGGGCTCATTTTATGCCGAGGATCATGTCTCGCTGTTCATGGCTTTGAACCACATGCGGATCCAGGACTGGCTGCCGGTCCAGTGGGCATCCCGGCCGGCGTTGGTCTGGTGGATACCGATGCTCTTCGCCATAATGGCCCTGCTGGGCATCAACACCTTCATCTGCGCCGCCAACCGTATTTTGCGGCTCGTCGGCCGGCGCCGAAACATGGCGCGGGGGCGGTTTTTTTATCTGCTGACGCCTTCGCTGGTTCATTTCCTGTTCATCACGATCATGCTCGGCCACCTGGCGACTTTCACCATGGGCCGATGGCAGCGCGTCCCCTTGACAGCCGACAGCCCCATCGCCGTGTCGCCGGAGGTTCCCGCCTGCCGGGTGGCGGGCATCCGGGATGAATTCTATCCCGAATCATCGGCCCTGGGCGGGCGGC
Organism: Desulfoglaeba alkanexedens ALDC; assembly: GCF_005377625.1. GTDB lineage: Bacteria > Desulfobacterota > Syntrophobacteria > Syntrophobacterales > DSM-9756 > Desulfoglaeba > Desulfoglaeba alkanexedens. Next base: position 1,939,362 of record NZ_CP040098.1, on the reverse strand, counting down.
TGCGTCAGACCGCCGTGACGCTGGCATGCCCCGGCGGGCAAACCCGGCGGCTCCAATATGGCCGGCCGGTTTTCATCGATGGACGTTTTTTGCTCATCGACAAAGCCTCTCAAGGAGAAAAGGTGCACAATAAACCGATGCCCGCCGGGTCTCCACCGGCCCGCCGGCCGGGGCCGGCTTCCGCCGAAGCCCAGGAAGCGAGCGCGGGTCAACCGCTGCTGATCATCGTTTCAGATCCCGGCCTGGCGGTGATCATTCTCGGCTTGACCCTGATCATGGCGCTGATGATCGGGTATTTTCTTTTCAAGTCCAAGCCCGCCAATCAGAAGCAACCTGCACGCGGAGATGGACCTGCTCAACCGCTACGTTTTCCCCATCCGTACCTGGGACAAAAAGAAAGAGGAACCGAAATGAAGCGCCAGATCACAATAGTATCTGTTTTGTTATCTCTCAGCATGATCCTGGCCGCCGGTGCCGGCGCCGAGGACCGAATTCTCACCGACATGGTCGGCCGCGGCGTCCGCGTGCCGCTCGAGGCCCGGCGCATCGTGACGACCTTCAAGCCGGCCTCGCTGTGCGTGACGGCCCTGGGGCTCCAGGGGCGCCTGGTGGGCATCGACACCAGCTCCCGCCGGGATCCCCTCTTTTTGGGCGTGGCACCGGCCCTGGCGGATCTGCCCGCGGTGGGTCAAAAGTCCACCGGCCTGAACTTTGAGGCCATCCTGGCCGTCAAGCCCGACCTGGTCATTCTCTTCGCCCAGAAGGACGGGGTCGCCATCGCCGACCGCCTGGTGGACCACGGCGTGGCGGCCATCGTGATTCTGCCGGAGAAAATCGATTCCCTCTACGCCACCTTGCGCCTCATCGCCGAGGCCGCCGGGGTCCCGGAAAAAGCGGAACAGCCCATCGCCGCCTGCCGCCGCGTTCTGGAATTGGTCGAACAGCGGGTGGCCTCCATCGCGCCGGACCGCCGCAAGATCGTCTACTACGCCGCGCCCCAGGGTCTCTTTTTCACCGCCTCCGGAGATCTGCTGCAGGACGAGATGGTCACCATGGCCGGCGGCATCAATGCCGGGCACGCCCTCAGCGGCTACTTCCGGGAAATCTCCCCCGAACAGTTCATCGCCTGGAACCCGGACCTGGTCCTGGTTTCGGGCCACGGCGCCCAGCGCGGCCTCGAAAAACTGGAGGAGCCCCAATTCGCCCGCGTGTCGGCCGTGGCCGCGGGCCGCATTTACCGGTTTCCGTCCAACATTGCCCCCTGGGATTTCCCTTCGCCCCTTTCGGCCCTAGGAGTTCTGTGGTTGGCGCGAACGTGTTATCCGGAGCAATTCGCCGATGTTGACCTGGCGGCCGAAATCGACCGCTTCCACCTGGCCCTGTTCGGTAAGTCCTTTACCGAACTGGGCGGACGGCTGCCGCAATGACGGCCTGAACCATTGGAGCCCCTGGTGCAACCATCCCACCCGACAAACACCACTTGGAATCCCTGCGCCCGCGCGGCTCGCCTGAACGCCGGCCTGGCCATAGGGCTGGTGGCCATGCTGTGGCTTTCCCTCTGGATCGGCTGGGTCCCCATCGCCCCGGGCGAGCTGGGCGCCATCGTCCAGTCCTGGCTGGGAAACGGCGCCGGCGAAGAAATCACCGGAAAAGCACTGGTCTTCGGCCTGGTTCGCATCCCCCGGGCCCTACTCACCGTCCTGGTGGGCATGAGCCTCTCGGCGGCGGGCGCCGTATACCAGGGACTGTTTCGCAACCCTTTGGTTTCTCCGGAGATTTTAGGCGTTTCGGCCGGCGCCACCTTCGGCGCCGCCCTGGGGCTGCTCATCGCCGGCAGCAGTTGGCTGGTGGTTCAGTCCCTGGCCTTTGTCTTCGGCTTGGCGGCGGTGGGCATGGCCCTGCTCATCGCCCGATTGGTGGCCGTGCGGCCCATGCTGGTGCTGGTGCTGGCCGGGCTGGTGGTGCTGTCGGTTTTCAACTCGTCCATCACCCTGCTCAAATACCTCTCGGACCCGTACAACGAACTGCCGGCCATCGTGTTCTGGATGATGGGCAGCATGAGCCGGGGGCAGTGGGGCGACCTGCTCATCGCCGCTCCGATCATGGTCGGCAGCCTGGTCCTGATCCACCTGATGCGCTACAAGCTCAACATCCTGTCGCTGGGCGACCTCCAGGCCAAGAGCCTCGGCCTCAATCCGATGCTCTACCGCCTGGTCTTCATTTTCTTGAGTTCCATGGTGGTTTCCGTGTCGGTGGCGGTCTGCGGCCAGGTCTGCTGGGTGGGGCTGGTCATGCCGCACATCGCCCGCACCCTGGTGGGCCCCAACCATGAGCAGATGCTGCCGGTGGCGGTGCTCTCCGGCGGCATCTTCCTCCTTCTGGCCGACACGGCGGCCCGCTCCCTCACCATGGCCGAACTGCCCATCAGCGTGGTGACCGCCTTCATCGGCGCGCCCCTGTTTGCCTACCTGCTGTACCGCAACCGGGGGAGTGGCTGGTCGTGAGCCTGGTGTGCCGCCATCTGCATTTCGCCTACAACCGCGTCCCCGTTCTTTCGGCGGTGGATCTCGAGGTCCAGGCCGGCGAGTTCCGCGTGCTGCTGGGCCGCAACGGGTCGGGGAAAACCACCTTGATTTACTGCCTGGCCGGATTGCTGCGCCCCCAGCAAGGAACCGTGACCATCGACGGGCTGGATCTGGCCGCGGCGCCCCGGGCGGAGATCGCCCAACGGGTGAGCCTGGTGCCTCAAGAGCACGCCGACATCTTTCCGTTCCGGGTTCTGGACGTGGTAGTGATGGGGCGCACCGCCACCTTTCGCTTTGCTCAGCGGCCCGGGCCGGAAGACTACCTGGCCGCCCACCAGGTGCTGGCCGAACTGGAAGCCGAAGCCCTGGCCGAGCGCAATTTCAACCGCATCTCGGGGGGAGAGCGGCGCATCGCCCTGCTGGCCCGGGCGATTCTCCAGGCACAGAACACCCTGCTCCTCGATGAGCCCACCAACCACCTGGACTTCAACAACCAGTACCGCCTGCTGGAAAAAATCAAGCGGTTGTGCCAGGAAAAGGGGACCCGGGTGGTGGCATCGATGCACGATCCGAATCTGACGGCCCGGTATGCCGACACGGTGACCATGCTCTCGCAGGGGCGGGTGCTGGCCAGCGGCCCAACAGAGACCGTGATGACGGCCCGGATGGTCGGCCGCCTGTACCAAACGCCCACCCGCCGGGTGGACGTGAAGGGCGGCACGCCGCTCTTCGCTCCCTGCACCCCCGGCCAAGGCATGGATGACGGAAAGCCCGAGACGGCGCCGGGCTTGCGCTGGACCTGAGCCCCATGCCCCTCGGCAAAACAAAGCACCTGCGGCCTGTTGCAGGGTGCGGGGTCAAGGTTCAAGGTTTGCGGTCTTCAGTGAGTGAGTATAAGCCATGATCTTTGCTCCAGACTCGGTAGCCCAGCTAAAGGGATGAGCGCTTCCTCTCGTTCCCAAGCTCTGGTTTGGAAACGGCCTCATGGGAATCGAAGCTGGAGCTTCTACACAGTTGTGTTCCCAAGCTGGAGCTTGGGAACAAGAATGAACATTTTATTTTGTTGACCTGTACTTTAGTCACTTTTAGTCACTTGTCACTTTAGTTACTTCAAAAGAGGATCAATCATGAAGACCAATTGTACGCACCAAGACCAGAACTTCCTGCCCTCACAGAGACCCGCCCCAAGCCGGGAGTTGAAATTGATCAGTGAGCTGATCGAAAGCATCCAACACCCCGAAGCCGTGATCTCCGAGGTAGCGGTGGGTTCCCACTTCATCGGCATCCGGGCTGAAGACAACGGGATCGAATGCGTGGGGCTGGCCTCCACCCTGGGCGCCGCGGTCACGGCCGAAGAGTGGCGCCTGCTGGATGAACTCCCCGGCACGCCCCTGGCCCGGGCGGCGGAACTCCTGAAATCCGCCAGTGCCTTTGCCATCAGCCTCGGCGCCGCCGCGTTGAACGCCGGCCTCGTCCCCCCGCCGGATCTCCCCAACCTGGAAGCCTCGACGATCATGGCCGAAAGAGGCAAGCACGGAGAAACGGTTCTGGTGGGGGAGTTTCCCTTCACCGATTGGTTGCGAAAAGAGGTGCAAACCCTGCATCTGTTCGAACTGCGGGACATCCCCGGCCGTACGTCCCCGGCCCTGTGGGACGAGATCCTGAGCCGCTGCCGTGTCCTCGGCCTCACCGGCACCACCCTCATTACCCGCGCCATGGCCGCCTATCTGGAAAAAGCCCCCCAGGCCTTCACAATCGTCATCGGTCCCACCACGCCGCTCTCACCAGTGCTTTTTTCCCACGGGGCGGACATTCTGGCCGGCTGCCGGGTCGTTTCTCCGGGGCCGGTGTTCGAAGCGATTCGCCAGGGGATGTCGTTTCGCGATTTCAAGAAACTGGGGGTGCGCTTTTTGGCCTGGCCCCGGCCTGGAACGCTCGCGTAGGTGAACCGATCAGGGGGTGCTGGGGCGTTTTGGAACCCGCGCATGCTACTGCTTAGGGCTATCCGGCCGTGGGCGCGGTTCAGAATGACTGGGACACCCGCTCTATCTTCTCAATCATCCCCATGACCCCGTGGGGTCACAACGAAGCATGAAAATTCGGGATAGGGGGCAGTGGGGTAGAGCCCAAAAACGTGGCACAATAACCAATCGACATTATTGGTGAATTTTCTATTTTCATATAAAAATCCGTGGATTCGCTGCATACGGCCGAATCGTGTTTGTCATTATCCTACGGGCTGCATGTGCATCTTCAGCTCCTACCCACCCCGCCGCACGACGACGCAGTTACTTTTCTCCCTACAAGCCGGCGAACCACCGAACCCTCGCGGGAAGGGATTGTCACGCCGGTCCGGCGGAAAAGTCCGAGATTCCGGAGCCCACCGAGGTGGACCTTCGCACACAGGAAATGACGGAACTGGACATAGTACCCACTACGTGCTATGAAGCGCGCATGTGGGAGAAAGGTCCATCCAGAAAAGAACGGCAGGCGCGCAAAACCCGGCGGCGCATCCTTTCCGTCGCCGCAAAGCTTTTTGCCCGACACGGTTATCACAGGATGACTGTGAGCGATATCGCCCGCGGTGTCCGCATGACCACCGGGGCCGTCTTCGATCGTTTCCATTCGAAGGAAGCACTGCTCGATACTGGCGTTTTTCGTTGATTTCAAGAAAAGGAGGTCTTGGCATGGAAATCAGGAAAGTCTGCGTGTTGGGAGCTGGAATCATGGGTGCCGGAATCGCCCAGGCGTTGGCCGAAGCGGGATATTCCGTGAGCCTTCGGGACATCGAAGACCGCTTCGTTCGGGCCGGGCTGGATGGAATCAAGAAGAACCTGGACCGGGCGGTTTCCAAGGGGAAGATGGACCGGAACACGGCGGACGCCGTGATACAGCGCATCAAGGGCACGGTGGATCTCAAACAGGCAGCCGCCGACGCGGACCTGGTCATTGAAGCAGTGATCGAGAACATGGACGTGAAGAAAACCGTCTTCAGGGAACTGGACGAACTCTGCCCGCCGCAGACCATTTTCGCGTCCAACACGTCGGGGCTGTCCATCACGGAAATGGCCTCGGTGACCCGGCGGCCGCAGAAGGTCATCGGCATGCATTTCTTCAATCCCGTACCGGTCATGAAGCTCGTCGAACTCATTCGAGGCTTCCTGACCGACGATGAGACCTTCGAAAGCGCCAAGGCCGTCGTGGAGGCCGTCGGCAAGATCCCGGTGGAAGTGAAGGAAGCTCCGGGCTTCGCCGTTAACCGGATCCTATGCCCCATGGTCAACGAGGCGATCTTCGTCTATTCGGAAGGGATCGCTTCGGCGGAAGACATCGATCGCGCCATGACCCTTGGTGCCAATCATCCCATCGGTCCGCTGGCCCTTGCCGACATGGTGGGCCTCGACACCCTGCTCTTCGTCCTGGAAGGACTCCACCGGGAGCTCGGCGAAGCCAAGTACCGGCCCGCCCCGCTGCTTCGAAAGATGGTTCGAGCGGGGTATCTGGGGAGGAAGAGCGGAAAGGGTTTCTACGAATACGCGAAATAGAGACCCGGGTGCCCACCGGCAGGGCGATTCCGATAACGGGTCCTGCAAGGGTTCTAGGAGCCTGTCCGGGAATGCCGATTTTCCCTTGTTCCCAAGCTCCAGCTTGGGAACACAGCTGTGCAGAAGCTCCAGCTTCGATTCCCATGAGGCCGTTCCCAAGCCGGAGCTTGGGGGCGAGGAGAACTTGATTACCAAGTCTGTAGCAAAGATCATGGCTTATGTTTACCCACTAAAGACTGCTGCATACTGGTCAACCCGGCGTCAAACCGGTTTGCGTGCAGTCTTCACCGCAAGCCTCGAAGGCCTCTTTCGTAACCGGGTCAGCGGGTGGCCGCGCCGAAGCGCCGTCCCGCCGATCCGGTCACGGGGATAGGTCTTTTTCCTCTCGGTTTTTCATGGCATAATCGCTGACGGACGCCTGTCCGGCCCGAACGGCGGGAGCAGCCCCGGAAAACGGCTTCGATGTGAGGGTCCGATCGTCAAGGCGTGTTTGGTCCATGGTTCCCGCTTCTACAAGGCGAGCGTTCGAATGAATCCCAAGAGGCGGCATTGGAGACGGCGAAAAGCGCAAGCCGCCGCAGTGCTCCTTTTTTTGTTGGTGCTGGGCTGGGGGTTCCAGGCACCGGCGTTGACACTCCGGGAAGCCGTCGAGGCGGCGCTCGGGAAGCTGCCTTCCATCGCAGCCGCCCGCAGGCAGATCGATTCCAGCAAAGCGCTCAAATCCGGGTCCCTTTCGCCCTACCTTCCTTCCCTGGACCTTACGGGAACGGCCGATTCCGTGGATTCACAGGAGGACAGCTACCACACCGAACAGGGAACCGCCGCCGTGAATTATACCCTCTACGACGGAGGGATTCGCCGTGCGGACCGGAAGATCGCTTCGATCCGCCTGGATTCGGACCAGGAGGAGCTTCGCAAGGTCTTCCTGGATGTGGAAAGGGACGTGAAGGTGGCCTTCTACGACACCCTTGCACAGAACGACATTCTCGATCAACGCATACTCCAGGTGCAGGATGCTCAGACGGTCCTGGACGTGGCGGAAGGGCGGTTCCGATTCGGGGTAGCCAAGCGTTCCGACGTACTCCAGGCCTCGGTTCGCCTGGAGCAGGCCCGATTTCAGAAAATCCAGGCGGAAGGGGAGCTGAACAAGTCGCTGGCCACGTTGAACTCCCTGGCGGGCCGCCCCCTGGAAACCTCTTTCGACTTGGAAGGCTCGCTGGATCCCGACGGGACGCTTGCCGAACGGGCATTTTACACCCAGGTCGCCTTGAAGCGGCCGATGGTGCAGCAGGCGGAACAGGACATCCAGATCGCGGAGGCCGAGAAGGCGAAAACCCTGAGCCCTTTCCTCCCGGCTCTGGAAGCTCAGGTGGCTTATTCGGAGACGGAAAGCACCCAATTCGGCGGCCTTTCCAATGAGCAAACCAGTGTCGGGCTCGTCGCCCGCTGGAACTTATTCGAATGGAACAAGTTCACCAACCGCCTCTCGGCAGGCCACCAGGTAGCCGCATCGGAAGCACGCTTCGAAGAATTGAAGCGCCAGGTACGGGTGGAAGTGAACAATCGCTACGAAGACGTCGTGACGGCCATGCGCAACGTCCGTACCGCCGAAGAACAGCTCCGGCAGGCCGAACACAACTACCGGCAGGCCTTTGGAGAGTACAAGGTGGGAAAGGGGGACATCCTGTCGCTCGTCCAGGCGGAAAGCGCCCTCGCCACGGCTCGGGAACAGCTGGTCGATTCCAGGCGCAACGTCTGGGTTTCATGGGCGCAACTGGAGCGGGCCGCTGGAATCTTCCTGTTCGACCCGTTGAGCTTTGAAGGAGCCTCCGCACCGTGAAACGCTGGATCGCCGTGTTGCTCGTGATCGCCGTCGGAGGCGCCGGCTGGTGGGCCTATCAGAATCGTTCCCGGAAATCCCGGATCGAGGTGGTTGAAACGGACCGTGCGGCCCTGGCGGACATTCGGGATGTATTGGTGGCCACCGGAATCATCAAGCCGCAGGTGGGCGCCTTGGTCAAGATCGGGGCCCGGGCCACCGGCGAAATCCACGACATGCCGGTGAAGGTGGGCGATGAAGTGCAACCGGGGGACCTTGTCGCCCGGATCGACGACCGGGAAATCCAAAAGGCCCTGGCCGGCGAGCGCGCCGCCTTGGAAGCCGCCCGGTCCACGCTGGACCAGGTGGAAACCACCTTTCCGGAACGCATCCGTGAAGCCCGCGCCAGGCTCGAATTCGCCCGAGTCGATTATTCACGCGAAAAGGCCCTTATCGAACAGGAATTCACGACCCAAGATGCCGTAGACCGGGCGAAGAGCGAGTTTGAGGCGGCGGACGCCACGTTGAAGGCGCTGCTGGACGAATATCGCACGGAGCGCGAAATCGCCAAGGCCCGGATCGAAGAAATCGAAGCTCAGATCGCCCAGCAGGAGATTCGGCTTTCCTACACGCGGGTTCTCGCGCCCATCGGGGGCGTGGTGACGGAAGTCACCGCCCAAAAGGGCGAAACCATCGTAACGGGACTCCAGGTGGCGAACCTGGTCACCGTCATGGATCCGACGCTTCTGGAGATGCAGATCTATGTGGACGAAACGGACGTGGGGCGCGTGCGCCTCGGAGTTTCGGTGGAGTATTCGGTGGACACCCATCCCGGCAGAGTCTTTCACGGAGTGATCGAAAAGATTTACACGCAGCCGACGGTTCGCGACAACATCGTCTATTACTTGGCCATTGTGAAAGTACCGAAAGAAGACGCGCTGATGCTTCGCCCCGAAATGACCACGTACTGCAAGATCATCCTTTCGCGCAAAGAAGGCGTTCTCACGGTCTCCAACGCCGCCGTGAAATATGAAAACGGCAGACAGGTCGTCTATCGCGTCCTGGGGCCCCGCAGCGTGGAAAAGCAGGAAGTCACGGTGGGCGTCCGAGGCGAAGACCGGACGGAGATACTCTCGGGCGTGAAGGAAGGGGACACGGTGGCCACACGGCTGGTCCTTCCGCCGTCGGCCCCCGGCAGGCGATGAGTCGACACGTGATGGAATCAGCCGACCCGACGCCGGCGACGGGCGGAGGCCGGCGCGGCCGGCGAAACGTTCCCATCCTGAAATCGGAACAGCGGCCGTCGGATGCGGCCGTCGTCCACCGCCTTTGCGACTCTGATTGCAGCCGGATGGCATCGCCATGACCCTGTGCCTGATGGAAAACGTCCGAAAGACTTACCTGATAGCCGACCTGGAGGTGGAAGTCCTCAAGGGCATCGACCTGCGGATCGAGCCCGGGGAATTCGTCGCCGTCATGGGCCCGTCCGGATCCGGCAAGACGACGCTCATGAACATCCTAGGATGCCTCGACGTGGCCACGTCCGGGCGCTACGTGCTTGCCGGAACGGACGTAAGCGCGTTTTCCGATGACGAACTGTCCATGATGCGGAGCGAACACCTGGGGTTTGTCTTTCAGAGCTTCAACCTGCTTGCCTACGCTACAGCCCTCGAAAACGTACTGCTGCCCACGCTCTACCTGGAACGGCGCCGCGACGGGTTCCGGGAAAGAGCCCTGGAGCTCCTGGAGCTGGTAGGCCTGAAGGATCGGGCCGACTTCAAGCCGGCCCGGCTGTCCGGCGGCCAGCAGCAACGGGTCGCCATCGCGCGCGCGCTCATGAACGACCCGGAGCTGATCCTGGCCGACGAACCCACGGGGGCGCTGGACAGCCGTACCGCATCGGAAATCATGGAACTGCTTTCCGGGATGCACCAGCAGGGGAAAACCCTGGTGGTGATCACCCATGACCGCAAGGTGGCGGGATACGCTCAGCGGATCATCCAGATCCGCGACGGCACCATCTTGAACTCCGGCGAAGCGCCATGAAACGGTGGGGAACTCTGTTGCACCAGTCCTTGAAGGCGGTTTTCGCCTTCAAACTTCGGGGGTTTTTCTGCCTGTTGAGCGTCGCGCTGGGCATCGCCTCCATCACGATCATCGTGGGGGCCACGGAAGGAGCCTACCGCAAGGCTTTTGAGATCGTGGAACGGTTCGGTCCGGATTCCATGCTGATCGTCGGCGGCAGCGAAGAATCCCGTGCCATCGGCGTCCGGGAAAAGACCATTTCCGTGGAAGACGTGGAAGCGATCCGGGAGAGTTTTCCGACGGCCTACCTGGTGGTGCCCATGAGTTCGACGCGGGGGGTGACCGTTTCCTACGGAAACCGCAAGCACCAGACCACGATTGTCGGATCCACGGGCGATTACAGCCGGATGTGGAGCTGGCCCGTGGTCGAAGGAACCGACCTCACAGACCGTGACGTCCAGACCCTCAAAAATATCGCCCTGGTTGGAACCTACGTGGTGGAACAGCTCTTCGGCGCGGTGGCCCCCGTAGGAAAATACATTTTCGTCCGAAACATTCCGGTGCGCGTGGTGGGCGTGTTGGAAGAACGAGGCACCAGCCCCGCCGGGCACAGCATGGACGACCGAATAATCATGCCGCTCACCACCGTCATGCGAAAGATCCTCAATGAAACCACCTATGTTTCGTCCGTACGGGTCCGCTTCCTGGACGCCGCCGACATGGAACGGCACCAGGAGGAACTGAGGCGGTTCCTGAGGGAGCGCCATCGGACGCCGCCCGGAGAACCCGACGACTTTCGAATCATCTCCCCACGGGAAATCGTGAAATTTCTGGTGGCCCTCACCGGGTCTCTAGTCGTTTTTCTAGGCATCACCGGCATCATGTCGCTGGTGGTGGCGGGCTTCGTCCTCGCCAACCTGTTCCTTCTGTCCGTCAACGAACGGCGGCGGGAAATCGGCCTTCGGCGTTCGGTGGGAGCCAGGCGCCGGGACATCCTTTTCCAGTTCCTGGGCGAATCGGTTATCCTTACGGGCATGGGGGGTGTGGTCGGCTTCGTCGGAGGTCTGGTCGCTGCGCGTCTGCTCACGTTCGTGGCGGATTTCCCCATGTATTTTTCGTGGAAGGCGTTTGCCGCGGGGTTCGGCCTTTCGCTTTTGATCGGCCTGATTTTCGGGCTGCAGCCGGCTTCGCGCGCCGCCCTGGTGAACCCCATCGATGCGATCCGAAACGTCTGAAAGCCCTGCAGTGTTCCCGGACCAGCCATGAAGCGGATCTGGTTGAATCTTTCCATCGCCCGGCGTTCCCTGGCCCATTTCAAAACGCGGACGGCCCTTGCGGTGCTGGGCGTCTTTCTGGGAACGTTTTCCCTGGTGGTGGTTTCCAATCTTTCGAGTACCATGGCCAAAAAGACCCAGGTTGAGATCGCGGCCCTGGGCGAAAACCTGGTCATCGTGCAAAGCGGCACGGTACACCGATTCAGCATCCGCCTGAGTCTCATCAGCCAGGCGAACAACCTGACCTTGGAAGACGCCTGGGCCATTCACCATCAGACCAGATTCGTGGAGGACGTTTCCCCTTCGGGAAGTAAGACGTTCGGGGTCCGCTTCGGGTCCGTGGCTCTCTCCGCAACGCTCATCGCCGGCGTGACTCCCAACTATCCGCAAATACGCAATTTCCGCGTCAAGCACGGCAGCTTTTTCACGGAGGCCGACGATGCGGCCATCCGAAAGGTCGCGGTGCTGGGCCACAAGGTGGCGGAAAAGCTTTTTGGAAGCCGTGACCCCATCGGCGAATCGGTTTTGATCCGTTCCATTCCCTGCCGCGTGATCGGGGTCATGGAGGAAAAAGGAGCGGATATTTCCGGTTTCGATCAGGACAATCAAATCTTCGTCCCGCTGAACACGTACTTGAAACGGTTCGTCAACCAGACGTTCCTTTCAACCGTCTACGTGCGGGTTTCCGACGAAAGAGCCATTCCCGGGGCCATCAAGGAGATCGAAGCCCTGCTGCGCAAACGCCATCGTATCAGCCCCGGAGAGGACGACGACTTCACCGTCATCGACATGAAGGACGTCCTGTCGCTCAAATCCCAGGCCACGGATATGATCCGTCTGCTGGGGCGCATTTCCGCGACGGTCTCCTTTGCCATCGGAGGCATCGGTATTCTTTCCATCATGATTCTCATGGTCAACGAACGACGCCTGGAAATCGGCATACGCCGGGCGGTCGGGTCGCGGAAACGAGACATTGTCTGGCAGTTTCTGATGGAGTCTTCGTTCATTTCACTGAGCGGCGGCTTAGTGGGCATCGTTTGCGGCTTCCTTTTCAGCACGATCCTCTTTCGGATCCTCAGGTTTCCCTTCCAGGTTTCCTGGTTCGGTCTGGTGTTTGCCTTCGTCGCCTCGGTCGCCGTGGGCGTCATGGCCGGGATCTACCCTTCGCGGCGTGCCGTGGCCGTCCAGCCGGTAGACGTCATCCGATCGGCATGAAGCAGGAACAGCCCACGAAGGGATCGCGGTCGGGATATGACATCAAGGGTCAAATGGTTTCTCGCCGGCATCCTCCTGGCCGGCATCCTGCCGGCGACATGGGCGGCAATGGATCGGGGGCAGCCTTCTCTCGACTTTCTGCGCCGGCCGTTGGAAACGAGTGCGGATCTTCTGCGGAGGGTCAAGCCACCTCGGGAGACGTCACAGCAAACCGCCGAAGGCGGCGCCGCGGACCGGGGTCCTGCGGAAGTCGCCTCCATCACTCTCAAGACCTGGATTGAACCCGTGACCGGGATGCAGTTCGTCTGGATCCCCGGCGGCTGCTACCGGATGGGCAGCCCGCCCGGGGAAGAGGGGCGGGACCCCGACGAAGGGCCGGTGCATGAGGTGTGCGTGGACGGTTTCTGGATGGGCCGCCATGAAGTCAGCCGGGCGCAGTTCCAGATCTTCACGGAAGCTTCGGGCTACGTGACGGAAGCCGAAAAAGACGGCTACTCCTGGGTTTACACCGGCCGGTGGGAAACACGAAGCGGCTTTTCCTGGCGCCGTGTCGGCTTCGAACAGGATGAACGCCACCCCGTGGTGCACGTTTCCTGGAACGACGCCGCGGCTATGGCGGAATGGCTCAGCCGGGAAAGCCGCGGATCCTTCCGGCTTCCCACGGAAGCCGAATGGGAATGGGCCTGCCGTGCCGGAACCGACACGTCACGCCACTGGGGGGACGACCTGGGCGAAGCCTGCCGTTATGCCAATGCGGCGGACCGCACGGCGGCGGCGGTATTTCCGGCCTGGACCATTCATCCCTGCAGCGACGGGTTCGTCCACACGGCGCCGGTGGGACGGCTTCACCCCAACGGGTTCGGTCTGTACGACATGTTGGGAAACGTCTGGGAATGGTGTCGGGACGTTTACGATCCGGAAGCCTACGCTGGGCATTCCCGGGAAAACCCGGTGGTGACCGATCGAGCACCGGCTCGGGTGACCCGGGGAGGAAGCTGGTACAGCCGCCCGCAGTTCGTCCGTTGTGCCGGGCGAGACCACCTGAGTTCCCCTCAGCGGCGAAGCAACGACCAGGGATTCCGACTGGTGAGAAAACCCTGAACGCCTTGGAACCGATCAGACGGTACACATCGAAGGAGGGTTCCGTGAAGCGGTTTTCTGGAACAACGAAAGCGGAAGCCACTTCGGGCATCCGAATTGGGATCGCGGTGCTTGTGTTTGCCCTGGGCGGCATCGCGGCATGCGCCACCAATCCGGTTACGGGAACGCCCCAGCTGTCGCTCATGAGCGAGCAGCAGGAACTCGAAGCCGGTACAAAGCTCTACCCCCTCTACACACAATTGTCTTACGGCCTTTTTCAGGACGAGGCGCTCCAGGACTACGTGAACTCCATAGGGCAACGCCTGGCCGCGGTGAGCCACCGGCCGAACCTCCCCTATGCCTTCAACGTGGTGAACAGTTCGGACCTCAACGCTTACGCGCTGCCGGGCGGAAAGATTTCCATCACCCGCGGCATGGTAGCCCGGATGGAAAACGAAGCCCAACTGGCGGGCGTTCTGGGCCATGAAATCGGCCATGTGGCGGCGCTTCATCATCTGGCCACCTATACCCGTCAGGTATTTTCGGGACTCCTTTCCGCCGTGGGCATGGCGGCCCTCCAGACCGCCGCAGTCCCCGCCGGCGGCCTGATCAGACAGGTCGGACTCCTCGGTGTCAACCTGACCCTGGCCAAGTACAGCCGTGACCAGGAGCGGGAAGCCGACAAGCTGGGCATGGACTACATGGCGCGCGCGGGCTACAACCCGGCGGGCTTTGTCCAGGCCATGGCCCTGCTTATGGATGAAATGGACCGTCAACCGTCCCTGCTCGAAAGCTACTTCTCCAGTCATCCACTGACGTCGGAACGGGTGGCGGACGCCAACCAGCGGCTGTCGCTGTACGGGCCGGAACTTCGCACCCCCGAAGCTCTGAGGGAAGCATCGTTTCGCGAGGCCACGGCGTACCTGCGCCAGGTTCAGCCCGCTTACGCCCTGATGGACCAGGGAAAAACGGCCATGAAGAACGGAGACTCCCGGCAGGCCCTTCAGCTGTTTCAAGAAGCGACGGTTCGCGCTCCCCGCGAAGCCCTCATCTGGGTCTACCGGGCCGCCGCCGAAGGCGAAGCCGGCTTGGAAGAACAGGCCCTCCAATCCGCGGAACGCGCCGTCTCGCTCTACCCCGATCTCTTTCACGGCCGTTACGTGGCAGGGGTCCTGGCGTTCGAAAGCGAAGACTACACCCGCAGTCTCACCCACCTCAAGGCGGCGGAGCGCCTCATCCCCGGCCAGCCCCAGGTCACCTTCTACCAGGGACGGAATTTCGAAGCCATGGGACGGCGCGAAGACGCGGCACGCGCCTACTACGCCGTGCTTAAGAAGGTCCGGAAAGGCCCCATGGCTCAGTACTGCTACCGCCGGCTGGTGCAATGGGGCTACCTGCGGGGATGAGGGCCTTGTTCGTATGGGAGCAGTCTTGGCCGCGCGATGCAAACCATCTGTGGGAGCGGCGCCCTCGCCGCGATGAACCAACCCCAATGCCCCGCGCCATCGGCCCGAGGGCGGGCCTCTCACGGGTGCCCCACTCTGGGAGCGGCGCCCTCGCCGCGATCGGGATCGCCGGCAAGCCGGCTCCTACAGGGCATGAGTCGCTCCTTCCCCTTGTTCCCAAGCTGGAGCTTGGGAACAAGGGGAATCCCCAAAAGAGTGAAGGGTATTCTCAGACAGGCTCCTTACTTTGCGCTTGACTTGGCTCCTCCGCCGATGCAAACAAGTTGCATCGGTGCCGGGAGGTCGCTCCAAAGCCCAGGGAACGCTCATCAAGGGCAGGCCGGGCTTCCTGGACGGTGAGCTCCTCGGGTCGCGAACCCATGGAGCGGATCCTCTCTACGGCGTAACAGGCGGCCGTTTTCCGCAAGCGCCGAGCGAATCCGGCAGTCTTGCAGCAGCCTCCCGGCCGGAAAATGCGAGGCATCGACCCTCTTCGGTACGGAATTTTCCCCAACGAGAGGACTCCATGAAGCGGCGCGACCTTCTCATCTTCGCCATTGCGGTCACGCTCCCCTGGTTTTTCCGAGCTCCCGCTTCGGCCGAAAAGCCGTTGGTAGCGTGCGTGAGCGTCCTTCCTCAGAAGTATTTCGTGGAGCGTATTGCAGGGAATCAGGCTGAAGTGATGGTGATGGTGGAGCCCGGAGCGGTGCCTCACACCTATGAACCCACGCCGCGGCAGATGGCGGCACTGTCCAAGGCCGCGGTTTATTTTTCTATCGGCGTTCCTTTTGAAGACGCGTGGCTTCCGAAAATCCGTAAGACGCATCCAAGCCTTTCCGTCGTACCCACCGATGCCGGAATTGCAAAGCTTCCCATGCGGGACGCCTACGATCAGCGACACGCCGGCGACGGTTCGGCGGAATCCCGAGGCGAAGATCACGAGCACGGGGTCCTGGATCCGCACATCTGGCTTTCCCCGCCGCTGGTGATGCTCCAGGCGCGGCACATCCTCACGGGACTACTGGCGGTGGACCCGGACGGCACCGCGGAATACGAAGCCAACTACAAGCGGTTCATTGTGGAACTGGTGGACTTGGACGGGGAAATCCGTTCCCTGCTGAGAAAGCGAAACGGCAACCGCTTCCTGGTTTTTCACCCGGCGTGGGGTTATTTCGCAGACGCCTACGGCCTGGAACAGATTTCGGTGGAAGTGGAAGGCAAGGAACCCAAGGCATCCCAGCTGCAGGACCTGATCCGGGGTTCCCGCGAAGCCGGTTTCCCGGTGATCTTCGTTCAGCCGCAGTTTTCCGCAAGGAGCGCGGAAGTGGTGGCGAAAGCGGTGGGAGCGCGACTGGTGGAAGCGGATCCCCTGGCCGCAGACTGGGCGGAGAACCTGCGGCGGTTCGCCATCGAACTGCAGGCCGCCCTGAAGTGAGGTTTTCCTGATGGCCCCTGTGGCGGAACTCCGGAATCTGTCCTTTTCTATCAACGGCTATCCGATTCTGGTCGACGTGGACTTCGCTGTGGAGCCGGGCGAATTTCTGGCGGTGATCGGCCCCAACGGCGGCGGAAAGACGACGCTCATCAAGCTGATGCTGGGACTGCTGGAACCGGATCGCGGCTCGGTCAGGCTCTTCGGTTCCCCCCCCAGGAAAACGCGCCACCGCGCCGGGTATGTTCCTCAAAATATCCACGTCAACCTGGATTTTCCCATTTCGGTTCTGGACGTGGTGCTCATGGGCCGGAAGCGCCGGAAATTCGGACTGGCTCACCCATCCCGGGAGGACCTGGCCGCGGCCCGTGAAGCGCTGGAATGGCTCGGAATGTGGGATCTGAGACACCAGCGGATCGGGGAACTGTCGGGAGGTCAGCGGCAGCGGGTTTATATCGCCCGTGCCCTGGTAGGCCGTCCCGAAGCGTTGTTCCTGGACGAACCGACGGCCAGCGTGGACGCGGAAGGCCAAACGGCGCTCTACGAGCATCTGAAGGAATTGAACGAAACCGTCACCATCGTGGTGGTGAGCCACGACGTGATGGTGCTTTCGAGCTACGTGAAGTCGGTCGCCTGCGTGAACCGGCGTGTCTATTACCACGCCGCTCCGGAGGTCACTCCCGGGATGCTGCAGATGGCTTACCGGTGCCCTGTGGAACTTCTGGCTCACGGCCACCTGCCCCACCGGGTGCTGCCCCATCACGACAAGTGAATGCGGTAGGAACCACGCCATAGCGTCGGCGTGAAGATCACCGAAAGGAAGGCATGGAAGGGTTTCTCGCGGGTTTCCAGTTCGAATTCATGCGGAACGCGCTGTTCGCCGGGTTGCTCGCCAGCTTCATCTGCGGCGTCGTCGGCACCTACGTGGTGGTCAACCGCATCGTTTTCCTTTCCGGAGGGATCGCTCACGCGGCCTACGGAGGTGTGGGGCTCGCCTTTTTTCTCGGGCTTCCCCTGCTGCCGTGCACCCTGGTGTTTTCCACTCTGGTGGCCCTCGTCATGGCTGCGGTGACGCTCAAGTCCCGCCACCGGGCGGACACGGTCATCGGCGTCATCTGGGCGCTGGGCATGGCCTTCGGCGTGATCCTCCTGGACCTCACCCCCGGCTACAACGTGGACCTCATGAGTTACCTGTTTGGAAGCATCTTGGCCGTGCCCGCGTCCGATCTGTGGATCATGTTGGGTCTGGGCGGGGTCATCCTGGTGATCGTCACCACCCTTTACGGAGATCTCCTGACCCTCTCCTACGACATGGACTTTGCGCAAGTGCGCGGGATCCCCGTCACGATCCTCTACGGCCTGCTGGTGGTCCTGGTGGCGCTGTCCGTGGTGGTGGTCATCCGCATGGTGGGTCTCATCCTGGTGATCGCGCTGCTGACCATCGCCCCTCATATCGCCGAAAGACACTCCAATTCCCTCGCCTGGATGATGGCCTGGGCCACGGCTTTCAACGTGGGCTTCACCTTGGCGGGGCTCTTCCTGTCCTACAGGTACGACCTGACATCCGGAGCGACCATCATCTTGGTGGCTGGAACGGTGTTTTTTCTGTCGTTCGCCTGGAAGCGCCGGGGACAGCCGGCCGCCTGACCGGCTTTCCTGCACCCATAGAGGACACCATCATGTGCTCCCGGTGCGATTACGCAAACCTGCTCGGCCGGTCCGGACTCCACCCGACGCCGAACCGCCTCGCCGTGCTGACAACCGTTGGAAACAGCCCGTCGCCCCTCACGGCCCAGGACATTTACGACCGGATCAGCCGTGCCGGGAACATCAACCGGGTGACAGTTTACCGCATTCTGGACCTGCTGGTGGCCCATCGGCTGGTGGAACGCCTGACCGCCGGAAACAGAACCTTCCGCTTCGGCCTCGCTCCCAACCGGAACCATCCAGAACACGCCCATTTCCTCTGCCGGCGGTGCGGAGCCATGGAATGCCTTCCGCCGGACAGGCCCCGGGTTTCAACGCTGACGGCCCAGGCGGAACCGTCGGGAATCGTGGAAAGGGTGGAAGTGCGATTTGAGGGCATCTGCCGCCGATGCCTCCAAAACCAGCGTTCCGGTTCCGAAGACACCGGAAGCCTTCCCCCATAAGCGCTAAGTTGTTTTTGCCCGGTATCGACTGGACAAAATGAACATCGAACATTGAACGTCCAACATCGAATGGTGAATGGGAGAAAAGGAACCAATGTTCGATGTTCGATGTTCAATTGAGATCGCGTTCAAGATCCTGGAAAAGGTCTTCCAGCACGTAAAGGGAGCGGTCGAGTTCGTTCAGCCTTCGGGCCAGGAGGTGCAGGCGGGCTTCATCACGGACTGCGACCAGGCGATCAAACCCGGCGGCTTCCAGATCTCCTTTCTCAGGCGAAGGCACATTGGGGTCCTTGCGGACCCGTTCGAGCACCTCCACCAGGTGGTAGAGGGACGGTTCCTGTTCCAAGGAACGTTGGTAGCCGCGTTCCTTGAGGAACGCCGCGATTTTCGGGAAAACTTTCCGCAGGCCTCCCGGCCCGTACACGGGCAACAGGCGGATATCGATCTGCATCCAGCGGCTCATGGTGCGGTCTCCTCGGATCGATTTTTTCAGTTTTGCGCGTTTCATGCCGATTCAGCAGGCGATGATATTGCGCGGGCCAGAGCGTTTGACATGGCCTCAAGCGCCTGTCAAAGAAGGCGCCCGGCGCCTTCGGGCCCTTGGAACCACGACTCAACCGGTGAAAGTTCCCAGCCATGCAAACACTCAAGGTTTTTGTCTGTAACGACGGTACGGCGACAATCATCTGCCCCGGTTGCGCCAAGCACCGGACCATCGATGCGACCGGCATCGGGGCTTCCCGCCGGGAGCTCCGCGTGCGCTGCAGCTGCAGCCGCGAGTTTTCCATCATCCTCGAAGGCCGAAGGAATTATCGAAAACCGGACCTGATCTTCGGCCATTACCGAAAGAAAGACGGTGACGGCCGCTGCTTCGACATGACAGTGGAAGACCTTTCCTGCGGCGGCCTTCGTTTCAGCAGCTTTCGCGATCATCATCTCGAGAAAGGCGATCTGGTTCAAGTGGAATTTCCTCTCAAGAACAGCCGAAACGACAAGGTCCAGGCTCTGGCGGAAGTGCGCTGGGTGAACGGGTATATGGTGGGCGCCGAATTCGTGGACCTGGATCCGTTTACAGAAAAAACTCTCGGTTTTTACCTGATGCCGTGAGTTGGACGGCTTTGGCCGAACACGTCCGGTTCCCGCATCGTCCAAGCGGAGAGCGGCCTGCATGGTTTGCGGCGCCCCGCCGGAATGCTTGGAGACCGGGGCCGAGGCACGCGGTTTCAAGCCGCCGGCAAACTGGCGTGACCGGACGCACGAGGAAACCGCCCCATGGAAGTCATCGCGCAGCTGGGTTCTCTTCTCGGGATTTCCTTCATCTCGGGGATCAATCTCTACGCCACCGTGGCCGTGGTGGGCCTGTGCGTCAAGCACGGGCTCGTCCAGGGTCTTCCCCCGGAACTGAACGTGCTGGCTCACGACGGGGTCATCTTCGTCGCGGTTTGTCTCTACATGATCGAATTCTTCATGGACAAGATCCCGGGGCTGGACACCCTCTGGGACACCGTCCACACCCTCATCCGACCCCTGGGCGGTGCCATTCTGGCGCTCATGCAGGTGGGGGAGGCTTCCCCGGCCATGGAGGTCATCGTGTTCCTGCTGGGCGCCAGCCTGGCGGCCGCGGCTCACGTGACCAAGGCCGGGACACGGCTCCTGGTGCAGGCCAGCCCGGAACCATTTTCCAACGTACTCCTGAGCCTGACCGAGGACGTGGCCGCCGTCGGTTACGCCTACCTCAGCCTGGCGCACCCCACTTGGACCTTTTTTGTCACCCTCGTCTGCCTTGCCGTCATTCTGGTGGTGCTTCCCTTCCTTTTCCGCACGATCCGTATGCTCCTGGAAGCGCTCTTTTTCAGGATTCGAGCGCTGGTGGTTCCGGTGGAGCCGGCGGCTGCCTCCGACGGACTGCCGTTCCATTGGGACCAGTTCTTCGAAAACGTCAAGCATCCCGGCGAGCAGGTAATCTGGACCGCCAAGGCCTACGCCGCGAAGATTCCTTCGGTTCCGCGGGCGGCCGGCATCCAGCTGGTGGTCACTACGGCGAACCTGTACGCGCTGTACCGAAGGCGGTTCCGTTTTCAGGCGAGGAAACTCGAACGATCGGCGATTCAGCAGCAACGGACCTACCCGGGCCGGGTGCTCGCCCGGTGCCTGATTCGAACCCCCGGGGAAACCTGGTTGGTGCAGATGTACCAACCTCTGGCCCAAACCCTTCCGCAGGAGCCCCTCGCCCGCGATGCCCAACGTCATGACCCAACCTGAGAAGCGCCCCGAGTCTTTGGACGGCGATGTCCTTCCGGATCTGGAATGGGTGGGGCGGGTTCGATGCCCCGGGTTGACCCCCGATGCGGCATTTCTGGAGTCATGGCTGGATGAGCTGGGAAAAAGCCTCGCCGTTTTTCGTTACAGGAAGGACTTCCCGGGGTTCTGGATCGCTTTTCTGGGTGGGACCGGCACCGGAAAGTCGACGCTTTTCAATGCGATCTGCGGCGAAGAACTGAGCGCCACCGGGGTGGAGCGTCCCAAAACGGCCGGGGCGGTGCTCTACGCTCACAAAGACTGCCCGGTGGAACGCCATTTCCCCTTTTCGGCCGTTCCCGTGGTGAGGCAAGCCGCAGGAAGCGCCGAAGCAGTCCCGACCTCCGGCCGCCTCGGGGAAATCGTTCTCCTGGAACACGACCGGGAAGACCTGAGCCACCTGGTCTTCGCCGACACCCCTGACCTCGACAGCGTGGAAGCCGCCAACCGGCGGATCGCGGAAGACCTCCACGACCTTTCGGACGGCATCGTTTTCGTTTCGAGCCAGGAAAAGTACGCCGACGACGTCCCTTACCGGTTCCTGGTTCGGGTGGCCCGTGAAGGCCGGCCCTTCTACCTGCTTTTGAACAAAGCCGAGCAGCGGATGACCCGGGAAGAGGTCCTCGAAGTGCTGGAAACCGAAGACGTTCGCTTTTCGGCGGACCGCCTGTGGCTGCTCCCCTACACCCCGGGATCTCCATGGAAGGAACTGCCCTCCAGCCCGGCCTTTCAGGAATTCAGGAAGGCGTTGCTGCAGGATTTTTCGAAAGAACGACTCGGAGCCCATCGAACCCGTCGGCTGCGGCGGGAATCGGAAAAACTAGCGGCACGGCTCGAATCCCTTCTGACCCTGCTCGATGCGGAAAATCGGGCGGCGGAATCCTGGAGGCGACGGCTGGACGCCCTTCTGGCCGAATCCACCCGCCGGCTGATCGAAGAAGAGCAAAAGCGCTTTTCGGCGGAAAGCCGGGCCTATCTTCAGGCCGAGATCAGAAGACTTTTCACCAAGTACGACGTGCTGGCCAAGCCCCGCCGTTTCGTCCGGGAAATCCTCCTGGCACCCCTTCGACTTCTGGGAATGCGCGGGCCGGCGGTTCCGGAATCCCATGAAAAGACTCTGGAAAAGATCCGCCGCAAGATCGACCTGCATCCCATCCATGCGGCCCTGGATCATCTCAACCGGAGGGTTCTGGAAGACCTCTCGCCCGCGGACGCCGATTCCCCTCTGTACCGGAAGATGCGACAGCCAGGGATGGAACTCAGCCGCGAAGAAGTGCGGGAGATCGTGTGGAAGGCTCAGGACGAGCTGGTGCTCTGGCTGGAGGAAACCTTCGCCCGGCTGGCCAAGGGGATTCCCAGGAGCAAGGAATGGGGAATCTATTCGACGTCCATCCTCTGGGGCATCCTGATCGTATCCCTGGAAGCGGTGGTGGGAGGCGGACTTTCCGGGCTGGACGTGGCGCTGGATTCGGCACTGGCTCCGTTTGTCACCAAGGGGGCCGTGGAACTGTTCGCCTACCATGAAATTCAGCGGCTCGCCCGCGAACTGGCGGAGCGCTACCAGGCGGGGCTGCTCTCGGTGGTCCGCGAACAACGGGACCGGTATGAGCGCGCCCTTCAGTCCCTCATGACCGACGGGTCCACCCGGCAGCAACTGGAATCGTGGAAAAGCGCTCTCCGCGCACGGCATCGAGAGGCTGAAACCGCATGAATGCTTCCGTCCACCGACTCCAGTCGGACCTGGAACGCTTCACCCGCTTTCTCGAAGAGGGGGAATCGCTGTCGTTGACTTCCGAAGAACGGGAGTCTCTCCACGCCGCCGCTTTGGAACTGCGTAAAAGGCTCGAAAACCTGGAAACCCGTTCGCTTGTGGTGGGCATTCTGGGAGGGACCGGGGTCGGAAAGTCTTCGCTCATGAACGGCCTTGCGGGCTCTCCCATCGCCTCGACCAGTCACCGGCGCCCGCACACCGACCGGGTCCTCGTCTACCGGCACGAAAGCACGCCTCTTCCGGAAGCCGTGCGTTCCTGCCCCGTCCCATGGGTGGACGTCCCGCACCAAGCGGACGCCGTTCGACAGATCGTCCTGTGCGACCTGCCCGATTTCGACAGCCTCATGGGCGAACACAGGGAACGGGTCCTCGGCTTTCTGGAACACTTGGATCTCGTCATCTGGGTCACCTCTCCGGAAAAATACGCGGACGCCCTCTTTTACCGGTTCATGGAGGGCGTTTCCAAGGCGCGGGAAAATTTCTGCTTCGTACTGAACAAGTGCGACCATTTCTTTGCCGGGGGCTCCGGCGAAGACGGCTACCGGAACCTGGACGTGGTGACGCGCCGGTTCCTGGCCCACCTCAGGGAACACGGCTTTTCGGAACCGCTCCTCTTCGTGGTTTCCGCCAGGGAAGTTCTGGAGAATCCGGGTAACCTATCCCCATGGAATCAGTTTCCAGCCTTTCGGCGGTTCGCCTTCCAACAACGCGACGCCAAGGAAATCCGGGGGATCAAGGAAGCCAACCTGGATGTCGAAGTGGACGTCCTTCTGCAGGCGCTCGACCGGGAAAGCCTGACCCTCGAGCTGTTCGAAACGGCCCTTTCGGAGCTGGAACGGGAATTCAAGGATCTTCACTCGGAGTGGATGCAAGCGGGCCGGCGGATCTTGGAGCCTTGGATTGAAGGGGAACTGAAAGAAAAGGTAATGCTGTCCCTTCAGGACCCGGAACACCTCCGAGGCGCCGCACGATGGGTCTATGTTCTGAGCCTTCAATGGGAACAGCGCTTTCGGAACGGAGGGGTTCCGCGGCGGGAGCCGGGGTTCTTCGCACCGCCCGAAACGGTGGTGCGAAGCCTGGAACAGCACGGACAGTGGCTGCAAAACCGGATCACTCATGGCCTGCTCCGCCGCAACGTGCCGCCCGCCGTCCGATCGCGCATCCAGGAAATGCTGCAACTGCCGGAAAGTCCGGGCTCCCTGGCCGAAGAACTGTCCGAAAGGACGTCTCTGCACCTGAAGGGGCGACCGGGCCCCGGCCTTGTCTGGTTTCGCCTCCGCCAGACGGCAGCTTCGGGGATGCTCCTCGCCCTCCTCCTGGTGGCCCTGGGGGGCGAAACGGCATGGGGAACTTTCCTGGAACAGCCCTCGCCCGCATCGTCGGCGCGCCTGGTCCTGGCGATCGTCCACGCGGTCTTCAGCGGCAGGGGGCTGGCCGCCCTCGGAAGCTACAGTCTTCTCCTCTTCTTCCTGGGACTGCGCTTTTCGCGCCGCTACAAGAAGATCTTGCAGCGAAAGGCTCAAAAGATTATAAAATCCCTCGAATCGGATTTCATAGCGTTCTGGGACAACCGGTGGAACGACGTCCTGACCCGGATCGAAGACCTCAAGAAGGAGGTTCAAGCCCGAAAGACGAGCGTTGCGGCGCTCCGAAAGCCGCCTCAAGGACCCCGAACCCATGCCGGTTAAAATCCTCATCCTCACCGTTCTCTTCGTGCTTCCCCTGGTGCCGACGTTCTGGGCCATTCAGGACATTCCGAGGCGCCGGTTTCAAACACGGCGCCGGAAGGTGACGTGGTTTTTCGTGGTATCCTTGCTTCCCTGCATCGGAGCTCTCGCTTACCTTGCCTTCGCCCGGCGTCGTACGCAGCCCATGGAATGGCAGTGAATCTTCGACTAAGGAGGTCGATCGACTCATGCTCCATCTCTTTCGAAAACACGCCACCTCGTGGCTGATCAAGGTCGCCCTGTTCGCCATCGTGATCGTCTTCATCTTCTGGGGCGGCTATTCCTATCAGAGCCGCAAGGCAAACCAGCTCGCCAGGGTGGGCGATACGTTCATCACATTCGCGGAATACGATCAGGCTCACGACCAGCTGCTGGAAATGTACCGGCGCCAGTTCGGAGACAACTTTTCCCCCGAATTGGCTCGGCAGTTGAATCTCAAGCAGCAGGCCTTGAATCTGCTCATCGACCGGCTCGTCATCGCCATGGCCGCCCGGGAACTGGGGCTTGAATCCACTACCGAAGAAGTGCAGCGCGAAATCCTCGAATACCCCGTTTTTCAGAAAGACGGGGTATTCGACCAGGAACGATATGTTTTCATTCTCCAACAGAACCGCATGTCCCCGGCCATGTTCGAAGGCCGCCTGGCCCAGGATCTGATGCTCCGCAAAGTCGAAGACTTCGTGCGGCGGCAGGCCGTGGTGACTGAAGACGAAGTGACGGAGGACATCCGCTTCAACCACTCGGAAATCCGCCTGGCCCACACCACCGTCCGACCCGAACCCATCGAGAACCTCCCTTCACCCGACGACGCGGAAGTGCAGGCCTATTTTGAACAACACAAGGAAAGATACCGCGAACCTGAAAAGCGGCGCTTCGCGTGGGTGCTTTTCAGAGTGGAAGACTATCTGGAAAGCGTTCAGGTGACGGACGAGGAAATCAGCCTGTACTACGAGGATCATCCGGAGGAGTTCCACCAGGATCCCCAGGTCCGGGCACGACACATCCTGTTTCGGGTGGCGGACACCGCTCCGGAAGACGAGGTGAACGAAATCCGGGCCAAGGCCCTGGACGTCCTGGAAAAGGCCAAGGGAGGCGAGGACTTCTCCCAGTTGGCCCTGGAACATTCCCAGGATCCGGGTTCGGCGACCCGCGGGGGTGATCTCGGCTATTTCACCAGGGAACAGATGATCCCGACCTTCGGGGAAGCCGCCTTTTCTCTCAAACCCGGCGAAATCAGCGATCTCGTCCGTACCCCCTATGGGTTCCACATCATCAAGAACGAAGACATGAAGCCGGAAAAGACCACTCCCCTCGAAGAAGCCCGCCCCGCCATCGAAGCGCGACTCAAGCACAACAAGGCTCAGGACCTGGCCTACGAAAAGGCCCTGGAATTTTCCGACCTTGCCTCGGCCGAAGGCGACGTGGTCAAGGCGGCGGCGTCTGCGGCCATGGAAGCGCCGGCCCCGGAGCGCTGGTTCGTCCAAGGGGAACCGCTTCCGGATGTGGAAGCGGCTCCGGAAATCAGCCGGGCGCTGTTCGACCTTCCTGAAGGAGGGATCAGCCGGGTGCTGGAGTCCGAATCCGGGTACCTGGTTGCACAGGTGAAGGCCGTCAAGGCTTCGGAAATCCCCCCCTGGACGCGGTGAAACAGCGGGTGGTCGGCGACTTCAAGCGGGAAAAGGCGCGCCAGGCCGCGCAGCAGCGGGCGGCGGAGCTCCTGAAAGCGGCCCGCGTTGCGGGAAGCCTTGAAGCGGCGGCGGCGGAGGAAAACCTGGTCATCGAAAAGACGGACTGGTTTTCCCGGGAGAGGTTCGACCCAAAGCTTCTGCTGCGTCCGAACGATCGGGACGAGGTGTTCTCGCTGAGCGAAGCTCACCGGTTCCCGGAAGCGCCGCTAGCGGTGGACGGCGGTTTCGTGGTCTGCGAACTTCTGGAAGCGCGGCCCCCGTCCGAAGAAGTCTTCGCCAAGGAACGCGAGGCCACCCGCCGCAGGCTCATGGCTCAGAAACAGGCACAGCTCTGGCAAGCCTGGCTTGAAGACCGGCGCGCCAAAGCCAACGTGGAAATCCTGCAGGAACTCTGACGGAAGCCCCGGATCGTAAACGCGCCGCAACCTCGGGTGGTTTTCTTCAGAAATGCTGAGAAGGCTTGGGAAATGACCATCGAGGATCGCATCGAAGCCGCCGAAGGACTCTTCACGCGCCGCGGGGCTTCATTCATCGCGGACGAACGGGTGCGGGTATTGTTGAGCGCTTATCGCGAAGCCCTGGAGGAAACCGCCCGGATTTTCGCTCGGAACCGCATCGGTGCCTTCTGTTCGGCGTGCGCCGCCAAGGTGCCCGGAGGCTGCTGCTTTCAGGAAATCGAAGACACCTACGACCTCGTCCAGCTTCTCGCCAACAGGCTGCTGGGCGCACCGCTTCCCCGTACCCGCCTATACGCCGGCCAATGCATCTTCCTGGGGCCCCGGGGATGCACCCTGCTCGCCCGCGATCCTTTCTGCGTGAATTACTTCTGCCCGGAAATCAAGGCCAGCCTGGGTCCGGCCGCCATGAAGGAGATCCGGACCGTCGTCGGCCGGGAACTCACCGCCGGCTCGGAACTGGAACAGGCGCTCAGACTCCGCATACCCGGAGTACAGCCTGTCCGGTCTCCGGCCTTCCCCGCACCCGCCGGGAAGGCTCCCCTTCGAGACTTCACGTGAATCCGACGGTTAGGAACGGCCTTGGCCGCGAGCCGCGACGCGGATCGTCGGCAAGCCGGCTCCTACAGGGGATCGGCCCGGTGTTTCGTTATCGGTAGGAGCGGGCTTGCCCGCGACCCGTAAAACCGGCAATGCCGCGCTGATCCTGATCGCTGACAAGCCGGGGCGCAGCGACGCTGCGCCCCTATCATACTGCCGTTTGCGAACCGCGCTACGCGAAAAAACGGACACTGCATCCCCAGAAGGCTAAAGGGTATTCTCAGACAGCTTCTTATTGCGTAAATTTAAGTGTCGATCGACAGATGTGGTTCATTTGAGTTCGCCGGGGGTGTCGATCACTTGCTTCAGGGCCACAGGAATCTGGCGCACTATGGCTGCGATCTGAGTGGCCGGAGTCGGATCGGCCAGGTGGCCGGCCAGGCGGTTCACCCGGGCGGCCATGACGGCGGCCCTCTCGACGGGCATTCCGCTGGCCGTCAAAGCCGCCGCCAATCCGGTGAGTGTGTCACCGGTGCCGCCCATGGCCTCCATGGCCGGACTGGCCGGTGCATCCACGGTGGCCTGGACCCCTTCGGCGCAAGCCAGGTAATCCGTGCGTCCCTTGACCAGAAGCCAGCGGGCCGCGTTGGCATTCTGATAAGCCCTATGGATGAGCTCGGGCACCCGGTCTTCCTGGTGCAAAATGAACCCACGGGTGTAAAACGGATGGGGCGCATCCTCGTCGGCCAGAAAAGCCAGCTCGCCCGCGTCCGGGGTGAACAGGTCGTATTCCCGGGCCTGGCCGCTCATCTTGGCGGCGTACATGAAGCCGGCGTCCGCGATGAGCACCGGCCTGGGGTGCATCTTCTCCACGGCGAAGAGGACCCGGTTGTGCCAGTCCACATCCGGCTGGAGGTAGTGAAAAACAACCACCGTCCAGGGGTGACGGGGCAGCTCGACCTCCAGGTGGGCGTACAGCCGCCGACTGCCGTCGCCCCGGCCGATGTCGCCCACCAGCCAAGCCTGAACCGGCGGCAGAGGCAGGACCCGGGCGACCGCCACCACAGCGCCCGCCAGGGCCGGAGTGCCCCGCTGGATCGCCACGGTCCGCCCGCCTATGACCAGCCGGTCGTTTTCCATTCGCAGCGGCCCAGTGACCAGGGGAAACTCGGCATCCGGAACGGTGCCTACGATGCAGAGCATTGGCGGCAAATCTCCTCGTAGGCCAATTCCAGGGCGTAGCCGCAGAGGGTGTGGCCGATTTCCCGGGGCCGGGGCGCTTCGGTCAGGGACTTTCCCACCATCTCCTGGGCCAGGTAGGGCACGTCCGGGCACCCCCCGCCGGAGATGTTCACAATGGTCCGAGTGCTCTTTTCGATGCAGATCTTCATGTTGGCGGCCCGCACCATCAGCCAGTCGCCGTAGTCGACGGTCTGAAACAAGTCCACCGGCGTCAGCAGGGGACCGGTCACCGGCACCATTTCCAGCGGCACCGCCTGGGCCTCCTCGAGCAGGCGCATGATCTCCAGCCGCTGGATGAGGGGGAACTCGATGACCAGGTCGCAGCCGCGCTGGATCTCCGGCGGCGGTCCCATCACCCTCACCGGCCAACCGGCCGCCTTGAGGCGGTTCTCGGCCCGGATCACATCGCTGGTGTTCTCGAAGATCAGGATTCCGCGGTCGGCCTTGGACCCCTCGGCGGCCTGCCCCCGGCCGCCCCGGATGCCGTTTTTCAGAAAAGATAACAGTCCCATTTCACTTCCTCGCCAGCGTGATCTTGTAGCCTTCGCCGTCGGGCGCAATGTTCTGTATCGTGCACCCCTGGCTCACCGCCGCGCGGATCACGTTCTCCTTGGAGGTATCGGTATCCACCAGCACGACGATCTCGTTGTCCGTGCCGCTCTTGATCTCGCTGAGGGTCATGAGCACCGGCTGCGGGCAGGAAAGCCCCCGGGCATCGACTGTCACCGCCATTTTTGATCTCCTTATTTGACTGTTTGACGCATAGTAAAACCGATGAACAGACACACCGCCATACCGACGACCACAGCGGCCACCCCGTGGGGGCCCAGGCCCTCGGGAGAGCTGGCCAGACCGAAGTTGTGTGCGATGCCGGCGCCGACGATCATGCCGAAGACAAAGAGGGCTGAATCCCCGTCGCCCTCGCCGGCCAGGAAGAGCTGGCGCCCAGGGCAGCCGCCGGCCAGGGCGAAGGCCAAACCGGCAAGCATCATGCCGGCGAAGTTCCAGACATGGAGGGTATGGGCGACCGGCTGGCCGACGAATCCCGGTTTGAACTGGCCGAGGATGAGATTGGTGATGAAGGCGAAGATGACCAGAGTGATAAACCCGCCGAACAGATGGGTCTGGCCGAAGAGGATCAGGTCGCGCAGAGCGCCCATGGTGCAGAAACGGCTGCGCTGGGCGAGAAAGCCGATGAGCAGACCGAGGCTCAGCGACACCGGCAGCGGGGCGTGCATCGCTCCAGGGCCTTTCTGGCTATAGAACAACACTCCGCTCTGCGCTTGGTCGGGTACCTGGGGGTAGATAAGCATCAGGACGAGAAAACCGACCATGGTCAGGGGCAGCAGCCATCCCGCCGAAGCGTAGGTCTTCTGGCTGCGGCCCAGGTTGTAGCCGCTCTTGAGAAACAGGGTGCCGATCCAGATGCCGAAGGCCAGTCCGGCCAGGCCCAGTATGGCGTTTCCGTCACCGCCGGCCAGGCGCAGCATGGCCCGCCAGGGGCAGCCGAGAAACACCAGGGCGCCGATCATGGCGAATACGCCCAGGATGAACCGCACCACGGGCGCCGAGCCCAGCCGCGGCCGGTATTCCTTGAAAAGATACGCAGCGACGAGGGACCCGAGCACAAACCCGATGATCTCCGGCCGGATGTACTGGACCACCGCTGCTCGGTGCAGACCCAGAGCCCCGGCGATGTCGCGCTCGAAGCAGGCCACGCAGATCCCCATGTTGCCCGGATTGCCCAGTTTCTGGAGCAAGGCGGCCAGCACGCCGATCGTCGCCCCCACGCCGATGATCCCCCACCGGGTGGCGAACCAGTTCTTTCCCATCCTCTCCTCCTTCACGAAATTGCTGACCTAACTACAGCTCCCCAGAATAGAGTGTTCATTGTGAGATCTTAAAATTCCCTGGAAATTCCCCCTTGTTCCCAAGCTCCAGCTTGGGAACAAGGGGAAACCCTCCCAAGGCTCCAAACGAGTTCAACTACCCGCCAACCCTGACCGAATACAAAACGATAGTTCCTATCCGATGAGCCTTTCTCATCAGGACTTTCAAAGGATGGATCGGTTGGCAGGTATGCGAACAGCTGTATTCATGAGGCTCTCCTTTGGCTGGCCTCCGGGCTTGATGCCCGCCACGGCGGCGCAAGCCACAGCGCCGTGCAACGCTGGCTCATGCCGGCGGCATGCCGTGGGTCAACGTCTCCGGAGTGCCTTGGAAAAATCAGAAAAAATACTTTGCGGCGGCGCACCGGTTCCCTGCCCATGCCTGCCGACCCGGACGGCAATGGCTGGAGATTCAGGTAAACCCGAAGCGCCAAATAAACATGATGGATGACCTGCCTTGGTTACTGCAGAAGACGCTTGTCGAATCAGTAGGTCCCTTAAACGGGAAAGACGGCGGTTGTCAAATCGATAAAATCGATGTCAAAAGGGTTTCCCATCGAAATTATCGACGGACAGCCGACCATGCGAGAATGACCAAAAATAGGTTCTCTGCCAAGGGAAGAAGTGACACCCCAAAATGGACCGTCTGTGATAACCGAATTTTGACTAGCCTGATCTCTGCTTGGTTTAGGATGACATGGGGTTCGATCCCTTCATTCAAGAGAGCAGAAAATAAACGAACGGTCCAGCCCTCTTGTGACTGGGACCGCAAAAAGCGTACCCTGTGATCACTTACGGAACGGGAGTCCGGCATGGCGAAGAAAAAGCTCTTACGATGGCGATGGGATCCCGAAACCGGCCGGCTGGCCTGGGAATACGTGCGCTCGGGCGTTCCCGTGGCCACAAGCGGGGGTGAAGTGCCGGTGAGGAAAGCGCTGAGCGCTTTGATCGACCTGGCCGATGAACTGGAGGAGTCCGACCGGGGCGACGAAGCGGAACGGGTCATGGAGGAATGGGCGGCGTTGGCCTGGAGCCTCAAGGACCAGGTCGACGCCGAACTGAAGCGCGCCATCGAAGAAGCCTGCACGGAATGGTGGGACGCTGACAACGAAGAAGAGTGACACTTCTCCCCCTGGCATCCCGCTGCCCGTACCCGATCGTTCCGGGCCGGCGCGGCCTGTCCGCACACCGCACCGGCGGCCTCAGACCATGTATTCCTTTTTCGCTTCCTCCTTCCAGTAGGGTCGCGAAAGATCCTCGAAGATGGTGATGGCCGCCGCGGCGCTCGGTACACGTGCCATTCCTTGGCCAGGTCGTCGTTCAGGTCGTGTTCTTCGAACGCGATCTTTTCCGAAAGCCCCTGAAAGATCTTGACGAGATTCCGGGCGGCTTCGGCGATTTCCCGCGGCTGCCGGCGGTCGGTGAAAAGGTAGATGGAAACCGTGTACGAAAGCCGCTTGAAGACCTCCTTGAGCTGCTTTTCCAGGTCCTTTGGCAACGCTTCGTGTCCGGCCATGCTGCCTCCCCGCATCGAAAAGGAATGGGCTTCCCCCTGTCGCTTCGCCGGTCGGGAAGACGCCGGAGTACCAAGGGGAACATCCCGCTGGTCTCACGGATGGGACGCAAACGCTTGAATAACCCGCAGACCCTCACTCGTGTCCAATGTAGCCCAACCGCCGCCGCTTGGCAATGCGGGCCCGAACGCCGCCCAGGCCGGCCCCGACGCGCCGCCTTCAATGGCTCTTCAACCGAAACGCTTACGGGGCGTTCGCAGCCCCGATGGCCCAGGCCGTCATATGGACCACAGAGCTTGTTGACAGCCGTTAAATCCACGCACTATAATTTTGCCATGCGGTCTTCGGGGTTTTTGGATGCCCTTTAACATTCCTTTATATGATGAGTAGTTTTAGGGAGATAAGATGTCATCAATGAAATTTACAGCAATTATTGAACGCGAAGGTGATGGATACGTATCATTATGCCCGGAATTAGATATCGCAAGCCAAGGGAATAGTGTGGAGCAGGCCAGGGACAATCTTCGCGAAGCATTGGAACTATTTTTCGAAAGTGCATCACCCGAGGAGATAAAGCAGCGACTTCATGACGAGGTTTTTGTGACACAATTTGAGGTGGTGGTTGGGTAAGCTGCGAGTTCTATCTGGCAGAGAGGTATGCTCGATTTTGGCAACGCATGGCTTCATAGAAATCCGTCGCCGCGGTAGCCACATCGTCATGCAGAAAAACCTTCCCCAAAGCACAATAACGGTTCCTGTCCCAGACCATGATTAAATCAAAATTGGAACGCTTCGATCCATTATCCGTCAGTCCGGGCTGCCTCGGAGTGAATTTGAAACATGAGGTTTGGTGCCTAGCAAGGCCCTGCACCTGACCGCTATTCTGCTGCGCTCCATAGCGGCAGGTGAGCTTGGGCGTTATGCCGCTTCGAGGTGCACATGAAGCTTGACAGCCAAATTGTCGGCAACGCAGGTCTCTATTTCACTTGTTACCATCTC
The DNA here is from genome assembly GCF_005377625.1 of Desulfoglaeba alkanexedens ALDC. GTDB lineage: Bacteria > Desulfobacterota > Syntrophobacteria > Syntrophobacterales > DSM-9756 > Desulfoglaeba > Desulfoglaeba alkanexedens. Next base: position 1,906,729 of record NZ_CP040098.1, on the reverse strand, counting down.
TCACTGCTTGGGTGGAACGCTATGCCGACCGCGCGCAACGCTCGGGGCATCGATATCGTCGCGTACAGTCGCGATGGAAAGCGATATCTTGGCATTCAAGTCAAATCGCTCAGTAAGCAGGCACCAGTACCCCTCGGTGCGTCAATAGAAAATCTAATGGGCGACTTCTGGGTGATCATCAACAAACTCAGCTCGGAACCGACAGCATTCATCCTCACACCCCACGAAGTGAAAAGACTTGCGCATCGCGGCGAGAAGGATGGCAGGGTTTCGTTCTGGCTTCAGCCCAACTCCTACGAAACCGACGAGTTTCGCGAAGCTTGGGATAGGATTGGACGTGGCGACGGCGCGGCATAACCAATAAGGATTGAGCCGACCCAAAACCGCTAAGCTTCAAGGCGTAGGGATGGCTAGCGGGTCGGACTCAATCCATTGTTCAATAAGCCCGATCTTATTATAGGCTAATGATTGGCTGGGGCTGGAAAGGTGCCGCTAAAGTTCAGTGGCGGATGGGCTGAAATCCGGTGGTTTGGGGTTTGGTAAAGCTGCTCTTTGAAAAAAGTCAGTTGCCGGAGTGGTTTTCATTGTCGTCCATGGTCGTGATTTTGTGTTTCCGACGGTAAATTGAGAAAAAAAGCAACAGTCGTCCTGTCCGCCGGCGAAGGCGGCTAAAGAGACGGTCCGAAAGCGGGCTGCGATGCGGCCGCTTTTTCTCAGGATAGCAGGCGGTTAAGTTTCTTTACCCCGGATTCCAACTCTCGCCTACGGCAAGTTTGTAGGCGAACACCAGTCGGCCCCGACAATGCGGACAATAAGGATAGTGAGCCTCCACGGCCCTGCTTTCCGGTCGTGGCGCAACAAAAGTATCCAGAGAACGTTCAATCGCCGCCCGGACATCGTCCAAAGTCACAGTCGAGACCGAGCCCAGGAAACCGTAATATCGGATTTTCATGAAGCCGGTCGGCAGCACATGCTGAAGGTAGCGCCGGATGAACTCCAGGGCATCAAGGTCAAGAGTCCGCCATACACTAATTTACCAAGGGGTCCGTGTCTCACCTACATTGGCACAGAGGGAACGAAGTCATGCCGCCCTGGCCGATGTTCGCTGTCTATTGGCATCAGCCGGTGGGTTGAGCCAAACTTCAGGAACGGGCTCCCAGTTGCGGATGTTGCCACTTCAGCGTTCTGGATGGCGGGCCTCGGCCTCTTCGTACACGCGCCGCCGACCGGCCAAAATGTCGTGGTCTTCTCCGTCGTGCCGCTGGCAAGGAGTGACAAAACGGATAGCGCTGTGCTGGTGATCATGGTTGTACCAACGCACAAATTCAGTACCCAACGCCGGGCCTCTTCGAGGCTCTCAAACCCGCGGTACGGATAGTCCGGCCGGTATTTGACTGTCCTGAACAGGACCTCCGAATAGGGATTGTCGTCACTCACGTGCGGGCGGCTGTAAGAGGCGGTCACCCCCAATGCTTCCAATTTTGAAGGACTACTTCCACTCAAAATCCAAGCGCAAACTGAAGGGTGATTGTTGTATTGTCCCTAATTGCAGAATCTGGAACTTCCTCATCCTGATCCATAAAAGAGGCCTCCAAGCTGATTTTGTTTGCCACGCCTTTTAGATAATAGTTTAGCCCAAATCCGTAAATCATCGTATCATCGTCGCCGCTTTCATCTGAATGAATATTTTGCACCTGAGTATACGGCTGAAGGTTGCCTAACGCGAGTTTATCCCCAAAATAGTACCCTATCTTAGCGGAAATGATATCGCCATCATCTCCCGCGCCCAATTGGGTCCATGTGATGGCATTGGGAACGTGCGAAATATTGATGTAAGAAAGGACCAAGGTCAGGCTATTTCCCTGTGCCATCGGTTGATCGTAAGTAAAATCAACAGTCCAGGCTGTATAATCATCCTTTTTCCCGGCGATCACCATGTCATGTTCAAAATCAAAGCCCGCACCTATGGCAAGGATTCGCTTGGTTCCCAGATAGGTCTCAGAATTGAACCACTTTGTTTCAGGATCGAAGAAACTGTAGCTAAGACGCCCAGCAAAACGCACATTATCGTCGGGATTTTTTGTATTGTTATCTTCCCCATCTCCTATCATCAATCGATACTGTAACTTATCCTCCAGAACATTACCCCACAGTGTGATAGAATCATCGCGACCGATATTACTGGGATAAAATATACCGCTGTGCGACCCACCTTGGCCCCAGTCAAGGTCAAGCGTCAACATCGCTTTGGTGGAAGTGGTCCCGTAATTGCGTGTAAAGGGGATATACATCCGGCCGACCTGGACCATAAGATCATCGCCAAGGATCTTATAATTGAACCAGGCATCCCGCACGGCAATACCCGATCCCAGGCCTTTATCTGAATCATTGGTGATCTCGTCCATCCCCAACTTGTCACTGGCAAAATGAACAAAGAAACTCAGTTCAGGCGTAATGGTACCATCTAAGTAAAAATAACTACGGCGGATGAGGAAATCGTTTAGGTTATCATCGTACTTCTCGTCATCATTATCCATATTCATATCCGATATATTTTGAAACCAAACCTGCCCCCACCAACCTACGTTTAACGACATGTCGTCTTTTTTGTATATTTCAACTGCCATGGCTATGGATGGCAAAAGTAACCCAGCCACAAAAAAACCGAAAATTCTTTTCATGTTCACTCCTCCTCCTTTCAGTAGTAATAGCCTGCGCTGATTATAAAATAAGGGGATAGAACAATGTTACTTTGATTCCCTGAGTCAACTTAACCTAGATATTATTGGTACGACTTTATTACAAACTTGAGAGTCCAAAGTTCTCTCGTCATGCTGAACTTGATCCGTCATTCAGGATACGTATTCCCATCTCATTAGTTTTATCACCCTCACCCCAACCCTATCCCGTCAAGGGAGGAGGGGATTTTTTTGACCTTCGTCAACTATTTTTGCTTAAGATCTCCACTTTAGAACGCTACTAAAACACTAGGTGGATATTATAGATATATCGGATGTGGCAAATAGGAAATATTGATACATAACGTCATTTTTATCGGAAGTTCCAATAAGCATCCGAATTTGCTTTTTTTTAAATCCGCAATCCGAAATACTGTAGAAAGCTCGCTCAGGCAAATGAGCCTCTGGCAGAAGTTTCAGGCTTCTCAGCGTCCAAGGTGGGACAATAGGAGTCAAATCAATGAGTTGATCTTAGGGTTTTTGTAAGACCCCACCGGTTGTCTTGCAGCCGAATGCGCCGAGGATCTGCCCCTGGAGTTCGGTTGGGCCTTCGATGATGCGATCCGCCCTACGCTTGGGGGCGGTCCACCAAAGACAGGAGTGGAGCCTTCGCATCTGATCCATGACTGTCAGCGCGGATATGGGCAATCCAGCTCGGTGGAGCTCTAGCTCGATGAGCCTGAGATAGGTCAGAGCCACCAGGCAGCTGAGGATATGGCAGGGGATCTTGCTATCGGTCCAGTGGCGGTGGAGTCGATGAGGGCGATGCTCTCCTCCGATGCCTATCGCGCGTTGGAGCGATGGATCCGCCATACCGCAAAGGAAGATCTGAGCATTGTGAGCACAGGCGGCATCTCACCCTATTTTCTAACAGTCCGGATCAGGAAGCATGCCGTCGAAGAGCTGCGCCAACGGATTATCTCAATGCGCAGTGAGGAGATTAGAGGGGGAGATCTGGTGGGTGAACCGGAGGCTCCACAACTACAAAAATACGATGAATTCGTGCCACCGACGCTCCTCCGAAAAGCCTTCGCGGCGGACTGGCTCGATACTGGAGAGATGCAGAGAGAGATGGCTGGATGGCGCTGATCATGAAGCAGAGTTCTCAGCGGTTCAGGATAGGAGGAGCACACCCGTTATGCCTCAATTTCTGAAATTGTGAGTTGTATTTGTGTTTTTTTGCAGAATAAAATCGTCCTGGGTTGTTGCGGGCGGTTGACAAAGGCGACGGCGATACGTTACTAGTAGAACCTAATAGACGGCATCATGAAGGTGCCGTTTCTGTGAAGACGCAAGATCAGTCTGTTGAAGGCGGCCACGAAGGCCGGGGCTCAAAAGGGGCTCGGCTTTCGTGGTTTTTCTTTTTGGGAAGACGGCGGTTGGGCAAACCGGGCGAGTGGCGAGGGGACGGCTTCGAACGCCGGGAGCCGGGATGGTTCAGCGGAAAGCGAGGACGAAAACGGGTGGGACTCAAGCGGATCTGCGTTATCGACGGCCAAGGGGGCGGTATCGGGGCGACCCTCATCAAGTACATCAAGGAGGCCTACGGGGAATCGCTGGAGGTTTTGGCCTTGGGAACGAATGCCATCGCCACGTCACAGATGATGCGGGCCGGTGCCAACCGGGGAGCCACCGGTGAAAGCGCCATCTGTTGGACTGTCCGTCAGGCCGACTGCGTCATCGGCCCCGTCGCGATCACGTGGGCCAACGCGATGCTCGGAGAAGTGACGCCGCGGGTGGCGGAGGCGGTCATGTCCTGCCCGTCACCCAAGATCCTGTTGCCGCTCACGCAAGAACGGGTCGTGATCGTGGGGGTGGGCAAGGAACCGCTGCCTCACCTGGTGCAAGCCCTTGTTCAGGAAAAGCTCAAGGAGGTTTTGGAAGATGTGTGAAGCCAACGCGTACCTGCTCAAGGAAGGTCGGGAGGAACTTCTGATGGAGTCCGTCGATGTCATTGAACCGGAAGACGAAAGGACTTGGCGGTTGGTTGGTATTTTTGGAGACCGGAAGACGGTTCGCGGGCGGATCAAATCCATGAACCTGGTGAACCATAAGATCTTCTTTGAAGAAGATGCCTGAAGGGCCTACCGGGGGGATCCTCTCGTTGCGTGAAGATTCGGACGGCTCGGCGGTCGGTTGGCGCTCTGAAGGGGTGACCCGCTCCTATTTGCGGCTGGCCAGGAAGAGGACCTGGCTTTTGGCGATCCTTCTGGTTGTCACGATCGGCACCGCGCTGCTGGCGGTAACCCATGGAGCGTATCACCTGGACCTAGCGAGCGTCTGGTGGTCACTCGTGGGAAAACCGGCGGAGGGACCGGCCGGGATCGTCGTCTGGCAGATCCGTATGCCCCGCATCGCGGCGGCGCTGGTCGTAGGCGGGGGGCTGGGACTGGCTGGGCTGAGTCTTCAGGCGCTGCTTCGGAACCCGCTCGGGTCTCCGTCGACCTTGGGCATCAGTCAAGGGGCGGCCTTCGGTGCGGCGTGCGCCATCATCCTGTTTGAAGGGCGCGTGCTTTCGGTATCGCTTTTCGCCTTTTGCGGCGCCATGGGTGCCACGCTGATCATCTTGAGCCTGGGGCGTTTGCGAAGGCTTTCGCCAGAGGCGGTCATTCTGGCGGGGGTGGCCCTATCGTCGCTCTTCGGGGCCGGTACGATTCTTGTCCAATATCTTTCCGACGAGACGCGGCTGGCCCAGGCGGTGGTGTGGAGCTTTGGGGACGTTGGCCGTTCCGGATGGCGGGAAATAGGCCTGTTGACGCTTGTGGCTTGCCTGGCAGCCGTCCACCTCGCGCGACGCCGCTGGGACCTGAACGCGTTGGAGGCGGGTGAGGAGACGGCGAGAGGGCTGGGAGTTCCGGTGGAACGCCTGCGCTTTGAAGGACTGCTCGCGGCGGCGCTCGTTTCGGCTCTCGCGACCGCCTTCCACGGTGTGATCGCCTTCGTGGGTCTTATCGCTCCCCACATGGCCCGGCGGCTGGTGGGCCCGGATCACCGTTTTCTGGTCCCCGCCTCCGGTGTCCTGGGTTCGCTCCTCCTTCTCGCAGCGGACACGCTGGGACGGGCTGTCATGGGCTCAGGCGCCCTTCCGGTGGGTGTCATCACGTCCTTTCTTGGGGCCCCCCTCTTCCTGGGCCTGCTCATTCGGGGAACACGATGATCCTTTCGGCGACGGATCTTCATTTCAGTTACAACGGCCGGTCCGTGCTGACCGAGGTGGCTCTGACGCTCCGATCCGGGGCGGTGCTGGCGGTGATGGGCGTAAACGGGGCAGGAAAGTCCACCCTCCTTCGGTGCCTCAACGGGATTCTGCGGCCTCAGTTGGGTGTGGTGCTGCTGGACGGACGAAATCTTCTGGCAATGCCTCAGCGCGAAATCGCCCGGCACGTGGCCCACGTGCCTCAACGGTCTCGAGAAACCCGCCTCACGGTGTTCGAAGCGGTGCTCCTGGGTCGAAAGCCTCACATCCGATGGTCGCCTGAGCCCGCAGACTATCGACGGGTTGAAACGGCGATCCGACAGATGGGCCTGGAGGATCTGGCTCTTCGGCCGGTTTCGGAGCTCTCCGGCGGGGAAGCCCAGAAGGTGGTGATCGCGCGGGCGCTGGTGCAGGAGCCCAAGGTGCTCCTTCTGGACGAACCCACGAGCAGCTTGGATCTCAAGAACCAGCTGGAAGTCATGGGGCTCGTCCGAGCGGCGGTGAAAGATGGAAACCTTGCCGCGGCGATCTGCCTCCACGATTTGAATCTCGCGCTGCGGTTTGCCGATAAACTTCTCTTTCTCAAGGATCGCCGGGTGCACGCCTTGATTCGCGCGGAAGCCGTAACGGCGGAGATGGTCCGGGAAGTCTACGGCGTGGAGGTGCTCTTAGTGGAGGCTGGTGGGCACCGGGTGGTGGTTCCAATGGGCGATCCCGTTGGATCGAAAGACGGAGAGGGCGCCTTTCACGGGGTTCCACCGGAGGCGCGTGGGAGCGAACAAAGGGGACGAGCCGTTTGGAGCAACTCTTGACCCGACTTATCGGCTGCTTGGGCATTGCCTGGGTTGTGTGTCTCATGACGGTACCCGGATGGGCCGCGACCGTCACCGTGCGGGATCAGGCGGGTCGATCGGTGGAAGTGGGCCGCGAGCCGTCGCGGATCGTCTGCCTCGGCCCGGGGTCCCTTCGACTGATCGTTTATCTGGGGGCCGTCGAAAGGGTTTGCGGCGTCGAATCGCTGGAAAAGCGTGACCCTGCAGGCCGTCCGTATCGGTTGGCTCACCCGGAGCTGGCTGCGCTTCCGTCCGTGGGCCCCGGCGGTCCGGCCGCCATCAACAAGAAACCGGACATGGAAAGCCTTCTGCGCGTCCGTCCCCAGGTGATCTTTGTCACGTACATGGAGGCGCCGCTTGCCGACGAGGTGCAGCGGAGCCTTGGGATTCCGGTGGTTGTGCTGAGCTACGGCGAACTGGGGACATTCGATACGGAAGTCTTTCACGCGCTTCGGATCGCAGGACGGGTCCTGGGCTGCGAGGGCCGTGCTGAGGCGGTCATCGCTGGAATCGAATCATGGAAGCTGGAGGTCGAACGGAGGGCTCTGAAGGGGAGGGGCTCGAAACCGGTGCGGGTTTACGTCGGCGGAATCGGCCACCGGGGCGCCCACGGCATCGAGAGCACGGAAAGGGATTATCTTCCGCTGGAATGGGCGAAGGCGCACAATGTGGCCGAAGACATCCCCGCGCACTTGGGGAGCCACGTTTTTTTGGACAAGGAAATGTTGCTCACCCTGGACCCGGATGTGATCTTCATCGACGGCGGCGGCAAGGCGCTAATCCTGGAGGACTACGCCAAGCGACCCAAGGTGTATGAGGCGCTTCGAGCCTTCCGGTCCCGCCGCGTGTACTTGCTGCATCCGTACAACTCTTACAGCACCAACCTGGGGACGGCCCTTACGGACGCCTATGCCATCGGAAAAGCGCTCTATCCCGATGCCTTCGCCGGTATGGATCCGGAAACCAAGGCCGACGAAATCTATTCGTTCCTGGTCGGGAAACCGGTTTACGCGCTGATGAAAGAGATCTACGGTCCGCTGGGCGGCGTGGTACTCTTTGACAACTGAGGACTTCGGGGTTTGGAGGAACGAGGAGGAACATCATGGCCGCACAGGAAATCATGGAACGGGAAGACTTCAGGGGATGTGTTCGGTTTCACGGGCACGTGTGTCCAGGGCTTTCACTGGGCTATCGAGCGGCGCACGCCGCCATGGACTGGCTCAAGGCAAATCGGGCCGAAGACGAAGAGCTCGTCGCCATCGTGGAAACGGACGCCTGTGCCGCGGACGCCGTTCAGGTGCTCACAGGCTGCACCTTTGGGAAGGGAAATTTTGTCTTCAAGGATTACGGCAAGATGGCGCTCACTCTCATGAGCCGCGATTCCGGAAAAGGCGTGAGGGTCAGCCTGAAGCCGGGAGCGTTTGCGCCCGATTCGGAGCACATGGCTCTGCTCCAGAAGCTCATCCGAGGCGAAGCCACTGAGGAGGAAAGGGAGCGGTTCAACTCACTCCATTTCAAGCGGAGCTGTGATGTGCTCGAAGCGCCGCTCGAGGCTCTTTTCAGTGTGCGGGCGGTGGAAACGGAAGTGCCGGACAAGGCGAGGATCGAGTCTTCGGAGCCTTGTGAACGCTGTGGAGAGCCCACCATGGTCTCCAAGCTGGTGTCCGTCGACGGCCGGCGGCTCTGCCGGGGCTGCGCCGCCAACTGACACGTGAATCGATCGGCTTCAGCGACTTTTCCGGGGGCCCGTGAGACACACTCCCCCGGAGGGCGCCTTCGATGTGTTTGGATTCCGAGCACCCGCCCCGGTACCGCCCGACGTCGTGTGCCGTTAGTTCTCCGGCCGCACGGTCATCAACCATCGCCCCCGAAGTACTGGATTATAGATGGATTCAGATCATGCGACAACCATCCTTACACAGGGGGCAACCGCTGTTTTCCTCCCGGTTACAGTCGCCGGGCGGCGGAAGTTTTCCACTTCCTTCCCTTGATCCGCAAGCGTTATCCGGCTAGCGATTCATCGGCGTTCCCTTGCGTTCAGCCGCCGCGTTCATCTTTCATTGCCCGCCCATTTCCGTCAGGCCGGCAGCACGAGCAGCCGGCCATCGATGCGGTACACCGTGAGCGGCACGTCGTAGACCCGGCTCAAGGTTTCCGGCGCCAGCACCTCGGAACCGCCGGCGGCCAGCACCCGGCCGTCACGCAGGAGCAGGAACCGGTCGGCGAAACGCACCGCCAGGTTGACATCGTGAATGCTGAAGGCTACGGTCAGCGCGTCCCGCCGGGCCCGCTCCCGCACCGCCGCCAGCACCGCCACCTGGTTCTTCAGATCGAGGTTGCCGGTGGGCTCGTCCAGCAGCAGCACCCGGGGCCGCTGCACCAGGGCGCGGGCAATGACCACCTGCTGCAGCTCGCCGCCGCTCAGCTCCCCGAGCCAGCGGTCGGCGAATGCCGTAAGCCCCATGTCGGCCAAAACCGCGGCGACGATCTCCTCGTCCGCGGCGTGGTACCGTTGCCGGCGGTAGGGCGTGCGGCCGATGAGCAGGTATTCGAACACCGTCAGGCGGGGCACGACGTGGTGCTGGGCGACGTAACCCAGCCGCCGGGCGAGGCGGCGCGGCGACAGCCCGGCAAGATCGTCGGCAGCCAGCATGACGGTGCCGGCCCGGGGCCGTTCGAGCCGGGCGATGATCTTGAGCAGGGTCGATTTCCCCGCCCCGTTGACGCCGAGGATGGCGGTCAGCTTTCCCGGCTGCAGGTGGCAGGCAAAACCGTTCAGCACCTCCCGACGTCCGTAGGCAAAACTCAGGTCGGCAACCCTTACCTCCACGAACCACGCCCCCCAAAGAGCAGCAACAGAAATACCGGCGTCCCCATGAAAGCGGTCACCACCCCGGCCGGCAGCACCACCGGGGCAAGAATCAGCCGCCCGAGAAGGTCGGCGCCCAGCAGCAGCACGGCGCCGATGAGCGCCGTCAGCGGCAGCAGTGTTCGGGCGTCCTCGCCCACCAGCAGGCGGGCCATGTGCGGCGCCACCAGACCGATGAAGCTGATCACGCCAAAGAAGGTGACGATGACGGCGGTCATCATGGCGGCGACCACCATTCCGCAGAGGCGCAGCCGGGAGACCGCCACTCCGAGGCTGCGGGCAACCTCGCCGCCGGCCAGCAGGGCGTTGAACCACAGGGACTGAAAGAAGAAATAGCCGGTGCCGGCGGCAACCACCACGGCGATGACCCGCAGCTCCGGCCACGTCGCCCGGCCGACATCGCCGAAGCTCCACCGGACGATGGCGGCCAGCTGGGTCTCGTCGGCGAAATACTGGATGACGGTGGTACCGGCCATGAAGAATGCGCCGAGGGCGACCCCGGCAAGGACGATGGCCTCGCGGCCTGCGCGGCGCAGCGCCGCGAGGCCGACGATGCAGGCCGTGGTCGCCAGGGAACAGCCGAAGGCGAGCAGGCTCACCAGCGCTGGACAGCGGCTGAGCTGCGCCCCCTGGCTACCGGCGGTGGCATCGTTGAGACTCAGCAGCATGATGCCCAGCGCCGCGCCGAAGGCCGCGCCCTGGGAGATCCCCAGGGTCGAGGGCGAGGCCAGGGGATTGCGTAAAATGGCCTGCAGCACCATCCCGGCGACGGCGAAACCGGCACCGCCAAGGATGGCCCCGACCAGCCGGGGCAGCCGCACGTACCAGATGACCCGCGCCGCCAGCCCCGCCGGCGCCTCCCTGAACAGGCCGAAAAAATCATGCGGGGAAACGGAAATCGCGCCGGTGGTCATGGCTACCAGCGCCGTGCAGGCAAGAAGCAGCGCCGCGCCGGTAAGCCAGAGCTGGCGCCGGCGGCGCCGGCGGCGGTACCGCTCGATGTCGGCCGGGGCGGTCATCACGGACCCGTCTCCAGACGCTTGAAGCCACCGAAGATTTGCGTCATCTCGGCGTACAGCGGCCGGCCGACGAAGAAGCGGTAGAGATCGTCGGCGAGAGTGGCAGTGTCGATATCGGCGAACCGTTCGGGATAAAGGACTTTACCCATGAAGTAGGTTTCCGCCAGCACGGTGTCGGGGCTGGCGGCGTAGTAGTGCGGCAAAACGCCGTACAGCTTACCCTCCCGTACCGCCCGAAGCTCCCCCATGGCGGGGTTGCAAAGATCCCGGCGCACCAGCTCCAGGCCGCCCTCGCAAACGAAGATAATCTCCGGATCCAGCGCCAGCAGGGTTTCCAGATCGATGCTGAAGCGCCCCTTCACCATGCCCCGGTCGACGCTTACCCGGTCGGCGACGTTGTCCGCCCCGAGCAGGATGAAGGGCGGATAGCGCCGGCTGGTACCCAGCAGGCCATGGGCGACGCGGAAGTTCATCCCGCCGATGTAGGTGCTCGGGCGGTTGGCAGCGGGGATATCGGCGGTACGCCGCCGCAGGTCGGCAACCGCCGCCGTCACCCGGTCGATGACCGCCGCCGCCCGGGCCTCGGCGCCGCAGATCATACCCATCAACCGCAGGGAAGCAAAGAACGCTTTGCGCTGCTCGGCAAGGTCGCCGTTGTCGACGAAAAGCACCGGAATGCCGGTTTGCCTCTGGAGGTTGTCGGCGAAGCGGAGATCACCGCCGGCGGCGAAGATGACCTCGGGGGCCGCCGCCATGAGCCGCTCCGCGTCCGGACGGTTGCGGCTGCCGACAACCGGCAGACGGCCGAGCCGTGGGTTGGCCATGCGGTAGGAACGACCCGCCGCACCGACCCATTCCGTCTCCCGGGTTTCGTGATCCTCTACCCCCACCACCCGGTCGGCGAGATCGAGATAGCATATAAGCCCCAGGGCCCCACGCAGAGCGACGATGCGTTTCGCCGGCACCGGCACCGGCACCGCCCGGCCCTGCAGGTCGGTCACCACCCTGGTAGCGGCCCTTGCCAGCGGCGTGGTCAGCGCCGGCACCAGCAGCACATTAATGAGCAACAGCCAGCCAAGAAGACGATTCCAGCACATCACGACACCGCATCCAGCTCGAAAGGATAACCCCGTCGGGTGATGCATCAGGCATCGCCCGCGCTAATTCACCGCACACCACGGTTTCAGAACGAAAACCGCAGCGAGGTGATCACGTTGCACCCCGGCTCGGGGATGAAATCACTTTGGCCCAGGCGCAGGTGCGACCGGTAGTACTTATCGAAGAGGTTCTCGACGTTGAGGGCCAGCATTACGTCGTGCAGGGGGCCAAGTGCCGGCATGCGCAGCCCGGTACGCAGGTTCGCCGTAGCGTAGCCCGCGGTTTCCGACTCCCCCGGCGCCGGGTGGTCCTGGCGATCGAAGAACTCGCCGGCGGCCTCGAACCAGTAGGTCAGCCGGTCGCCCGCGGCCGCCTCCCAGCGGGCGCCGAGGGTGCCGTTCAGCGGCGGAATGTTACTCAACCGGTCGCCGCTGTCGCGGTCCTCGCCGACCACATACGCCACTGTACCGAACAGCGTCAGGTTGGCGGTTAGCAGCACCTCAGCGGCGCCGTCGAACCCGTAGAGTTCGGCATCCTGGACGTTGGTGTACTTGTAGGTAGGAACCCCGGAAATGAATGATTCCGCCTGGCGCACGGTGTCGATGTAGTCGTCGACGCGGTTGTAGAACCCGTCGATCCCGCCGCGAAAACGGGCATAACTGGCCTTAATACCGGCATCGAAGTTGTAGGAATACTCGGGATCAAGGTTCGGGTCGCCGATGTAGATCACGCCGCCGCCGCGCGTCGAGTAGCGCTCGAAGATGTCCGGCGCCCGGAAGCCGCTGCCGACGGTACCGGTCAGGTGCAGATGTTCGGTGAGGGCATACACCAGGCCGAGATTGAAGGTCGCGGCGCTGTCGCTCTCATCACTGAAACGGTTGATCGAAGCGGTGGTCGAGGTGAGCTTGCTCTTGCCGTCGAAGCGCTCGTCGGTGAAGGTGACATCATCGGCATCGGCGGTGAAGTAATCGTAGCGCCCGCCGGCGATGAGCGTCAGCCGATTGCCGATGGTGATCTCGTCCTGGGCGAAGATGCCGAAATGCACCCGCTCGGCATCGGGCACCGGCTGAAAGGTCAGCCGCTTGGCGATGCTGTCATCCTTGTTCCGGTGGATCACCTGGGTCTCATCGGAGTCGCTGTCCTCGCGCACCAGTTCGAAGCCGCCGATCAGCTGCTGGGCCGCACCGGGCGTCACGGTCAGCTGCAGCGAGGCGCCGGCGGCCGAGGTCTCGATATCGTTGGTTTTCAGGGTGTACACCGGTTGGCTGGGGCTTGGAAGATACCCGGCGAAAGCGCGGTCCTGGTCGACGTAGAACAGCCGGGCCTGAATCTCGTCGAACAGACCCAGTTCCCTGCCCTCGTAGCCGAGCTTGTATGATCCGGTATCGAAATGATCGAAATGGGAAAACGGCGCCGTGGGATCCTTTTGGGGTACTCCCATGTCGTCGATTTCGTTGACCCGCACCGCGGCGGTCAGCCGGTGGTTATCGGCGATGTTATGGAGCGCCTTGAAATCGAGATTACGGTTTTCGAAATGTGAATTGTTCACCTCGTCGCCGTTGCCGTCCTCGTAGTTGTTAGCGTCGCGGCCGGAAAGGCCGAGGCGGAAACCAAAACCCTTGCCCCCGGCGGCCAGTTCGTAGCGGCCGAACCAGCCCTCGTCAACGGATGCATAGCGGCCGTTGACGGTGTTTTCGAAGCGCCAGGTGTCGCTGTCGGCAAAATCCACCTCTTTGGTGATGATATTGATCACCCCGCCGAGGGCGTCGGTGCCGTAGAGGGCCGAGGCCGGGCCCTTGACTACCTCGATGCGGGCGATACTGCCGACGTCGATAAACGGCGTCAGCGGCGCCCGCCCGGACCACAGGTTAACCTCCCTGTCGCCGTCATAGAGCACCAGCACGCGGCTGCCGCCCAAGCCGCGAATGACCGGGTGCGCTTCCCAGGAACCGCCGCGCACCAGCGACACCCCGGGCACCTCGTCTAAGGCATCGGCGGCGGACGCCGGCGCGGTTTCCGCCAGCCGCTTTTCGTCTACCACCGCCACCGGTGCCGCCACGTCGAAGCTGCGGGCGGCGGAGCGGGTGGCGGTCACGACGATCTCGTCGAGGCGATGCACGTCAGAGTCATCCGCGGCCCGCACCGGCAGGACGGACACCAACAACAATAACCCGCCCGCCACCATCAGCGGTATCAGTAGCCGCAATGCGATAAATGCAATATCAGTATCAATAAGCGGCGGGATCATTATCCGCCAAGGCGTCGACAACGTCATCCCTGACGGCTCCCACGCCGACGCCGACGATTGTGCCAACGGCGCCAACGCCGATTGCCGGAGCGACCTTTGCGGCGACAACATCGACATTGAATGCGCCGTATTCACCGTTCTCTTGCATGTCAAAATTGAGCGCCGTACATCCATCATCGATACGTTCCGGCTACCTAACTGCATGGATTCCTCCCCTCCCCGCCCCTGGCGGCGGCATGTGTGGTGATCTGGAACCGGCCGGCCGCCGAAGCACCGGCCCATTCCGGCGGCGGAGCGGGTATGGTACGGGGAACAAAAAAAGCCCGAAACCTTGCGGTTTCGGGCTCCCATTTTTTCCCGTACCTCGCCCCCGGCCGTCATTCCCCTTCCGGCAAAAGGCACTTCATCGGCGTTGCAGCAGGTCTTCTGACTCCCGGATCACCCATCAACGGCGCCTTCCCGGAATTGATTCCAGTGGCATGCTGCCGTCTTCGTCCCCGGTTACAGCGGTGGGTCCGTCCCCGATTCGCACGGGGTTCCCTTTTCATCCCGAAAGAACTGCAACGCATCTTACATATTTGACGCATATCCGGCTCACGGCGGCGGCAACCGCCGGGCAGATGAAACGATTCATAGCTCCCGGCGCCGCTTTCTGTCAACCGTTTTTTTCGTTGATAGCAGCGTTTGTCAAGATCCTTAATCCGTGAGATTGCGTCTATACATGAAAAGTATCATACCGCAGATATCATGATGAATTTCATCCGCTTTTATGGTATAGGGCCTCCTGTCAAATCTTCATCCGGCAGCTGCACTCATGAAGAGAATCGAAATTGAACAATCTTCGAAAGCCTTCTACCTGACGGGGGGGTGTTTCGTCATTCCAGCGAAACCTGCCCCGGACCCCGATCCGGAAGCTGCAATCCATTACCATGCTGCAAAAATCAGTCACGCCAATGTTATATGAAAATAACCAATTACTAAAGCGATTCCGGTATGTTGAGCACGCCAACTGTCATAAACTTTTGGTAGCGTTTTAAAGTGGAGACCTTAAGGAAAAAGGATAACGAAGGTCAAAAACTCCCCCTCTCCCCCCTCCCCTTAATCCCCTCCCACAAGGGGAGGGGAAATAGAATTTGGCATCAAATATTAAGCCTATTATTTTTTACGCTACCAAACTTTGTATATTCCTGGTCCAACCCACAATTCACAATATTTTCATGCTTCGTTGTGACCCCACGGGGTCATATTGAGAAAAATAATATCCAACAACTCCTCTACACGTTCGTTTCAAAAGATGTGCCCACCTCGGTCGGTGACGGTTACCGCCTCAGTGTGGCTTCAGCCCAGTTTTTCTTCTTTGACCCCGATGGCCGTCTTGTAAAGGACGGTGAGGATCAGGAAGCCCGTGGCCCAGACGCCCAAGGTGATGAGCAGTTCGGGAACGGTGGGCACGTACTCGGTCACCGTTTCAAAGGGGTTGGGGATGAAGCCTGTGACCACGAGACCCATGCCCTTTTCGATCCAAAGCGAGAAGAAGACGGCGATGCAGGCCACGGTGAGCTTTTTCTCGTTTCTTCGGGTGTTGGGGTTGATAAGGAGGGTGAGGGCCACCACGGCCAGGATGGCGGACAGCCACATGAAGGGCACCAGAACGCCGTGGCCTTCAAGTCCGATGAACTGGTATTCGAAACCGTGCATGTGTCCCGGGATTTGGCTGTAAAATGCCGTGAAGAGCTCCAACAGCACAAAGAAGACGCTCACGCACATCGCATAGGTGACGATCTGGGAGAGCTTGTCCAAGGCGGGTTGTCCGGCATCGAACTTGGTGCGCTTTTTCAGAATGAGCATCAGCAGGATGAGGAGCGCCGGGCCGGAGGCGAAGGCTGATGCGAGAAAGCGGGCGGCCATGATGGCGGTGAGCCAGAAATGCCGCCCGGGAAGGCCGGCATAGAGAAAGGCCGTAACGGTGTGGATGCTGACGGCCC
This sequence comes from Desulfoglaeba alkanexedens ALDC, assembly GCF_005377625.1. GTDB lineage: Bacteria > Desulfobacterota > Syntrophobacteria > Syntrophobacterales > DSM-9756 > Desulfoglaeba > Desulfoglaeba alkanexedens. The sequence goes on along the minus strand of NZ_CP040098.1, from coordinate 1,890,743 downwards.
AAGGGATGGAAATGTAAATGAGCGGTTTCACCCACGCGGGCGGCGCCACTTCCTTGCGTTCCGCGGCCAGTACGGTCCAACCGATCACGATGTTCAAAAACAGGTAGCCGTTAAGAACGATCATGTCCCAAAAGAGGATGGAATTGGGGGTGGGATGGATCAGTACGTTGAGGAGCCGCATGGGACGGCCCAGGTCCACCACGATGAACAGCAGGCACATGGAAACGGCCGCCACCGCCAGGAATTCCCCCAGAATGGTGATGCGGCCGAAATCCTTCACATGGTGCAGGTAATAGGGCAGCACCAGCATCACCGCCGAGGCCGCCACACCGACCAGGAAGGTGAACTGGGCGATGTAGAACCCCCAGGAGACGTCCCGGCTCATGCCCGTAATTTTCAAACCCTGAGAGACCTGAAGGAGGAAGCAACCTGCTCCGACCCCGATGAGGATGAGAAGGAACAGGATCCAGCTCCAATACCTCTGACTGCCTCTGAGTGCCTTTTCAAGCATAGTGAACCCTCACACGATGTAGTAGATGTTGGGACCGGTACCCAGGTTGACCTTTCTGCGGATGGTGTAGTGTGTGTCCAGAATCTTTCGGATCTCAGAGTCAGGATCTTCCACGTCCCCGAAAACCAGCGCCTTGGCCTTGCAGGCTTCCACGCACGCCGGAATCTGGCCCACGTCGAGACGTTCGGCGCAGAAGTTGCACTTCTCGACCACGCCCTTGGTTCGCGTGGGAAACTCCATGTTCTGCTCGGCGAGATAAGGCCGGGGGTCTCCCCAGTTGAAGCTACGCGCGCCGAAGGGACAGCCGGCCATGCAGTAACGGCAACCGATGCAGCGATGGAAGTCCATCATCACGATCCCGTCCTGCTCGCGCTTGAACGTGGCCTGTGTCGGGCAAACCCGGACGCAGGGCGGGTTGCTGCAATGGTTGCACAGCAGCAGGAACCGGCTCTCCCGTATCTTTTCCGGTACGTATTCGTGCGCCTGATCCGGAAAGACGTGTTCATACTTGTCGGTCCAGATCCACTTGATTTCGCGCTTGGGATCGGCGATATCCGGAACGTTGTGCACTTTGTGGCAGGCCGCGATGCAGTCGGTACAGTGGCGCTTCTGCTGTTCCTCCCAACATTTATTCATGTCGATCACCATGCCCCACTGGCGCGCCTGCAGAGCGTTTGGGTCGGGCTTGAACTTCGGGCCGTCGTTCTGGGCCACGGCTTGCAGGACGGGCAGCGCGCTCAGGCCCAAAACGGAGATGCCGCCTATCTTCAAAAAGCTTCTTCTGCTTTCTTCCATCTCACATATTCTCCTTGGGCTCAATGTGGCAATCCCAGCAATATGGGGTCACGCCGGCGTAGTTGTGGCACTGGTCGCAGAACTTCACCTTACTGGAATGACAGGACATGCAATTGTTCTGCAGGCTCATTATGTGCTCGCGGCCGTTGAACCCCACCCAGCGTCGGTTGCCGTCGCGGACAACCAAGTCCCGCCATTCGTTGAGGAGTTGCATGTGCGATGTCTTCATGACTTCCCTGGGGTCCACGCATGCGGTTTCCGTCTTGGGCAATTCCGGGTTGGGAGGCGGAACCGCCTGCCCCATGTTGGACCACAAGGGAAAGGTAAACACGGCCAGAAACAGGATTATGCCGGGAATGATCTTTCCTGCATCATACATCTTCTTCCTCCTCCTCTTCCTCTTCCATCCCCGGAAGCGGCTCATAACGGAGGTCCGTGGTCCGCTTCTTTTCGCCCTTCATGATGAGAGCGTTGGCCACCAGTTCGTGAATGCCGGTGACGTCGACTCCCGGCACCCAGTAGTCCATGAGAGGCGGGAACACGGCGCGGTCGATGGCGCAGATGTTGGCAAGCATGTTGACGCCGAACTTATCATGGACATACTTGACGGCATTCGCCCGGGGCAGCCCGCCGCGCATGCGCATTTCCATGTATTCGTCGGTGTTCAGTCCCGTACCTGCACCGCAGCAGAAGGTCCGTTCCCGGATGGTGTTTTCCGGCATTTCGTAGAAGTGGTTGCACACGTTTCGCAAAATGTAGCGCGGTTCTTCCAGGATGCCCATAGCGCGCGCCGGGTTGCAGGAATCGTGGAATGTCACGATCTTGTTGTCATTGCGGCTGGGGTCCAGGTTCAGCTTGCCGTGCCGGATCAGGTCCGCCGTGAATTCCACGATGTGGGTCATCTTGGTGGACCGCGCGTTTTCAAAAACGGTTCCGGTGATGGGCGACTTGGGCACTTCCAGAAAATCAGCCGGTCCGTTCATGGTATCCATGTACTGGTTGATCACGCGCCACATGTGGCCGCATTCACCGCCCAGGATCCACTTGACTCCCAGGCGCTTGGCTTCCGCGTACATCTTTGCGTTCAGCCGCTTCATCATTTCATGGGAGGTGAACAGCCCGAAGTTGCCGCCTTCCGACGCATAGGTGCTCCACGTGTAGTCCAGGCCGATTTCGTGGAAGAGCATCATGTAGCCCATGAGGGTATAGGTGCCCGGGTCTGCGAAGACGTCACCCGAAGGCGTGATGAAGAGGATTTCGGCGCCTTTGCGGTTAAACGTTGGTTCCACCCGCACGCCGGTCACTTCCTCGATTTCATCAACGAAAAATTCGATCATGTCACGAAAGGCGTGAGGCTGGATACCCAGGTGGTTGCCCGTCCTGTAGCAGTTGGCCACCGCGCCGGCGATCCAGTCGATCTGACAGCCGATTTCGTTCAGGAGTTCGCGGCCAATGATGGTGATTTCGGCCGTGTCGATGCCGTAGGGACAGAAAACCGAGCAACGCCGACATTCCGTGCACTGGAAATAGTAGTAGAACCATTCCTTGATGACGTCTTCGGTGAGTTCGCGTGCGCCGGCATACTTTTTGAGCATTTTTCCGAACGTGGAGAAATCGTTTCGGTACACGGAACGCATCAGTTCGGCTCGAAGCACCGGCATGTTCTTGGGATCGCCCGATCCGATGAAGTAATGGCACTTGTCGGCGCAGGCCCCGCACCGCACGCAGATGTCCATGAAGAGCTTGAAGGATCGAAACCGGTTCAGGCGGAGCTTCATGCCGTCCAGTACGGTCTGCTTCCAGTTCTCCGGGAGCTTCCAGTCTTCGTCCGCGGGGTTCCAGTCCCTGGGATTGGGCATGTCCACCGGTTCGATGTTCTGCGGTTTCGCCCCATAGCAGTAGGTGCCCGGCCGAAATTCCACCGGGGTTTCGGTCCATGGGCTTTCGGGCGGCCGATGTTCTATCTGAGCGAGTTCGTCGGGTTTGGGGACTTTGGCCATGATCACTCCTTTTTCTCGACTGGCAAACCAGCTTCAATCATCTTTTCCCTGAATTCTTCCTCATACTCTTCGTATGTATGAACCTTGACAGGATAATTCCATGGATTGATGTGACGCTGGATGCGGCTGTTGTTGGGCAGATTCCGCGTTGGGCTCAGGAACACGCCGGCCATGTGCACCAGCTTGCTGAAGGGAAAATAGGCGAAAAGCACGCTCACCAAAAACAAGTGAAGATAAAAGATGCTTCCGATCCCCTCGGGAACTGTGGGATGGAACGTGGCCAGTCCCAGCGTGAGTTCCTTGGCGGCCACCACGTCCACCTTGATGAAATACCGCATGAGAATTCCCGTGAGGCCGATACCGAAAATGAGAAAGAGCGGGAAATAGTCGGCGGGCAGGCTGATGTAGCTCAGCTGGGGGACGGTCACGCGGCGCAGGAAAAGGTAGGTCAGAGCCGCAAGCAACACAACGCCGGAAAGGAAAAGCCGCGGGACGCCGACTTCGAGGAAACCGTCCACGTTTTCAATCAGATGAATGAACCCGGGGATGGGCTCGGTGAAAAAACGCAGATGCCGGATGAACACTACAAGAAACGCGTAATGAAATACGATGGCTCCCAGCCACAGCCACTTGGCCGAGGCGTAATCGATTTTGGGTCCCCGGCGGAACTCCAGCCTGGTGTTCCGAAACAGCGATCGGAAAAGCAACACCTCCAGGACCATGCGCATCACCGCCTGGCCCTTGGTCACGGGGTTTTCAAGGGCATCGTGTTTGATCCAGGGAAGCGACTTCTGCTGCCCGCAGGTGGTGGGGATGCGAAACGGTACGGGGGAACGCGCCCAATAGACGACCCGGTAGACCACCCCTATGAAAAAGACGGCGGCGGCCGCATAAGGCACCACCACCCCAAAGAAATACTGCAGATCCGCCACCCCCGCCCCCAGCAGAGCAACCAGCACCAGCACGCCCACGGCTACCAATGAAAAAACAATGGCGTTCAATGGGTTCATGAGTAACACCCTCGCTTCGTTGATTGGAGTTTATGAATCCTCTTGGGGTTCCTTTTCCTTCAAATAGGTTTCCCATATAAAATCGGCCCTTTGCAGAAGCCTGGCCGTCCTGTTCTTGATTTCATCCACCCGCAGTTGGTAGAGCTTTTCCCGGCATTCCATGTAGATGTTGAAGGAAATCAAGGCCAGCTCATCGATCTTCCCTTCCATCCGCTGAAAGGCTTCCGGAAACACGTCGATGCTCTCGCTCAATGCCTCCCGGATCACCTCTTTCAACAGAAAGATGAAAACGAGAGCCTCGGACGGCTTGAATTCCTGCACCGCCCGCACGCGGATCACCTGGTCCAGGAAGGGACTGACCTTGGCCGCGTCGATCTCTTCGAAGAGGGCATCGTAGATCCCTTCGATGCCCTCCAGGATGGAATTGCCTACGGGATTGGCGAAAGGATCTTTTTCCTTCTTCAGGAATCGCGCGGTTTCCGGCGAATAAGTGTCCGCAATGGCCTGAAACCACTTCTTTAGGATTTTCGAACGGTTGGCGCTGAGCTGGTCTTCGAATGCCATAGATGTCGACCGCTTGCTTTCCGGCTGGGGTCCACTGGGCTCACCGCCGTGAACGCGGCTTTCAGAGGATCGGTCCCGTCACGGCGAACGGCTCCGGGCGATTAGGGCGCAGCCCGGAGATCTTGTGAACAAAATCACCATAGGCGGGCTCCATCGGGCTGTCAAGCCGAAGCGGCAGGAAGAGCCACCGGCTCCGATCCGCGGTGGTGCCCGGGCCTTTCGGGGTGCAACAGCCCCCGCAGGGTCGAAATAAACGCGCCGATTATAGAAACGAAGCCGCTTTCCGGTCAAGACTTTTCCGCTCGTTACATCCACGCCGGCGCCGAAGCGACACGGCAGCATCCGGCCTGCCGCTCCAGCGGGCGGATAAATTCGTGAAACATTCCTCACATTCGAGGGCCAACGGAACAATCCCGTTGACGGCGGCAGCCCGACGGCTCTATGATGACCAGGTGGTCATTTTGACGCTTTCTGTTAGGCGAAAGGGTTGGATCATGCCCGTAAGCGACAGGTTCATCAAGCTGGAACCCGGTAAGCAGCAAAAGATCCTCGATGCAGCCGTGGATGAATTCGCTCGTCACGGCTTCCGTCAGGCGAGTGTCAACCGGATCGTCCAGGCCGTCGGCATCGCCAAGGGCTCCCTTTTTCAGTATTTCGGGAGCAAGGAAGGCCTGTTCCAGTTTGTCTTCCGCCACGCCGTGGAACTGGTCCGCGGGCGGCTTCGCTGCGTGAAGGAAGAAACCCGTGACGCAGACTTTTTTGAACGCATCCGCCAGAGCATCCTGGCCGGCGTCCGGTTCATCGATGAGCACCCCCACGTTTATCAGATCTACCTGAAGATGATTTTCCAGGAAGGGTTTCCTTGGCGAGCCGAATTTCTGCAGCAGGTGCGGCTCTTTTCGGCGGAATACCTGAGGCCTCACCTGGAACGCGGCATCCGGGACGGGGAACTTCGCGACGATTTGGATGTGGACCTGGCTCTTTTTTTTCTCGACGCGTCGATGGACCGTTTCCTCCAAGCGTATGCCGTCTCCTTCCTGGATGCCGGCGTGGGGCTGTATCGGGCCGACCCGGAACAGGTCATGCGGTTCATAGATGAATTCATGCTGCTGCTGCGGCACGGACTGGGAAAGGGAACCGGAGTGATGGTTTCCACGCCCCGTAGACCGGGGGTAGGGAAAACGCCTGCCGCGGAGTCGGCCGACAGGACGTGAACGGGCCGCTCCCGGGTCGATCTGTAAACGATGGCTGAAGGAGACATCATGCTGGACCGGCATTTCTACGGAGCCATGGGGCTCGAAGGCGTCTATGACAAGGTGATTTCGGGCCGGCGGCTCGATCTCGAAGACGGAAAGAGGCTGTTCGATTGCCCTAATCCGCTGGCGGTGGGGGCTTTGGCCCACGAGGTTCGCAGCCGCCTTCACGGCGAGCTGGCCTATTACGTGTTGAACCAGCACATCAATTATTCCAACATCTGCGTGAACCTCTGCCGGTTCTGTGCCTTCGGCCGGAACGCAGGCGATCCCCTGGCTTTCGAACTGAGTCTGGACGCCATCCTCGCCAAGGTGCGCGATCGCCTGGACGAGCCCATCACGGAAGTTCACATTGTCGGCGGGTGCCACCCGGATCTGCGGCTCGATTATTTCGAACGGATGCTCCGGGAGATTCGAAAGCTGCGTCCCCAGGTCCATATCAAGGCGTTCACGGCGGTGGAAATTGCTCATTTTGCAGACAAGGAAGGTCTTTCCACCCGGGAAGTCCTGGCTCGGCTGAAGGATGCCGGCCTGGAAATGCTCCCCGGAGGCGGCGCGGAAGTCTTCAGCGGTCGGATCCGCGAGCTGCTCTGTCCCAGGAAACTGAGCGGCGACGGATGGCTCCGCGTCATGCGCGAGGCGCATGAACTGGGCATCCAGAGCAACGCCACCATGCTTTTCGGACATCGGGAAACGGTCGAAGAACGCCTGGAACATCTGGACGCGCTCCGGCGGCTTCAAGATGAAACCGGCGGGTTCATCTGCTTCATTCCGCTTCCCTTTCAGCCGCACAACACGGGCATCGCCGGTGCCCAGCCTACCACCGGCGTGGACGAACTGAAGACCATCGCGGTAAGCCGGCTCATGCTGGACAATATCCCCCACATCAAGGCCTACTGGGTCATGCTCACGGTGAAAATCGCCCAGGTGGCCCTTTATTTCGGAGCTGACGACCTGGACGGAACCGTGATTGAGGAGCGCATCGGCCACATGGCGGGAGCGGAATCGGACCAGGCGCTGACCCGCGCCGAGCTGGAACGGTTGATCCGGGAAGCGGGCTTTCGGCCGGTGGAACGCGACTCTTTCTTCCAACCCGTTTCGAAGGCGGGGATGCCGGAGGGGCTTAAGGCTCTCTCCGGAGCCTCGCGCGTGGGGAGATGCTGAACCATGCCGCATCGGCGAGTCCTGGAAAAGGCCGAAACCGGCGCGCGACTCAGCTTCGACGAGGCCTTGGAGCTGTACCTGAAAGCCGACTGGCACCGGCTGGGGTATGCGGCGCACCTGGCACGGCTCCGAAAGCATCCTGAGCCGGTGGTGACTTACGTGGTGGACCGAAACATCAACTATTCCAATGTATGCAGCTGCGGGTGCCGGTTCTGCGCCTTTTATCGTCCGGTAGGTCACCCCGAAGCCTACGTAATCACGCGGGACCAGCTGGCTGAAAAAATCGAGGAAACCCTGGCGCTGGGCGGCACCCAGATCCTGATGCAGGGCGGCCATCACCCGGAGCTGCCTCTGAGCTTTTACGAGGAGATGCTGTCCTTCATCAAAGCGCGTTATCCGATTCACGTGCATGCGTTTTCGCCGCCGGAAATCCATTATTTCAGCCGTTTGGAAGGGATCGACGTGAAGGCGGTCATTTCCAGACTCCGTGCGGCCGGGCTGGATTCCATTCCGGGAGGCGGCGCGGAAATCCTGGTGGACGCAGTGAGGCGGAGGGTTTCGCCCAACAAGTGCACCGCCGGGGAATGGCTCGAGGTGATGGAAGAAGCGCATCGGCAGGGGCTTCGGACCACGGCCACCATGATGTTCGGGCATGAGGAAGGGATCGAGGACCGAGTGACGCATCTGTTTGCGCTGCGGGAGTTGCAGGACCGGACGGGAGGATTCACGGCCTTCATCCCGTGGACCTTCCAGCCGAAAAACACCGCCATCTCGGTGGAACCCGAAACGGCGGTCTCTTATCTGCGGCTTCTCGCCTTGAGCCGCCTCGTCCTCGACAATTTCGACAACATACAGGCATCCTGGGTCACCATGGGGCCGAAAGTGGCCCAGTTGGCACTTTTTTTCGGCGCCAACGACTTCGGATCCACCATGATTGAAGAAAACGTCGTGGCGGCGACCGGAGTGCATTTTCGGCTCTCCCGCGAGGAAATCCACCGTATCGTCCGGGCCGCAGGATTCGAGCCCAGGCAGCGCACCATGGCATACCAATGGTTATGAAGGACGATGAGGTGCGTAGACCGGCGCCGGCGGTGCTCCACCGCGCCCGCTGGCTGCTCACCGGGCGCGGTTTTCCCGTGGAGGACGGAGCGGTCCTGGTGGAAGGGGAAACCATCCGGGCGGCGGGGACCTTCAAGGATGTTCGAGCCTTCCTTCCCGCCCGCGGAGGCGTGCGTGATCATGGGGATGCCGCGTTGGTCGCTGGGCTGGTGAACGCCCACACCCACCTGGACTGGAGTGTTCTTCGGGGAGACCTGGTGTTCCCTCTGGAAGGTTTTCGCGCCTGGCTGGAAGAGATCCTTGCGGTTCGCGGGACGTTTTCCCCGGAAGAACACCGGCGGGCGGCCGAAGCGAGCGTTGCTGAAATGCACGGGACCGGTACCGCCGTTTTCGCCGACATGACCAACGACCCTGCTTTGAGTTGGAGGTGCGGCAGGCGGGGTTGCGGTGTTCCGCATCGGCGGCTTTTCGTCGAGGTGCTGGGATTCGACCGATGGCGCCTGGAAGATGTGCCGGTCCTTGACGCTTTGGGCATTGGCGATGAGGAGGGTCCGGGGATGGAGCCGATTTCCCTGGCGGCGCATTCTCCCTACGCAGTTTCCCCGGAACTGATCGTTTCGGCCAAGGCTTGGTGCCGCAGGCTCGGTCGTCCCTTTTCGATCCATGTGGCCGAGCATCCTGAGGAAGTCGAATTCGTCCGAGACGGTACAGGGTTCTGCCGCGAGGTGCTCCAGCGCCTGGGCCGGTGGGTGGAAACGTGGCGGCCGCCCGGAGCGACGCCCGTGGCCTACCTGGATCAACTGGGGGTTCTGGACGAGCGGACGCTCCTCGTGCACGCGGTTCACGTCACTGCGGAAGATACGGAAAGGATCCGGCGACGCGGTGCGGCGGTGTGTTTCTGTCCCCGGAGCAACCACCACATGGGGGTGGGGCGTCCCAACATCGCCCGATTCATCGAAGCCGGAGTCCCGACGGCGCTCGGTACCGACAGTCTGGCAAGCAACACGGATTTGAATCTTTTCCGCGAAGCCGCTTTCGTGTTGGATCACTGGCCGGAAATGGATCCCGCCGTCGTGCTGCAAATGGCGACGGTCGGTGGAGCCGGTGTGCTGGGTGTCCAGGCATCGAGGGGAAGCCTGGAATCCGGGAAACGGGCCGAATTTACGGCGATCCCTCTCCCACCGGCGATCTCGCCCCGGGAAGTTGTGGAAGCGGTCATTCGCGAAGGACAGGAAGGACGATGCCAATGGATTGTGGGTTCAGCAGAAGGATGCGGCTCGGAAGGATCGGCTTCCTGAACGTCTTGCCGATCTACTATCCGCTGGAAGCCGGGTTCGTCCGGCATGCCTTCGATCTGGTGAGCGGGCCGCCGGCCGCGCTGAACCGGCTGATGGCGGAAGGGTCCCTGGATCTCAGCGTGGTTTCGTCGGTGGAAGTTGCGAGGCACCCTGAGCGTTACCTGGTGCTGCCGGACCTTTCCATCAGCTGCCGCGGACCCGTCCAAAGCGTACTCCTGTTGAGCCGGCGGCCCGTCGAGGCGCTCGAGGGCGCGGCCGTCCACGTGACCAATCAGTCCGGTACATCGATCCGTCTCTTGAAGGTGTTGTTCCGGCGCTTGCTGGGATTCCGGGAGGTGCATCTGAAGACCGTGGCTTTGTCGCAGGCGCTTCAAAACGGCGAGCGCCCCGAAGCGTTCCTTGCCATCGGCGACGAGGCTTTGATGTGGGCGCATCGGACCGACTACCCGCATACCTGGGATCTGGGATCGGTGTGGACCCAATGGACGGGACGGCCTTTCGTGTTCGCGCTCTGGGTGGCGCAGCGGCGCCTTTTCGAACATACCCCTACGGTGCTGGAGGAGGCGGCGGCCTGCCTGCGGCGGGCCAAGGCCTGGGGATTGGACCATCTGGAGCTGGTCTGCCAGGCGGCGAAAAACCAGGAAATTCTCGATTTCGACGAACTTCGGTCCTATTACGGGCATCTGCACTATGACTTCGGGCCGGATGAACGGGAGGGCTTGCGTCACTTCTTCGAACACCTGGCGGAGCTCGGAGAGATTCCGGCGGTTCCCGAAATCGAACTCAGCCGGCCGCTCTGCCGGGAAGCTTGAGAGCGCGGATGCGGGAAGTTGGCGCTGAGATCGAACCAGGAGGGAGGGATCCCATGAGCGGCAAGTCCTTTTTCAGCATGATACCCCGGAGCGATTTCTGCGCGTCGTGGTCGGCCTGGTCCACGACGGGTTGACGGTGGATCAGGCGTTGGCGGGGTTTTCAGAGATCGAGGATCCGGCGGGGCGCGAGGCATGAATCCGCAGGACACGCGAGCTCTCATTGTCGGAATCACCGGGGCCAGCGGGGCTCCCTACGCCCGTCGGCTGCTGCATGTGCTGGCCGCGGAAGACGTGCCGCTTCACGTGGTGGCGTCGGCTGCAGCCAGACAGGTTTACAGCCTGGAAATCGGCCGCCCGCTCGAAGAGGACCTTCCCGACCAGGCGGTGCTTCACGACGAGCGGGATCTGGCGGCTCCCGTCGCCAGCGGATCCTTTCCCGCCAGGGGCATGGTGATCGTTCCCTGCACCATGGGAACGCTTGCAGCGGTGGCCCACGGCATTTCGGGAAACCTGCTCCACCGTGCCGCCGATGTGTGCCTCAAGGAACGACGGCGCCTGGTGGTGGTGCCGAGGGAAACCCCCCTCCACAGGATCCATCTCGAGAACATGCTGGCTGTGACGGATGCGGGGGGCATCGTGCTCCCCGCCATGCCCGGTTTTTACCACCGGCCGCACACCGTGGACGAACTGGTGGATTTCGTGGTCGCCCGCGTCCTGGACCAGTTCGGCATTGCCCAGAACCTCATTCCGCCCTGGACCGGGGACTTCTCCTCATGAATGGGTAATCGGCCTCAGCGGGGCAGACTCATCAATGTTTGAAGGCCCGCTGGCCGGTGAACACCATGGTGACTCCGGCTTCATTGCAGGCCGTGATGACTTCCCAATCGCGCAGAGACCCTCCGGGTTGCACCACCGCCGTGATCCCCTGACGGATTCCCACGTCCACACCGTCGCGAAACGGAAAGAAGGCGTCCGACACCATGACCGAACCGTTCAAACCGCCTTTGGCTTCGGCGGTTTCATGGTCGATGGCTTCTTTTTCTTCCCTGGGGCGTTCCCCCCGTTCCACCGCCAGTTCCAGTTCGTTGTAAGAAAGGCCGTGCCGCTCGAAGCAGAGGGCATCCGCATACTTCTTGTAGGCCTTGAAAACCGCGATTTCGGCGACCCCGACGCGGTCCTGTTCGCCGGTCCCGATGGCCGCCGTGCATTCATCTTTCACGAAAAGCACCGAATTGGAGGTCACGCCCTGTTCCACGAACCAGCCGAACAGCAAGTCCTGCATCTCCCGTCCGGTCGGCGCGCGCTCGATCCGGTAGGTCCTTCCCTGGTGGACGGTTTCGGCGAGGGTCAGATCCTGGGCGTTTTTCACCCTGTTGACGGCTGACTGCTGGACGATGAGCCCTCCGTCCATGAGCGACTTGAACTCGACGAAACGAAGGGGCATGTAGTCGGCCAGCCGGTCGATGCGGGACACGCGGATGATCCTCAGGTTCGCACGGCGCTTCAGGATGTCCAGGGTTCCTTCCTCGAACTCCGGTGCGGCCACCACCTCCAGGTAGTTTTCGGCGACCAGCGAAGCGGTTTCCCTGTCCATGGAACGGTTCAGCACCAGGCATCCGCCGAAGGCGGCGATGCGGTCGGCCCGGTTGGCTCGATGGTAGGCTTCGGAAAGGGTCTCGCCGTGGGCGGCGCCGCAGGGGTTGTTGTGCTTAAGGATCACGGCGGCGGGCTTCGCCATCAAAAACTTCATAATGTATAAGCCGTTGTCCAGGTCGGTGAGGTTCGTCTTGCCCGGGTGCTTTCCCGCCTGGATCATGTCGTCTTCCGTGATGGCGCTGGTCAGCCCGTTTCCCGGGTCGATGAAACGGCAGTCGCCGAGGGTGAGGTGGCCCCCGACCAGTTCGTAAAGAGCGGCTTCCTGTCCCGGATTTTCGCCGTAACGGAGGCCCTTTTCGATGACCTCGCCCGTTTTGTCGTCAGGGATTTTCCAGGTGCGTTTGCGGTAAACCAGTACCTGTTCACCGAATGCGATGCGAAGGGTTTCCGGGAAATGGTCTTCCATCACAGTCCGGTAGATCTTTTTGAGGTCGTTGGCCATGTGCATCCTCCTTGCGCCGGCCGGAAGCCAAATGAAAAAGGCCTGATTGAGTCTCCAGGCCTTTTTTATGCCAAGTGAAAACGAAAGGAAACGAGAACTTGTACGACTGGCATCCGGAATGGGCGATTCAAGGCCGGTTCATGGATGGTGCTCCAGCGGGTTCAAGCCGATCGCACTAGCGGTGTTCCTCAACGTGGATCCGACTTTCGGGGATCGGAGGTTCGTTCCGCGGGAGCAGGTCCTTCCGGGTGATGAGTTCCCGGGAGCCTTCCGGTCGTTCCAGTTGAAGCCTTCCGGCTATGTAGCGAATCCATCGGAGTTCCTCGGGCTGGAGATTGTCGAGGACCGAAAAGACGTCGGAGATATTGAAGAAAACGATCAGGTCGTCGGGATGGATCCGGTCCAGGTCCCGGACCAGGCGATTTTCCGGGATACTGTAGACCTGCACCGCGCTTTCCAGGAATTTGAGAATCCGCCCGACGCTGCTGCTCCGGCCGTCGGCCTGGGGTTCATCGGCGTGGCGCGGGAGATTCACGCCGCGGCGGGCGAAATATTCGCGCAAAATATTATAGTGAATATTCCAGAGGTTTTCCCCCGGGCGGACCACCTTCACACCGTAAAAGCCCGGGAAGGCCTCGTTGGCTCCTGCGGCGCCCGGGATCCGCTTTCTCAGTATTGAGGGGATGTCTTTTTCTACGACGCTCGGGAGCACGGGGTAAACGCCTTGTTCCTCGGATTCGCGATCCTTTTGCGCCAGTTTTTCGCGGATGTCCGCGATGCTCCACTGGCTGCCGTGAACCGGGAAAGACTCTTCTTCAGAAACAATATGATCCACGCTTTCCTTGAGGCCGTAGGCGGATTTACGTTCCTCCTGGCCGGATTCCCGGGAAACCTTGGGCAGCGGCAGAGGCGGCGGCACCTCAGACGTCTCGATGGGCTTGACGATCCGATCCCCCGAAGGGGGGGAAGCCGCTCTGCGGCCGTCACGGGATGATCCTGGCGTTGGAGGGGCCTGAGCTTCGCCGTGGCGGCCCTTCGCGAGGGTGTTCTGGGGGTCGGCGGGTGGATGCGTTGAAGTGACCGCCTCGCCAGGGGGAGCCATGGGCGTGTTCTGGCTCCAGAACCAGTATCCTCCCGCCAGGACCACAAGCAGTACAACGACCGCCGCCAGGCCGGCACGGCGGTTGCCTTGCATCCCAGATCTCTGGTCTTCCGAAGGCTTCAGCGCCATGCGCTTTCCCTCGCGACTAAAGATTTGACCCTTGCGATCCGCCTGTGTTAGGCAAAAAGGGCATCAGCGCTTCGGACTCCACGCCGGACCGATTCGCTCACCCCGAAGAACTTCCTTTAGAATTCTAAAATTTTACTTTTCATTGAAAGGATTTGCAATGGGAGAATGGAAGGCATCCGGTGCGGCAACCCTTGTGGGCAGCATGCCGCACAAGGACCGGGTACGGGCGATCGACTTCATCCTTGAGAAAGTTCCGGAAATCCCCGTATGGCCTCAACTGGTTAAATATGAAGCCGAACAGATGATGGTTCAGTTCCTGGAAGGATTGCCGGGGTTGCGGAAAGAGAGCGGGCAGATTTGGGTCGAAACGCAAGGGGCCGCCTTCGAAGAAGAACTGTACCGCTTTTATGAAGACTACCTGGCCGCTTCGGAAGACGATGTCTTCCTGATGGATTCCCGTTTCGGGTTCGGAGAAGAGACGGGCCGGACCTTCTTCGCGTTTCTTCAGGCGCTGGAGAGGCTGGACCTTCCGTATCGCGCCGTCAAGGGGCAGGTGGTCGGACCGTTCACGCTCTTGAGCGGCTTGAAGGACCAGGACCAGAGGGCGCTGCTCTTCGATGAGCGGCTGCAGGACGTGGTGGTGAAACACCTGGCGATGAAAGCCCGGTGGCAAGTCAATCGCATGAAGAGCTTCGGCCGCCCCGTGATCCTTTTCCTGGATGAGCCGGCTTTGGCGGGGTTTGGATCTTCCGCGTTCATCACGGTTACCGAGGAGCAGGTGGCGCAGCTGCTGCGGGAGGTGATGGACGCTGTTCATGACGCCGAAGGGCTGGCCGGCATCCACGTGTGTGCCAATACGGACTGGCTGCTCGCCTTTCGATCACCCGTGGACATCATTAACTTCGATGCTTACCAATACTTCGATCGCTTCGCGCTCTACCGAAAGGAGCTGGCGGCTTTCCTGGAAGGTGGGGGGACTGTGGCATGGGGGATTGTGCCTACGGGAAACCCCGAATGGATTGACAGCGAGACGGTGGATTCGTTGTGCGACCGGTGGCTGCAGGAAGTGACCACATTGACCGGGCCGGAGCTTCCGATGGAAAGAATCTTTTCGCGGTCGCTTTTTACGCCGAGTTGCGGTTGCGGCACCTTGAACGAACGAGAAGCCGAGCGGGTCGTGGAACTGACCCGGGGGGTGTCGGACCGGCTGAGAGAAAAACTGGGTTTTAGAAGGTGAAGCGCGGGTGACCGGTCCGAACCGCTGCCTTGGTACCCGGTTGACTTTATACGGCGGGTGAACTGGACCGGCCCTTGCGCAGCGGCGCCCGCCCATATGACGGCTTCCACAACCGTTTCAGATCCGGCGGGGCGGCGGATGAATCTGCGGAGGACGAGGCGCAAAATTCTTGACAGTTCCGGTCCGAATCTCTAAAGAAGGCTCGGCGTCCCCGGGGTGCTTCAATCTCTGTCGGTAGAAACTATGGCCGGTCGGCCGTTCCGTAAGAGGCTGTCTGAGAATACCCTTCGCCCTTCTGAAGACTGAGTGTCCGTTTTTTCGCGTAGGGGCGGTTCGCAAACGGCACTTAAGGAGCGCTTATGCTGTAGGAGCCGGCGTGCCGCTCATCCCCTGTAGGAGCCGGCGGTCCACTCATCCCCTGTAGGAGCCGGCTTGCCGGCGATCAGGGTCAGCGCGGCGTTGCCGGATTTACGGGTCGCGGGCGCGTAGGGGCGGAGCGGCGGTGTGTCCCTACAACCGATAACAGAACGCCTGGCCGATTCTTGCCGGCGATTTGCATCGCTGTAGGAGCGGGCATTCCCCTCGTTCCCAAGCTCTGGCTTGGGAACAAGAAAAAATCCGCAATCCACGTAAAGGCCGCTCCTACAGGAACAAGGAACCTCATGGCCCGATTTTCATGAGCTTGTTTTTGGACAAGCTCTAAGCGAGAAAACATTTGTGGGTGTGAATCCGCCCGTGGAAGGATGCTCAGACCTTCCGGCAACCGTCCGACCTTCTTCTCAGACAGGTAGAAAACGGCTCAATCCTGCACATGACTGATAGGGTCTGCCGGGCTCGAGCCGGGGAACCCCCGCGAGCGTCGCCAGGCTGGGTGGCGGTTCCGGTTCGCTTCCGGCTGCGTGTATTCATTTGCCTATGCCGGCACAATGAAACGGATGTCCTGCAGTGGTTTCAGACAGCGAATCGGTAAGGAATGAGTGTCGTGTCAAATCGAAAGGAAAAGTTGGAATGCAGGTAGAATACAAGAACATCGACCCGAAACTCGTGGTCAACGAAATCCGAAACGGAAGGTCTCTCGAAGCGGTGCAGAAGCTGTTCGGGATCAAGTTCAAGAGTGAAGTGCAGGATCTGTACCTGAGAGGGCTCATGGAGCTGGGCGAAATTCCTCAGGTGGGCTTCAGCCGGGAGAACGGGCTGCATGCCAAGGAGACGCCGCAGGTGGAGGTGGAATCCGCGCGGGTGGAACCTGAGGTGGTTCATGGTCAGGCCAGACGGCCGGCGCCGTCTCAGCGGCCGGTCGTGCGCCGTCGAGGAAGGCCGGTTCCGCAGGAGCCTTCGGTGGTGATCAAGACGCCGAACCTCAGAACCATTGGGCAGAGCGGGAGCATCACGCTGAACAAGTCTCTGCTCATCGATCAGTTGGGTTTTTCGGCGGGAGACGCCTTTGAAATTTACAGGGAGGACGATCGGGTGGTGCTGAAAAAGATCTCCACCTCGGCCGTCTGACAAGGGGACCGCGCCCTCTTTCATGGCCGTTCTTCCGGTTTTCGACCCACCGGCCGTTTACCCGGCCGCGCTTTACGGCCCGTGTTCCCCTCTGGGGCTTCCCGACGCGTTTCGCGTGAAAATGTTCCGGGTCCCCCGCCGTGGAAGTCTCAAGCGTTCAGGGTCTTCGCCGCCTACTGTCGAAGATTTTTCAGTACATGCCAGAAACGCCACAGAGCGGTCAGGTTGGTCCCCACCGCCAAGAAGACGAGGGCGGCCAGCAGCGCGGCATCCGGAATGGCCAGAGGCCCCAGGGGCTGGAGGACCTGATTCACCAGGGGATTTGCCATGCCGGCGAGGCCCAGCAGTATGATGCGCTCTCCGCGTTGAAGAAACCCAACAAGGCAACGTTCTCCCAACCCTTCCGCCCGAGCCCTCGTGTAGCTCACCATCAGCGATCCGAAAAGGATCAGAAGGATCAAGAGCGAGAGAAACGGGCTGACCCCGCCCTTCCGGTAGAAATAGAACCAGATTCCCAGGTAGATGATGAGTTCGGTGTAGCGGTCCAGGACCGAATCGAGAAAGGCACCGTATTTTTTGGCCTGTCCGAGAGCTCGTGCCAGGCACCCGTCCAGTGTGTCCACAAGGCCCGTGAGCAGGGTGAAGATGCCGCCCCAGAAGGGCTGGAAGGCGAACATCACACCCGCCAGGACACTGACCAGGAGGCCGATGAAGGAGATATGATTCGGCCTGAGCTTGAGTCTTACCAGGGAGGGCACGAAGTGGCGCTCGAGAAACCGATAGTATTCCGTTTCCAGGGAGGTTCCTTTCAACATCGCATATCATCTCCAGCAGGTGGTCGACTTTTGGCCCTTTATACCTGCAATGCGAGCGGTTGAACAGAGGAAGCCGCACGGGCGCTTCCGATTGAGGCGATTCAAGGGTTCGAGGCTTTGAGGCGGGTTTCCACCCACAGGGGGAGATCGAAGAAGCGCACGGTCACGGTACCGCCGTCCGGGAGGTGATCGACGCCTTCTTCCAGGAGAACGTAAGCGTTGGCAAAGCCGATGGATTCCAGGTACTCGCCCGGCGCGGAGCGCGATGGGTGGAAACGGGGGGGCGCCGTGGAAAAATCACAAACTCCTGGGATCGCTCGTGTTTCCCCTCTCCGCTTGGTCACCCCTTCGGTGATCACCGCCGGCACCTCAAACCGTTCCAGCGCCTGGATTCCCTGCCATGCGGCCAGAAGGGGCGCGGCCAGCTCCTGAAAGATCACTCGGGCCGCCCAGGGGTTTCCGGAAAGGGCCAGAAAGATCTGCGATCCTCGGCAACCCAGGGCGGTCCGATGTCCCGGGGTCGCCCGGATGCGCTGGAAAACGGGCGCTATTCCCAGCGAATTCCAGACCTGGGCTATCAGATCCCGCTCACCGTGTCCGGTGCCCCCGGTGGTGACCACCAGGTCCGCGCGGGCATCATCCAGGCGGCGGGCGATCTCGTCGGGATCGTCTCGGGCGATTCCCAGAGAATCGGCATTCCCTCCCCAAAGACGAACCAGCAGACTCAAAATATACCGCCCGCTGGCGAAGACCCCTGGCCCCGGAGCCTTTTCCTCCGGTTCTGCCACCTCGTCGCCTGTGGCCAGAAGGGCAGCAGAAGGCTTCCCGAAGACCGTGGTCTTCCCGACCCCAAGGTTCACGAGGATGGCCAGGGCTGTGGGATTGAGACAGGTGCCCCGGTGGAGTACCGTCCGGTGGGTCCGGGCTTCTTCGCCCGCCGGGATCACGTGGCTCCCCGGGGCGAACGGTTCGGACACCACGATCCAGGATCCTTGGGCCTTCACGTGTTCCTGGGCAATGACCGCATCGGCTCCGTCCGGAAGAGGGGCTCCCGTAACCACCCGGGCGCATTGATGAGCCTTCAAAGCGATGGACGGGAAGTGGCCCGCCGCCAGGAGTCCCGGCAGCCGTTCCAGGAGGACCGGGCGTTCGCGCGTGGCGCCGAGGGTGTCCCCGCTTCTGACCGCGAAACCGTCCCTGCGGGATCGGGCTTCCGGCGGAAAATCTCGGGGAGCCTTCACATCCTCGGCGAGGACCCGACCCAGGGCTTCGCTGAGCGAGATGGTTTCCGCGGGTTTGGGAGTCGCCAGCCGACGAGTCCGTTCCCTGGCTTCTTCCAGGCCGATGGGTTTTTCAGCCATGGTTTCCTTGCCTTTCGATCGACCGCCGGGCTTTCCACCTTGTTCCCAAGCTCCAGCTTGGGAACACAACTGTCCAGAAGCTCCAGCTTCGATTCCCATGAGGCCGTTCCCAAGCCGGAGCTGCCGTTTCCAAGCCGGAGCTGCCGTTCCCAAGCCGGAGCTGCCGTTTCCAAGCCGGAGCTGCCGTTTCCAAGCCGGAGCTTGGGAACGAGGGGAATTCTATTTCCCCTCCCCTTGTGGGAGGGGATTAAGGGGAGGGGGAGATGTGGATTTTTTGACTTTCGTTAACCTTTTTGCTTAAGGCCGCCGCTTTAGAACGCTACCAAGATCTTTACGGTTCGAAAGCGAGAATCCTTTCCAAGTCTTCCGCCGTGTTGACGTTCCAGAAGCTCCGGCCGTCGGGGTCGAAAGGACGCCAGGCTTCTTCCTCGATGCGTTTGACTCGGGCCCTTCGATAAAAACCGACGATCCTTCGCTCCCCCTCTTCCAGCGTGCGGGCGATCAGCGGGATGCAGCGCGCGTGATAGACGGCAAGGAGCGGTTCGTATTCACCCTCCAGCACGGGAACCACCACATCCGCCTTCTCGTCGATCGTGAGCAGTCTGCGAGCCAGGCGGGGTTCGAGGAAAGGCATGTCGGCGGCCTTCACGAAAACCCTTGGATAGGGCGAAAAAAGAAGCGCCGTGTAGATGCCTCCCAGGGGGCCCTGCCGGGGGATCACGTCTCTTACAAGCCTGGCGTCCACGTTCAGGTAGGGTTCCAGTTCGTTGGCCACCAGCAGGACAAGCGACGCTGATTCGGCGAGCGATTCCACCGCCCGATCGATCAGTCGTTTTCCGCGGAAGGTCTCCAGGCACTTGTTGCGGCCGAACCTCCGGCTTTGCCCCCCGGCGAGAACGGCTCCCGAGATCATGGGTCTTCCCCCAGACGAATGTGAATCAGGAGGCTTCGGGGCTTCCGCCAACCCCGAAGCCGCGAAAGCATGCCCAGGATGCATCCCACGAAGAAGTCCTGAACAAAAGCGTTCATGGGCAGCCGCTTGCCGTCGATTTGAACCAACACCGGGTGTGACTTTCGGTCCTTCAGGTAGCGTTCTTCGATGAAATCGGCCAGTTCACGGATCTGGTCGAAGGAAAAGCGGGGGATCTCCAGCCCCTGCGTTTCGTCGCCGACCAGGGCGATCCGGTTGTCGCCGGGGCCGCAGAGAGGTGACGGTTCCACCTCCGACCGGAACACCTCGATCTTTGGAAACCGGCTGCGCTTGAACCCTTCCGCCAGCACCAGGTCTTCTTCCCAGAAATAACGGGCGACGACTTCTTCCAGGGGCAGCTCGTCCGAAGTCTTTCGGATGGAGGCCACTCCACGGGGCGAAGCGATCGCGATGGTCTGGGCGCCGGCGCGGCTGTGCCGCCAAGTGTCCTTTCCTTCCTGGTCCATTTGAAAGCCGTGGACATCGTGCTTCACGGTACCGATCCGGTACCCCCGGCGGGTCAATTCCGGGATGAGTCGTTCCAGGAGGGTGGTCTTTCCGGAATCGGAAGCACCCACAATGCAGACGATGGGGATCATGACAATGCCGCTCCTTTCGGGTGTTTGAGCTGTGGGGACGCCGTGTTCAGGCGGATGTCCTTCTCGCGCACCTTTCACGTGAGGATCCGTCCAACCGGGGTGTTCAAACGGCCCGCCGGTCAATAGGACAGGTAGATCGTTTTCAGCTCCGTGTATTCTTGCACGCCGAAGCGGGATTTTTCGCGCCCCAGGCCGCTTTCTTTGACGCCTCCAAAAGGCGCGAAGGGCAGCGCCTGATGAATGCGGTTGATCCAGAGGCTTCCCACTTCGAGTTCGCCGGCCCGTTCCAGCGCTTTGCCCAAGTCAGCGGTGAAAAGGTAGGCGGCGAGCCCGTAAGGGGTGGCGTTGGCCATGCGGATGGCTTCTTGCAGATCGTCGAAGGGTTCGATGACGACCACGGGCCCGAAGACCTCTTCCTGCATAACCTCCATTCCGGGATGGGTTCCGGTGAGGACCGTAGGGGGAAAGTAATAGCCGGCTGACCGGGTCTCAAGCCGCCTTCCGCCCAGCAGGATGGTGGCTCCCGAACCCACGGCGGCCTCGACCTGGCGGCGTACCGTCTCCAGGACGTCCGGATTGTTGAGGGGGCCCAGCTGGGTGGCCGGGTCGCCGGGAGGTCCCACCTTCAGGGCGGATGCGGCTTTCACGAACGCTTCCGTGAACTCGGCGGCGATCCTGCGGTCCACGTAGATCCGGCTGATGCGATAGCAGTATTGCCCGCTGTTCTTGAATGCCTGGGAAATCATCTGAGGCACGACGCTTCGCCAGGGAGCATCGGCGCACAAGATGGCGGGGCAATGACCGCCGAGTTCCAGAATGAGACGTTTGACGTGGTCGGCACCGTTTTTCTGGATTTCCTTTCCCACTTCGCTGCTTCCCGTAAACGCCACGAGGCGTGGCACGGGGTGACTCACAAGGAGTCTTCCCGTCTGGAGGCCGAAACCGGTGACCACGTTGAAGGCTCCCGGGGGAAAGCCCGCTTCGGAAGCCAGTTGGGCGACTTTCAACGTGGCGAGCGGGGTGTGTTCGTCGGGTTTGGCCACCACCGTACAACCCACCCCCAGGGCCGGAGCGATCTTGCATGCCAGGGTGCTCAACGGGTAATTGAACGGAGTGACGGCTGCCACCACACCAACCGGCTCCCGCAGGATGAGGACCTGTTCCTTCGGGACGTTCAGACAGGGGATTTCACCGGAAAGGCGCAGCGCTTCCTCGGCGAAATAGCCGACAAGTTCCGCCGCGTTTTCCACTTCGGATCGAGCGGCGGCGGTGGGTTTTCCCACTTCCCGGACCACGAGCGCCGTCAGTTCTTCCGCGTACTCCAGG
The DNA here is from genome assembly GCF_005377625.1 of Desulfoglaeba alkanexedens ALDC. GTDB lineage: Bacteria > Desulfobacterota > Syntrophobacteria > Syntrophobacterales > DSM-9756 > Desulfoglaeba > Desulfoglaeba alkanexedens. The sequence goes on along the minus strand of NZ_CP040098.1, from coordinate 1,869,134 downwards.
ATTTTTTGGGAAAGCCTGCGCAAGCACGCCACGCGTTTGACGGTGGGTTCGCGGCGCCAGGCCGTCAGCGCCTCGGACGCCGACGCGACGGCTCTATCCACCAGAGCCGCATCGCATACCGGGACTTCCGCGAAGCACTCTTCCGTGGCCGGGTCCACCACAGCCGACCGGTCGTTTCCCGTGACGGATTCTCCGTGTATCCAGCAACCGAACCGCATGAGATCTCCCGTGTTCAATTCGGCTTCTCCATTTCCATAGTGTGGGGCAGGCCGGCAGGCGGTGCGAAATATGGCACACGCCTCTTGGAGTGTCAACGCGCCGGCGGGCTTGCCTTTTAGGGCAGGCGGCAGGGGAAGGAAAGCCGCCGTGAACCTCCTGGGTGCGCGATCCATTGACGGTCCGGACGGCCTGTGCTTATATGAGGCCGCGCCGGCGGCCCGGGGAAAGCGCCGGTTCAACGGCGAACAGAGGATTCGAGAGATTCCGCGCATGATTCCGTACCCGCACATCGACCCCACTCTGATTCGGATCGGTCCGATCCATGTCCGCTGGTACGGGGTCATGTATGTTCTGGGATTCCTGGCCGCCTATGTTCTCATTCAAAGGCAGACGCGATCGAAGTCCATCGGCCTCCAAGGAAACGTGGCTCAAGACCTGGTGTTCTACCTGGCCGTGGGCCTGGTGGTGGGGGCGCGGCTGGGTTACATCGTGTTCTACCAGTTCGAGAATCTGGACCATTACTTGAGCCGCCCGCTGGACATCTTCGCCACGTGGCTCGGCGGCATGTCCTTTCACGGAGGGCTGCTGGGCTGCGTGATCGCGGGTTGGCTCTTCTGCCGTCGGCGAAGACTGCCTTTCTGGGCCGTCGCCGACAGCGTCACGGTGACGGCGCCCGTCGGACTCGGACTGGGGCGCCTCGGCAATTTCATCAACGGCGAACTCTTCGGGCGGCCGAGCGACGTACCGTGGGCCATGATCTTTCCCGGAGGCGGTCCCCTCGCGCGGCACCCTTCTCAACTCTATGAAGCCTTCTTTGAGGGCGCCGTGCTTTTCGGCATCCTCTGGGGACTTCGAAAGAGGAACTTCCACGACGGGTTCATGGTCGCCGCATTTCTTTTCCTTTACGGCCTCTTCCGTTTCTTCCTGGAATTTTTCCGGGAACCCGACCCTCACCTGGGGTTTGTGCTTGGGCCGCTTTCCATGGGCCAGCTGCTCTGCGTCGGCATGATTCTGGCGGCCGTCGGGCTGGAAGCGTTTCTGCGCAGACGGGCCCCAACTCCCAAAACGCCCAACGCGGGTCAGAATGTCATATCGTCCGGCTCCCGCGGCCCCATAACTTGATACCAAACCTGACCCAAGGATCCATGATGAACCAGAAGGAACAACAGACCAGGGAAACCGTGCTGAAGCCGGAGGGGAAGGCCGCTTCATGGCAGGATCTGCTCCAGGCGAAGATCTCGACCACCCGCAAAGCCTTCCGACGCCTCGGGCGGGGGCACCGGGTCTTCATCGGCTCCGGTTGCGGGGAACCCCAGCACCTGGTGGCGGCCCTCGAAGAAATCATCCCCAAGCTGGCCGACCTGGAAATCCTTCACATCCTGAGCCTCGGTAGACGGCGCTTCGTGGACGATTTGTGTCACGATCAATGCCGGCTCAAGTCGTTTTTCGTGGCCGCCGCGACCCGGGAAGCCGTCGCGGAAGGCCGCGCCGATTACACGCCCATCAACCTCGGGGACGTCCCAGGCTTGTTCAAGGCTGGAATCATGCCCATCGACGTGGCCCTCATCCAGGTATCGCCGCCGGATTCCCACGGGTTCTGCAGTTTCGGCATTGCCGTGGATATCGTGAAAGCGGCGGCGGAAAACGCCGGGTACGTCATCGCTCAGATCAATCCGCAAATGCCGAGAACCCTGGGCGATTCGTTCATTCATGTTCGAGACATCGATGCTTTTATCGAATACGAGGAACCGCTTCTCGAAATGCACTCCCCGGAAGTCAACCCGGTGGCCCAAGCCATCGGAGCCCAGGTGGCGAAACTCGTCGAGGACGGTTCCACCTTGCGAGTGGGCATAGGAAGTATTCCCAGCGCGGTGCTTTACGCCCTTGAAGAAAAAAAAGACCTCGGCGTTCACTCGGACATGCTAACCGACCCCTACCTTTACCTGGTCGAAAAGGGCGTCATCACCAATGCCCGAAAAACGCTTCATCCGGGAAAGATCGTGGCCAGTTTCTGCCTGGGAACCCGCGACCTGTACGATTTTGTGCACAATAACCCCATGGTGGCGTTTTATCCCATCGAATACACGAACAATTATTTGGTAATTTCTCAAAATGAAAAAATGGTCACCTTCAATTCGGCTCTTGAAGTGGATTTGACCGGCCAGGTATGTTCCGATTCCCAGGGATACAAGATCTACAGCGGGGTGGGAGGTGCCGTCGATTTCCTTCGAGGTGCACGTAATTCCAGGGGAGGGAAGGCCATCGTGATGCTTCCTTCCACCAGCTTAGAGGACGGGCGTTCCCGGATTCTTCCGGCGCTCACGGAAGGAAGCGGCGTGGTGACGACCCGCGGGGGTGTGGAATACGTGGTGACTGAATACGGGGCCGCCTACTTGCAGGGGAAAAGTCTTAGAGAAAGGGCCCTGGCTTTGATCGGGATCGCTCATCCCGACCACCGTGAGGACCTGATGCGGGCTGCGTACAGGCTCAAATACCTCAGGCGCGAGTTGGTTCAGGTGAGCGCCGCGAAGGCCGTGTATCCGGACCGCTGGGAAATCCGGCAAATCTTCGACGAACAGACGCAGGTGTTTTTCCGCCCCGCCAAGCCCACCGACGAACGGGCTCTGCAGGAATTCTTCTACTCGCTGCCACCGGACGAATCTTACGTCCGGTTCCTTTCCACGATGAAGGTCTATCCGCACCATGACACGCAGAAGTTGGTGAATGTGGACTACGACCGCGAAATGACGGTGTTGGGGCTCGTGGGCGAACATGATTCGGAGCGGGTCATCGCCATTGGTCGCTACGTGGTGGATGAAGAGACGCTTACAGCGGAGATCGACTTCGCTGTGCATCCCGATTACGGCCGCAAGGGGATCGGGTCCTTTCTCATCCAGCACCTGTCAGAAATAGCCAAGGCACGTGGCGTCCAGAAGTTCGTTGCTTACATCACCCCTGGGAACGAAAGGGTTTTCGGAGTCTTTCAGAAACTGGGATACGTCATGGAAAGTTCGTTCATGGACGGTCTCTATGAGATTAGGATTTATTTCGGCGACCGCGCCGAGGCGTGCCTGACGGAAAGTCCGAGTTTGAAGGACGCGGGCGATTGAGCGCGAGACAGCATTCGGGAAGCCGGCCCGGCCTGTTGGGACGGCGGCGATCGCCGAAGCGTTGCCGTGCGGGATCGGGGTGCCGGGTGCGGCTGAGGGAGGTTACATGAGGCTTCGCAACGGACTGTACGTTTATCTTTGGGAATCACTGACGGAAAATAACTGCAACAGTTATCTGGTGGACGGCCCGGTGAGAACGCTCATCGACCCGGGACACCTGCACCTCCTGCCTGAGCTGGAGCGGCGGATGGCTGAAGACGGATTCCGCCTTTCGGATGTCCACCTGGCCGTCACCACCCACCCGCATCCCGATCATTGCGAAGCGCTTCCGGCTCTCCAGGCGAGAGGTTCGCGTATTGCCATGCATGAAGAAGCCGAGGCGTTTCTGACCGAGTTTCGCGCCCAGTGGGAGGCCATGACAGGAAAGAAGGTGCCCGCCTTCCGCGTGGACTTCCACCTGCGGCAGGGCAGGTTGCAGTTGGGGTCGGAAACGTTTCGAGTGCTGGAAACCCCGGGCCATGCGCCGGGTTCCATCTGCCTGTATTGGGAGGAAGAGAAGGCTTTATTCTCCGGGGATGTGATTTTCTTTCAAAGCGTGGGGCGGGTCGACCTTCCCGGGGGGAACGATGCTCTCCTGCTGCAGAGCCTGGACCGACTGATGGAGCTGGACGTGGAACTGCTCCTGCCGGGGCACGGCCCTTATCTGGAAGGGCGCGGTGCGGTAAAAGAAAATTTCTACCTTGTGAGAAACCACTTTTTCGGGATGGTCTAGGCTATATCTGCAAAGTTATTTACTATTCCGATCCAATCATATGTGTTCCTAAGCTGGAGCTTGGGAACAAGAAGCAAAAGATCTGCACCCCTTCTCATTGGACTTAGGGTATGGCGGGCATCTTCATGAAAGCGTACCCGCACCTCCACGTCGATGTCCGGGCGGAAATCATCGCGCAAGACCGAACCGAACAAGGATAGTTCGGTAATCTGCCATATGCGGTAATAATCGGTGATTTGTTCACTGGGTAGCGAAATTCTGGTTTTCATTCATCCACATCCATCACCTTCAAGCTCTCGATGCCCCGGTCGTCTACGATCTTCACGGCGATGCGCTTGTGCTCGCCCGGTCCAAAGGGAAGCGACACCGTGCCCCGATTGGCCTCGATGCGCTCCTCGTCGATCTCCGCCTTCAGGTTCTTCCCCAGACGCGCCCAGCCGTCCTTGGGTCCGACCATCGTGAAAAAGACCCTGTGAGCAAGCTGGCCAATGGAAAGCGGGACATCACGGCGGGCCCTTCCTGCTTCAGGCGAATTCCGGGATCGTTTCGAATAACAATTTGCGAACTTCGACTCCCGGCGCTCGCTTGGATAGGTATAGCATCTCGATACCGACCACTCGGTCTTGATCGTCGTAATCCAGAATGATCCCCGGCGATGCTTCCTCTGAACGGGCCGCTGGCGCTTCGCTCAGGGTGAGATACAGCGCATCGGCTTGTTGGTCCACTTTCAGTTTCATTGAGTGGTCCTCCTTCGATCAAAAAATGCGGTCACAACATGCGGTGGCCTTTTCTTAGCGTTGACAATCACCCGTAGCACCCGATTGACGAACTCAGCAATGCGCGCCAGGCGATGTTCCAAGTCCGGGTCCACCGGATCGGTTTCGATCACCTCCGGCGCGGTCAATACCTGTTCCATCCAATCGACTTTGATCTGGCGCTTTTTTCCCCTTGTTCCCAAGCTCCAGCTTGGGAACGGCCCCACCGAAGCTGGAGCTTCTGCACAGTTGTGTTCCCAAGCTGGAGCTTGGGAACAAGAAGCAAAAGATCTGCACCCAACCGACTTTGCCAACACAGCCTAGTCTGAAGCGAGCTGAGCCCGCCAGGCCGCCCGTATTTCTTCCAACCTGCTGGAGAGCTCCTGCTGAACGGCCTGCCATTGTGAACTCCTTTCCGGCCGCACCACAACGGCATCGCCCCGGATGCCTTCAGCGGCCAAGGCTTCCAGGTGTTCCGCTCGGATTCGGGGAAGCATCTCACGCCGGCTGCGTTCGTGATCTTCGAACAGCAGGGCAAGCTGTTCCCGCCAGGGTTTTTCCCGGTCCTCGGCCAGTGCGGCCAGGGCGTCCCGGGACCGGACGCCCCCTTCTCCGGGTACCAGGGCGTCCAGGAGGCACCGCTTGGCCAGGCACCGGATTTCCGGTTTCAGATGCTCGGGAAAATCATCCAGTTCTTCCAGAAGCCGTTCAAGGCCGGTGGCGCCCTCGAGGTAGCGCTGGACCGCCGCCGGCACTTTTTTCATCTGCTCTTCACGTTCCATCGCCTTCCGTTCTTCGCGGGAAAGCACCAGGTCCCTGGTCTTTTCCATGACGAGATCCAGGGTGCTTTTGATTTCAGCCATCTTCCGCTCCCGTGTGTTCGTGGTTTTCCGGAACGCCGGAACGTTCCGGGGTCGCTCAAGCGGTTTTATACCGCCTTGACAGGGATGAGGCAATCTCCTAAGACCTGATGGTCGTCTTGCCTGAAGGATATGGCGCGCGGGAAAGGATCGCCAGGGGAGCGGGCACCGCCGGTTTTATGAATTGCCGGAGATTGGAACGATCAAGAGCCTCCGCTGTAAAGGCGATAACGGGATTCCCTGAATTTTCGAGGGACTGGGACGGTTGTCCGCCCGATCCCGGACCGTTCTCCGGCGGGGTTGCGAAACGGGGCGTCTTCCGGTTGCCGGTGGGAACCGGTTTCGGGCGTTTCTGGAGGGCGGCATGAGTGAAAGGCGGGCGTCCCCGCTGCGCCCTGGGTTCGGGGGATCTCGGCCGGAAGCCGGAGCGGGAGGGGCGCTGATCCAGTGTTTCAATGTAGGCAAGCGCTATGTCAGGGGACACGAGGTGATCCGGGATGCCAACCTCCAGATCCAGCAAGGCCAGTTCGTTTTTCTGATGGGGCCGAGCGGTGCTGGAAAGACCACCTTCTTGAAGCTTCTTTTGGCCTTGGAACCCCTCAGTGAGGGGCAGATCGTCATCGACGGCCGAAACTTGAGACGCCTGCCCAGGCGCGACATTCCCGCTTTGAGGCGGCAGGTGGGGATGGTCTTCCAGGACTTCAAGCTCCTGGGATCGGCTTCCGTTTTGAAGAACGTGGCTCTGCCCCTGGAAGTCGTCGGCAGACCCAGCGCCTACATCCAGAAGAAAGTGCATTACATCCTTCGTTTCGTGGGGCTCGAGGCCAAAGCGTCGCTGCCGTGCCGGCAGCTGTCCGGGGGGGAACAGCAGCGGGTGGCCATTGCCCGGGCGGTGGCCAACGATCCCAAAATCGTTCTGGCGGACGAGCCCACCGGGAACCTGGACGAGTGTTCGTCCGAGCGGGTTATGGAGCTGTTCAAGGAGATCCATTTCCGCGGAGCGACGGTGATTGTGGCCACCCACGACGCGCGATTGCCGGGGCTTTTTCCCGAAAGCCGGAAGGTGCGGATCGAAGGCGGGCGGTTCCACGAAGACGCACCCATCGGCCGGCAGCCCTGCTCCGGCAGGCCAACGGGGGATCCTTGGTTATAGAACGATTCCTTTTTCACCTGCGGCGAGCGGTCGAAAACCTGAAGGTGAACCTCTTCGCCACTTCGCTGAGTGTTCTCACGCTGGCGCTCTGCCTGCTCCTTCTGGGGACTTTTTCGGTCGCGTTTTGGGCGGTCCGGCAATGGGTGCCTCAATGGATGGCGGAAGCCAAGGCGGTCGCCTACCTGCGAGATGGTGTCTCCGACGACCGCCTGCACGCCCTGGCCAGAGAATTGGAAAGGTGGCCTGAGGTGGATTCAGTGGTCCCCGTGCCCAGGGAAGAGGCCTGGCGGCGTCTTCAGGAAAGGCTGGACCGCTGGCGGGACGTTTTCGACGGCTTTGAAAGCAATCCGTTGCCGGATTCTTTGGAAATTTCGTTTCGCCCTGGAGCAGTTACGGCCGAGGAGATGGACGGGCTCGTGGAAAAGATCGAAGCCATCGCCGAAGTGGAGGACGTCTATTCGGGAAGCGTCTGGCAGCGGAAGATCGAAGGGGCGCTGCACTTGATCCAGGTGGTGGGAATCGCTCTGGTGGCTTTGCTCTTTTTTGCGACCACTCTCATCGTCTCCAACACGGTGAAGTTGACCGTCCTCGCAAGGCGGAACGAAATCGAAGTTTATTCGATCGTTGGAGCGACGGAGGGATTCATTCGGCTGCCGTTTGTTCTCGAAGGATTACTTCAGGGCGTGATGGGGGGCGTCCTGGCCGCAGGGCCCCTGACGTTTGCCTTGCTGGCGGCGCGGCGCATTCTTCCCGAACCGCTGGCCGAGACCCTTGCGCTGGGGCCGCAAGAGATCCTGGAATGCCTTTTCGGGTTGCTCCTGGTCGGCGTTTTGTTGAGCTGCCTCGGGTCCTGGCTGGCACTGAGACGGTTCCTGAAGGTCTGAAACGATCATGACGAAGCGGATGACCGACTCCCTCGTGGTGACTCTGATCGCTCTCCTCGCGTGGGTTTGCACGGTACCTGCCGGACGGGCCGCCCGACCCGAGGGTCCGGCGGAGCTCGCTTCGGGGGCCGATGGACGGCGGGAACGGATTCTCGATCAACTGGAGACCCTGGAAGCAAAAATGACTCGGGTCGCTTCAAAACTGGAGGAAGCAGCCAGGGAACGTGAAGCGCTCGAAGAGCGCCGGCAGGACCTGGAGGAACGCCTCGAGCAGTCCCGGATCGCCCTTCAGGCGTTGCGGGAGAAACTGGAATCCCGCCTGGTGGCGCTCTACAAGTTCAGTGGAATGGGCTACCTGTTTCCCCTGCTGACGGCGGGCGACCTGGAGTCGGGGATCCATGCCGTCAAGGCGATGGGTGAGCTGCTGAAAAGCGATAAGGTTCTGTTCGCCGCGCTCAACGCGGAACAGACGTCCCTGGAAGCGCTCCGGAGGGAACTTGAAGAAAAGGAAAGAAGCCGTGCCGCTGTCCAGTCGCGGCTGGAGGAGAAGAAGGCGGTCCTGGAAGAGCTCAGAAACGAAAAGATACAGCTCTTGGTATGCCTTCAGGAAGAACCCCGCCTGAAGGCTGGAGAGCCCGGCGGCGCCGTTTTCGGCGAGCGGAAGAGCCGTGCCGCCGATCCAGAGGCCGACCCCGTCCCGTTTTCGCAGCGGCGCGGCCAACTCCCCCTTCCCGCCTCCGGACAGGTGTTCACCGGGAAAGAAGGAAAAAAAGATTCTCCATATTATTCAATTTTATATAATAATGGCATTATCCTTCGGGCCCCGGCGGGAGAACCCGTGAAGGCGATTCATCCCGGGGTGGTGGTGTTTGCGGGGTGGTTCAAGGGTTACGGAAACCTGATGATCATCGACCATGGCCAGCATTATTACAGCTTGATGGCTCATCTGGACCGCCTGCGCAAAAAGGCGGGAGATCGAGTCGGGGAGTCGGAAGTGGTGGGGGTGGTGGGTGAGACGGGAAGTATCGACGGGCCTAAGCTGTACTTCGAGATTCGACACGGCGGCCGGCCTGTTGATGTGCGGGACTGGGTGAATCTGGGAAAAGTAGCCAAACGGTGAGGACCTGAGCATGCTTAAACGAAAGAAGAAGTTACTGGTTCTGGCCATCAGCATCGCGATTTTGGCCTTCGGGTGGGTGTCCTTCCAGGCGGCGAAGGCCACCGCCGACGAAAAGACGGTATACGAACGCCTGAAACTTTTCAGCGATGTGATGAACCTGATCCAGGATCATTACGTGGAGGAAGTCGCCAGCGAGAAGCTGGTGTACGGGGCGATCAGCGGTATGCTGAGGGAACTCGATGCGCATTCGTCCTTTCTGCGGCCCGAAGATTACAAAGAGCTTCAGATCGAGACCAAAGGGAAATTCGGGGGGATCGGCATAGAGATCACTTTGCGGAACGGAGTCCTGACGGTGGTCGCGCCGCTCGAGGATACGCCGGCGGACCGGGCGGGCATCCAGGCCAACGACCAGATCATCAAGATCGATGGCACCCCCACCCAGGAGATGACCCTCATGGAAGCCGTTCAGAAGATGCGCGGCCCCAAGGGGACGAAAGTCCAGCTGACCATCCTTCGGGAAGGGGAACGCAAACCGTTGGAGTTCGAGCTGACACGGGACATCATTTCGGTTCAAAGCGTACGCAGCCAGGAGATCGAAAAAGGGATCGGGTACGTGCGGATTTCCAGTTTTCAGAGCGGTACGAGCCGGGACCTGGCCAGGGAGCTGGATCGACTGGAAAAGGGCAGCGGGCCCCTTCAGGGTCTTGTGCTCGATCTCAGGAACAATCCGGGCGGCCTGCTGGATCAGGCCGTGGCGGTGGCCGACGAGTTTCTTGATTCGGGCTTGATCGTTTACACCGGGGGCCGCCGCGAGAGCCAGCAGATGAAGTTTGAAGCGCAGAAGAACGGAACGCCTCGTCCCTACCCGATGGTGGTTCTTGTCAACGGCGGCAGTGCCAGCGCATCCGAGATCGTGGCGGGGGCGCTCCAAGACCATAAACGAGCCGTCATCCTGGGCGAGGACACCTTTGGAAAAGGTTCGGTCCAGACCGTCATTCCGCTCAATGACGGTTCCGCGGTACGGCTCACCACCGCCGTCTACTACACGCCGAGCGGTCGATCCATTCAGGCCAAAGGCATTGAACCCGACATCCTGGTGAAGCGGGAGCTTCCGGTTGCTTCCGGCGCTGCGGAAGAGCCGGACCACCGGGTGCGGGAGAAGGATTTGCCGCGGCACATGGAAGCCCCGGAGGGCGAGGAACCCGTAGCGAACGAGGATGAAGGGGAGGTGGAGCAACCGACGCGGATCCTCGAAAAGGATAACCAGCTCCGGCGCGCTGTCGACTTGCTCAAGGGCTACAAGATCATGGCGCAGATGCAGTTTCAGTAGCAGAATCGTGGAAGCGCGGATGCCGAAGAAGGAGAAGACGACGACAAAGCGCAAGGCCGGGAAGAAACGGAACCCGGCCTTGCTGCCGTTGTTCACGGTTTGGTTCCTGGCGGTGGTGGTCCTGGCCAGCCTGATTTACTGGGGCGGACCCTCGTCGCAAAACGCCACCGGGACGCGTAAATCCGGCCCGGTTTCCGAAGCCGCGTCCAACAGGGCTTCGTCCGAGCCTGCGCGGTCCGTACCGCGAAGTCCGGCCTCCACGGCCAAGGAGACCGTCGGGCCTCCTGCAGCTCAAGGGCCCGGCGCGGAACGCGAACGGACGGAAAGCGAGCTGGCCTTACGACTGAGCCCGCCCGCCGCTCCCCAGCTCGAGCCGGAACCCGAAACCAGGCCGATACCGCTTCCGCCTCAAGGTTTTGCGGCCATCGTGATCGACGATTTCGGCCAAGATATTGACATTGCCAATCAATTTTTGAGCCTTCCCTTCCCCGTCACCTTTTCCGTCCTGCCCCACCTGCGGCACAGCCGGGAAGTGGCGGAACGGGTCCACGCCCGCGGCCGAGAGGTCATAGTGCACATGCCCATGGAACCCCAGGGATTTCCTGAGACGGATCCAGGTCCTGGGGCGCTTCTGCTTTCGATGACCGAAGAACAGGTGGAAGAAACGCTCCAGGCGGCTCTGGACGCCACGCCGTACGCGGTAGGGATGAACAACCACATGGGGTCCCGTTTTACAGAGGATCCGGAAAAGATGCGGATCGTCCTGCGTGAACTTCGCCGACGAGGACTCTTTTTTCTGGACAGCTATACCAGCGCCAAGACGGCCGGGCTGTCTTCCGCACGAGACCTGCAAGTTCCCGCCTTGAGGCGGGATATTTTTCTCGATCATACCCCCACCGAAGCCTTCGTGCGAAAGCAGGTGCAGGCCCTGATTCGCAAGGCGAAGGTGGAGGGGACCGCCGTCGCCATCGGGCATCCTCATGCCGTCACCTTAAAGGTGTTGGCGGAAGAAGCGCCTCGCTTCGAAAAGGAAGGGGTCCAGGTGGTTCCCCTGAGCGTTCTGCTGCGAAAAGTGAACGGAGACGTCGCTTCCGGCTGAAGCGATGTTTGCCGGATTTCCACGGATTCCAGGAGTTGCCCGGCGCGGCGGGCCCCTTCCAATGGTTCGGATTTGTGCGGCAAAGGAGACGTGTCGATGCTGTCGAGTTGGATCGGTTGTTTGGTGTTTTTCGTGACTTGTACGGCGATGCCGGTTCTTGCCGAGGACTCACCGGCCGTTCCAGCGGAGACGAAACCGGCGCAAACGGCTCAGCAACCGGCAGGCGATGCCGCGCCCGCCGTAGTAATCGCCGAACCGGAATACGAGTTCGGCGAAATCGACGAAGGCGGCTGGATCGTTCATGCGTTCAAGGTGAAGAACTCGGGCGATGCGGAGCTCAAGATCCTCAACGTGCGCCCGGGCTGAGGCTGCGCGGTGTCCGATTTCGATCGGGCCGTCCCTCCCGGTGGCGAGGGGGTCATCACTTTGAAGGTCGATCTTCGAGGTTATCACGGGCGGGTGGCCAAAGGGGCCACCGTGTTCACCAACGATCCCAAGAGTCCGCGTCTCGCTCTGCTGATCAAAGGGACGGTAAGGCCCGTCATTGAGGTGAAGCCCGTGCCCAGCGTTGTCTTCCGCGGTGTGGCCAAGGCGCTGACCGAACAGAGTCTGGACCTTATTTCACGCTCCGGGCCGTTTCATATCCAAAAGGTGGAAACGGATCTGGGCGACCGGGTTGAATTCCGCCTTGAAACGGTGACCGAGGGGACTCACTACCGTCTCGTTGTGGCCAATCGAGCTTCGAGCGGAAACTATCAGGGGATGCTCACCTGCTTCACCGACCATCCCCAAAAACCTAAGATCCAGGTCCGGGTGACGGGCGTGATCGAGGGGGTCATCGGCATCCGGCCCACCAATGTGCTGGTTGGACGGTTGAACGCTCAGAGTCCCCCCCGATCGGGGAGCATCCTTATCGTAAACAACGAGGACAGGCCGTTTCGCATCACCCAACTGACCTTCGACGACCGGCTGCTTTCCATCCGGCAGCAACCTTTGCCGGAAGGCCAGGGTTATACACTACAGGTGGAACCCAAACTCGAACACGTCCCCAAGGGCACGCAGCAGCATGCCACGCTTACGCTGGCGACGGATGCGGAACCCGACCGTAGACACCAGATCGACGTGTTCGTGGTGAACCGCTGACGGTATATGGAACGCAGGGCGTTCCAGGGGTGAAGGCCGCCGCCTTCGAAGTCCCTTGTCATAACAAGGTGGTGCAGGAGGCGAGGCCGAATTCTTCCGCATTTTACTTTGAAGGGCAAGACGCGGTTCGACCGCGGGGTTCATACAGGCAAAGAGGTTCTTCGGCCAGGTAGTTTCCCGTGGCCTCGTAGGCTCGAGCTCGACACCCGCCGCAGACCCGGATATATTCACAGCGCCCGCACTTTCCCTCGTAGTTTCGAAAATCCCGCAATCGCTGAAACACCTCCGAGTTTTCCCAGATGTCCCGGAACGGCCTCCGCCGGATGTTTCCACAGTCGAGCTCCAAGTAGCCGCAGGGCTGGACCGTACCCACATGGGAAAGGAAGCAGAAACCGGTCCCCGCGAGGCAGCCCCGGGTCACGGCGTCGAGCCCGAAGGTCTGCATATCCACCGGGCGTCCTTCCTCGCGGGCCCGCTGCCTGAGGATGCGGTAGTAGTGCGGTGCGCAGGTGGCCTTCAATTGAAGGGGGACGCGCTCGCGCTGTTCGTAGAACCAGTGGAGGGTTTCCTCGTACTGGCGGGCGTTGATCACCTGTTCTTCCAGGTTCTTTCCGCGACCGGTCGGCACCAGCAAGAAAATGTGGTGAGCGACGGCTCCGAGCGACACCACCAGTTCCTGGATGGCGGGCAGTTCATGCAGATTCTGTGCGGTGATGGTGGTGTTGACCTGAAACGGGAGGCCGCTTTCCCGGGCGCAACGGATGCCTTGAATGGCTCCGTCGAACGCTCCGGGCATGCCGCGGAAAGCGTCGTGGGATGCGGCGGTGGCGCCGTCCAGGCTGATACTGATCCGCTGGATGCCTGTTTCGACCATGCGGCGGGCATTTTCCGGGCTCACCAGTGTGCCGTTGGGGGCCATGGTCATACGGAGCCCCAGGCGGGTCCCATAGGCCGCGATATCGAAAATATCCGGGCGCAGGAGCGGTTCCCCGCCGGTCAGAATGACGATGGGTCGCGCGAACCCGGCGATGTCGTCGAGAAACCTGAAGCATTCCTCCGTGGCGAGTTCACCGGGATAAGGGCGGTTCTGAGCGGCGGCACGGCAATGGATGCAAGCAAGGTTGCAGCTCCGGGTCACTTCCCAGGCGACAAGCCGCAGGGAATGATCTGAAGCGGGCGTGTCCGGCGCGTGGCTTTCGAGCGGTCCGGTGCCCGAAGGAAAATCCGAGGCCTGTATCGTCAATGATCTCTTCCTCTCACGCCTCACGCAGGAGCCTTGCGGCGTCTTTGGCGAAATAGGTGATGATGAGGTCCGCACCGGCCCGGCGGATGGACAGAAGCATTTCCATCATGACGGGCTCCTCGTTCAACCAGCCCATGGAAGCCGCCGCCTTGACCATGGCGTATTCGCCGCTCACGTTGTAGGCGGCCACCGGCCAATCGAACTCTTCCTTGACGCGCCGGATGATGTCGAGGTAGGGCAAAGCGGGCTTCACCATCACCATGTCGGCCCCTTCCTCGATGTCCATGGCGGTTTCGCGGAGGGCTTCGTCGGAATTGGCGGGATCCATCTGGTAGGTGCGCCGGTCGCCGAACTGGGGGGCGGAATCGGCAGCCTCCCGGAACGGGCCATAGAAGGCGGAACAGTATTTGGCCGAATAAGCAAGAATGCCTACGTTTTCCATCCCATTGTCGTCCAGAACGCCCCTTATGGCGCCCACACGGCCGTCCATCATGTCCGATGGAGCCACTACGTCCGCACCGGCCCTGGCGTGCGACAGGGCTACGGCGGACAGCGCTTCCAGGGTGGCGTCGTTGTCCACTTCGCGGCCCCGCAGGATGCCGCAGTGACCGTGGCTTGTGTATTCGCAGAGGCACACGTCGGTGATCACGACCAGCTCCGGGTGATGTTCTTTGATGCGGCGGGTGGCTGTCTGAACGGGGCCATGTGCGGCCGATGCCTGGCTCCCTATTTCGTCCTTCGTTTCGGGCAGTCCGAAGAGAAGCACAGCCGGGATGCCGAGTGCGGCAGCCGAGTCCACTTCCTTGAGGAGTTCGTCCACCGACAGCTGGAAGACTCCGGGCATGGACGCCACGGGGTTTCGGAGCCCCTCACCGGCCGAAACGAACAGCGGATACACCAGCCGATCCACGGTAAGCGTGGTCTCGCGGATCATGCGTCGGAGGTTTTCGGTTCGGCGAAACCGTCGAGGGCGATAATCGGGAAACATCATGGTCGTGGACTCCTCTTGCCGGAAGCGTTTGCAATCACTGGAGACCGATTTCTTCATCGGTGAGGTAGCATGCCGGATCGGGCGCCCACACATCTCCGGTCGCCGCTTCGGCTCGCACGCGGAAGTTGCCGGCACAGATATCGAGCCAGCGGCACCGGGCGCACCGCCCCTTGATGTAGCGTTTCTTCTCTTTAAGCCGTGCCATCAGGGGGTCCGAGAGATCCGTCCAGATTTCGCTGAAGGGCCGCTCCCGGATATTGCCAAAGGCGTGGTGCCGCCAGAACTGATCGGCGTGGACCGTCCCGTCCCAGCTCACACACCCGATGCCGCGTCCTGAACTGTTTCCTTCGTTCATCTTGAGCAGTTCCAGGACTTCGGCGGCGCGCGGCGAACCTTCTCTGAGGAGCCGCAAATAGAGGTAGGGGCCGTCCGCGTGATTGTCCACGGTGAGCACTTCTTTGGGCTTGCCGCGGCGGTGGAGGTCCGCTGTTCGATCGATGATCAGGTCCACCGCACGGCGGGTTTCTTCGTGGGACAGGTCCTCTTTCATCAGGGCGCTTCCGCGCCCGGCGTACACCAGGTGATAGAAGCAGACGCGGGGAATGTCCCGTTCCTCCAGGAGGTCGAAGATCGCCGGAATTTCCGCGGCGTTCAACCGGTTCATGGTGAACCGAAGCCCCACCTTGATTTCGGCTTCCGCGCAGGCGGCGATGCCATCGAGAGCGCGGCGGAAGGAACCGGGAACGCCTCGGAATCTGTCGTTGACGTCTTCCATGCCGTCCAGGCTGATCCCCACGTAGGAGAGGCCGACGGTTTTGAGTTGTTTTGCGAGTGTCGGCGTGATGAGCGTGCCGTTGGTGGAGATAACCGCGCGCATACCGCGATCCACGGCGTAAGCGGCCAGTTCGAGCAAGTCCGGCCGCACGAAGGGTTCCCCGCCCGAAAACAGGACCACCGGGACTCCGAAGCGGGCGAGATCATCCAGAAGGGCCTTGCCTTCGGCGGTGGTCAGTTCGTCGGGAAAGTCGCGATCGGCGGCGTGAGCGTAACAGTGGACGCATTTCAGGTTGCATCGCCGGGTCACGTTCCAGACCACCACCGGCTTCTTGTCTTCCGAAAACTGAAGAAGGTGAGAAGGAAGCCTGCCGCTCTTTCGTCCATACCGGAGTGCATCGGACGGTTCCACCGTACCGCAGTAGAGCTTGGAAATGCCGATCATCGGGGAGGTGTCCTCGTTCAGAGTTCCTTTTGCATGTCGGGAGTCTTGAGGGGATGCCGACGGTAGGTTTCCCGGATCAGTTCATCCAGGTATACGCCAGGATCTTCCACGGCCGCTTCGGGGAGTATGAATTGAGTCTGCCCGCTTCGGTCGGCCACCAGATTGAACCCGTAGTCGTAGTCGCGGGAGATACGCCGGCAGATTTCAGAAGCCGACAGACCCTGCTCGATCGCCTTGCGGATGATCGCACTGATCGCCTGATCGTCAAAGTGAATTCTGAAGCCGTGCTGTTCGTGAAAGTCGTCTTCGAACACCTTCACCTGGTTGTACAGAAGGATGAATTCGTCGAACAGGGCTTCGATGGTGATACCCGTGCGCAGATGTTCGTCCAGGAGAAGTTCGAGGCGGTCGGGGCTGAATACGAACGGATACTTTTGGATGTAAGACTTCTTTCGCCTCATCACCTGGTCACGGGCCGATTCCTTTTCCTCGCCGACGAGGCGCTCGTAGCGGTGGAGGCGATCCGGGTCTTCCGGGTTCAAAAGGATGAACTCCAGTTCTTCGCGCGCACGCCGCACCACCTCTTCCGTGACGGTGAGGTAGCGCACCGATGAAGACGGCAGGCGTTTTTCAAAGGGGAGGAGAACCCGTTCGATGACACTCACTAGTCCTCTTGCCCCCGTCTTCTCTCGGTGAGCCATTTCGGCGATGAGCCGCAGCGCGGTGTCGTCGAACTTCAGGTCGATGCCGTAGGAACGGAAATCCTCCTTCTTGCCCAGAATAACGGGATTGTTGGGGTTTCGAAGAATGTCGTAGAGGTCGTCCTCTGTGAGCGGTTCCAACACGGCGACGACGGGAAGCCGGCCCACGAATTCACTCTCGAACCCGTAGGCGATCAGGTCCTCCGCTTTCACGCTCTTCAGGTACCTGTAATCGTTTTCGCGGCTTTGGACATTCGCACCGAAACCCACGCCCTGGCTTTCCACCCGCCGCTTCACGATGGAAGCCAGATCACCGAAGGCGCCGCTCACAATGAAAAGGATGTTCCGCGTATTGATGGTCTGTTTTTCCCGTTTGCCGGTCTTACGGTAGTGCTCGATGGCCTGGATCTGGGAGATGGGATCGTGGGGCACCCGCAGGTCCACTTCGGTTTCTTCCAGAGGTTTCAGGAGTGCGCGCTGGACGCCCGTCCGGGAGACGTCAGGGCCGACCAGGTTACGGCTGGAAGCGATCTTGTCGATTTCATCGATGAAGACGATTCCGTACTGGGCCAGCTGAATGTCATCGTCCGCTTCCTTCACCAGGTCGCGAATCAGGTCTTCGACGTCACCTCCCACGTAGCCGGTTTCACTGAACTTGGTGGCGTCCCCCTTGACGAAGGGGACGCCCAGTTTCTGAGCGATGAGCTTGACCAGGTAGGTCTTTCCCACGCCGGTCGGGCCGATGAGGACGATGTTGTTCTTGATCCGCCCGATCGTCTGGTCCGTGGCGGCCCGCCCCCGCTGCTGCTGCCAGCGGATCCGGTTGTAGTGCGTACAGATCTTGGTCGCCAGAACGGCCTTGGCGTCTTCCTGCTTGACCACGTACTGGTCCAAGTACGTTTCCAATTCCTCAGGTTTCATGTCGAAACGGATCTTTTCGACACTCGGAGGAGCCCCCGCCCCTCCTTCGTCTTTCTTTTTGGCCTCGGGCATCATCATGGGGGAAACCACCTTGATGGGTCGACCGTACTTCTTGCTGAGGTAATCGCTCAGCTCTTTTTCGATTTCTTCCTGATCCGGAAATTTTTGTAGTTTTTCGATCATTTCTTTCCTTCGCCGGTGGCCTGAACGTCTGTCGCTGTAAACGTTGTTAGTCTAAACACTTCCCCCCGGCTTTTCAAGGCAGCTTGTGCCGCGCAAAAAACGGTCGAAACGCCGAACGTCCGATGGATGCTAAAGCCAAGGGGAACTTCGACCCGGGGTAACGCCCGGCTTTCCGCGACTCACCGGCATGACGGCTGAGTTCAGCCCTGAGCGCCTGGGGTTCTTTTGGGTGCCCCGGGTTCTCTACTTCCCGCCTCTGCTGCGGCCTGCTTGCCTGCTTGCCTGCCTGCCTGCCGGAATTGGCCGCTGTTGATAAACCGCGGTTCCTGTGCTACAAGTCAGCCGACTTTCGAGCCGTTCTTCGAAGGAACTCGTAGCCTTATACTTTTCGGAGCCCCGCGGCCCGCGGACTTGCGGCAACAGGAAGGAAGAGAGACGCGGATGGAAACCAAGTACGTTCCCAAGGCGATCGAGCCGAAATGGCAGGAATATTGGGAAAGGGAAGAACTCTTCAAGGTACGTGAGAACTCCGACCGCAGGAAATTCTACCTGCTCGAGATGTTCCCCTATCCTTCGGGGCGGATCCACATGGGGCACGTGAGGAACTACACCATCGGGGATGTGGTGGCGCGGTTCCTTTCGATGCGCGGATTCAACGTGCTGCACCCCATGGGCTGGGACGCCTTCGGAATGCCCGCGGAAAATGCCGCCATCAAGGCCGGGATCCACCCCGCCCGCTGGACCTATTCCAATATCGATTACATGCGCCGGCAGTTGAAGCAATTGGGATTTTCCTACGACTGGTCCAGGGAGTTCGCCACCTGCGATCCGTCGTACTACCGTTGGGAACAGCTTTTTTTCGTCAAGATGTACGAACGGGGACTCGCCTACAAGCGAAAGGCCTACGTCAACTGGTGCGAAACGTGCCACACGGTGCTCGCCAACGAACAGGTGGAAGACGGAGCGTGCTGGCGCTGTGAACAGCCCGTGGTCCAGAAGGAAATGGAACAGTGGTTTTTCAAGATCACGGACTTCGTGGAAGAGCTGCTTGAACACCTGGATCGACTTCCGGGGTGGCCCGAACGGGTGCTCACCATGCAGCGCAACTGGATCGGCAAGAGCTACGGAAGTCTTCTCAGGTTCCAAGTGGAGGAAGGCGGGCCTTCCATCGAGGTCTTTACCACGCGGGCGGACACGCTGTTCGGGGCGACCTTCATGAGCCTTGCCCCTGAGCACCCCATGGTGCCTTCGCTCTGCCGAGGTAAGCCCCAGGAGCAGGCTGTAGTGGAGTTCGTCGAGCGCGCCAAGCGGGCCAAGCGGGGCGAGCGGGATGCCGGGCTCCTGGAAAAGGAAGGCGTCTTTACGGGAAGCTGCTGCATCAATCCGGTGACCGGCGACCGCATGCCCATCTACGTGGCCAATTTCGTACTGATGGAATACGGGACGGGCGCCGTCATGGGAGTTCCGGCTCATGATCAGCGGGACTTTGAGTTTGCCCGCAAGTATAATCTCCCCGTCAGGGTGGTGATTCAGCCCCAGGGGTCGGAGGAAGTGCCGTCACCCGATGAATTGGACCGAGCCTTCGAGGACGACGGGGTCCTGATCGATTCCGGCAGGTACACGGGGTTCACTTCAGAACGGGCCCGGGAGGCCATCACCCGGGACTTGGAGGTTCAAGGCCGCGGGCGGTGGACCGTTCAATACCGGCTTAGGGACTGGGGGATTTCCCGCCAGCGTTACTGGGGGGCTCCCATTCCCATTGTCTACTGCGATCGGTGCGGCGCCGTCCCGGTTCCGGAAAAGGACCTCCCCGTGGTGCTTCCCCTGGATTTGGACATCCTGCCCAATGGAGCGTCGCCGCTTCCTATGAGCGAAGCCTTTGTAAAGACGAACTGCCCGGTCTGCGGCGGACCCGCCCGAAGGGAAACCGACACGATGGACACCTTTGTGGAATCGTCCTGGTACTTCGCCAGGTTTGCCTGCGCCGACCACGAGAGCGGGCCCCTGGATCGGGAGCGGGTCGATTACTGGCTTCCCGTCGATCAGTATATCGGGGGCATCGAGCACGCCGTCCTCCATCTCCTGTATTCCAGGTTCTTCACGAAAGTGCTCCGGGACCTGGGATACCTGGGCGTGGACGAGCCGTTCAGGAATCTGTTGACCCAGGGGATGGTCATCAAAGACGGCGCCAAGATGAGCAAGTCCAAGGGAAACGTGGTGGATCCCGACGATATGATCCGAACGTACGGAGCCGACACGGTGAGGCTTTTCTGTCTTTTCGCCGCTCCCCCTGAAAAGGAGCTGGAATGGAGCGACCAGGGGGTGGAAGGGGCTTCGCGGTTCCTAGGGCGGGTCTGGCGCTTGGTGAGCGAAAACCGGGAGGCGCTGGCTTCCGCGCGGCCCTTCGAAGGCTCGCCGAACGAGCTCACCGGGTGCCTCCTTGAGCTGCACCGCAAGACACACCAGACCATCAAGAAGGTGACCGAAGACATTGAGCAGCGGTATCATTTCAATACGGCCATCGCAGCCATCATGGAACTGGTCAACACGATGTACCAAACGCTGGAGGCGAGTGATCGGGAAAGAGCCTTCTGGCCCGTCCTGCGTGCGGCGGCGGACGCCATGGTGGTGCTGCTTTCGCCCATGGCCCCGCACATCACCGAGGAGATCTGGAGAGCTCTCGGCCGGAGGACGAGCATTTTCAGAGCTTCCTGGCCCGCCTGGGACGAAAACGCCGTTCAGAGCGATCAGGTCCTCGTGGTGGTTCAGGTGAACGGTAAGCTTAGGAGCCGCATCACGCTGTCCGCGGTAGCCGGCGAAGAAGAAATGAAAGCGACGGCGCTCGAAGACCCGAAAGTCAGGAGCTTCATCGAGGGCAAGACGATTCGCAAGGTGATCGTGGTGCCTCAGAAGCTGGTGAATATTGTCGTTTGACGGACCCGCAACGGGAAAGGCGCTTCCATGAAGGTGCCCCTGCAACGAATGGTGTTCGCCATGGTGGTTCTTGCCCTGTGGTTTGCGGTGGTCCCTTCCTGCGGCTATTATTTTGCCGGTGAAGGACCGGGGCCCCGGCCGTCCCTTCGAAAGATCGCCATTCCGGTGTTCGAAAACGCGACGGGGGAACCCGGGCTCGAAAGTATATTGGCGTCGGCGCTCCGGCGGGAGTTTCTGCTGCGAAGTCATATGGAAGTGGTACCGCTGGAACAGGCCGAAGCCGTTTTTTGGGGGCGGGTGAAGAGCCTCGGGACGTCGGACGTCGCTCACCGGGAAGCCGAAGAAACCATCGAAACGCGGATCCACTTGGTGCTCGATATCCGGTGTGAGGATGCAAAAGACGGCACCATTCTTTGGGAAGATCGAAACATGGTTTACTTCGAAGAGTATTTTCATGACCCGGATGCGATGGCGAGTTTTGAGAACCGCCGGCACGCCCTGGAAATCGTGGCGCGGGAGCTGGCCGTACGGATCCACGATCGTTTCCTCAGCCGTTTCTGACCATGAACGCCTTTCAATTCTACCGGCACCTGAAGGAATCGACCCCGGTGCCGGTGTATTTGTTCAAGAGTGATTCCGATTTTCTCGTTGACGAGGCGTGGCGGCGGCTTGTCCGTTCGGTTGTCCCCGAGGGGGCACGGCGTTTTAACGGTGAAAGGCTGGATGCTTCTCAGGTTTCAGCGGCCCAGGTGGTGGAAAGGCTCCGCACGCTCGCCATGTTCGGGTCGAAACGCCTGGTGATGGTCGACCGCCCGGATCAGTGGAACAAGGCGCAGCAGGAGGCCGTCGCCGCCTACACGTCCCGCCCGAACCCCCGGGCGTGCCTGGTCTTGGCTGTTCCCCTGAAAAAGACCCCCAAGATACTGGAGACGGCCGTGGGTGCCGCCGGCCTGGTGGTGGAATTTTCGGCGCCCGGCGAAAAGCAGGCGCCGCGATGGATTCAGCAGCGCGCGCAGGCGTTGGGGAAGGTACTGACCGCTCCAGCGGCGGAACTTCTGGTTCAGAAGGTGGGTCCCGATCTTCCGGCATTGCAGGCGGAGCTGGAAAAGTTGGCGCTTTACGCGGGTGAGAGAACCGAGATCGATGCTGAGGACGTGGACCGTGTGGTGGGGCAGAACCGGTCGGTTACGGTCTTTGAAATGGTTCGCGCGGCTGGTTCTCGAAAACCGCGGGAGGCGCTTCTGGCGCTTCACCGGCTGCTGGAGGAAGGAGAGCCTCCGCTGGCCGTTCTGGCTATACTGGCCCGGGAAGTACGCATCCTGTGGGGGATCAAGGACGGGTTGGGGCTGGGCCTGGCCCCTCAGGAAATCGCCCAGCGGCTCCAGGTGCCTCTCTTCGTGGTGTCCCGGCAGCAGCGTTCCTCGGAGTCTTTCAGCGACGACGAGCTGGCCGACGTCCACCGCAGGCTTCAGGATCTGGACTACGCATTGAAAAGCTCCCAGGTCGATCCAGTAAAGGCCCTGGAATCCATTGTTTACCGTCTATCCACGAAAAAGGGCCCGTGAAGGCTTCACGGACCCAGGCATTCCGCTCCACAAGGGCTCTCGCGGAGGATCCCCCTCCGCCTCAGGCCGATTCGGCCGCCTTCAGCGCATTCACGCGGCGGGTAAGCCGTGAAATTTTGCGTGATGCGGTGTTCCGGTGAATGACGCCCTTGGATGCCGTCTTGGCAATGATGGAGATGGTCTCGTTCAACTTCTCGGCGGCCAGCTCCCGGTCCCTGGCGTCGATGGCCTCTTCCAGGGCTTTGATGGCTGTCTTCATCCGCGACTTTCGCGCCCGATTGCGCTGACGCCGTTCTTCGCTCTGGCGCACACGCTTGACGGCTGACTTGTGATTGGCCAAGACAGATCCTCCTCGCTTCGTTCAACAGCTTCGGCCGCGCCGGCCGGTTCCGTTCCCTTGATCGGCTTCGCAGCAAGCCTTGCTTTTAGGTGGAAGGTCTCAGGATGTCAAGCAAAATATCCTGAAATCAGCGCCTTTCCGATGCCGCGGCGTTCGCGGTTCACGGCCGGACCTCAAGGATCTCCAGGGTGCGCAACCCCCTCGGCGTTTTCACCTTGACTTCATCGCCCACTTCCTTGCTGATCAATGCCTTGCCGATGGGGGACGAAACCGACAGGGTGCCGGACTGGATGTCCGCTTCGTAGGGACCGACCAGCCGATACGAAAGGGTTTCGCCGGAATCGAGGTCTTCGAGGACCACGGTTCGGCCGAACATGACCCTGCCGTCGCCGTCCCCGTCGGGTTGGATGATTTCGGAATTGGCCAGTCGCTCCTGTAGATCCTTGATGCGGCCTTCGATCAGGGCCTGTTTCTCTTTGGCGGCCTCGTATTCCGCATTTTCGGAAAGATCTCCGTGGCCTCGGGCTTCTTCGATGGCCTGGATCACGGCCGGCCGTTCTTCCTTTTGAAGCCGTTGCAGCTCTTGCAGAAGGCGTTCGTAGCCTTCGCGGGTTATGGGGACCCTTTGCATTCCTGTTCCTCCCGTCGCGATCAATTTCAGGTTCCTTTATTAACATTCCGGTCTGCTGTCAAGCAACATGAACGGATGGCGGGCGGTGACATTTTCTTTCCCGCAGCGGCGAGATTCGTGTTAGATAAGTTCGATTACGCCGTCGGGCTTCCCCCTCCAACGGGACTTCGAGGATTTCGATGCAATTTTCACGAAAAGACCTTTTGGGAATCCGCGAACTGGAGGCATTCGAAATCGAGCATATCCTGCAGACGGCGGAATCTTTCAAGGAAGTCAACCTGCGTTCCATCAAGAAGGTTCCGACGCTCCGCGGAAAGACGGTGGTGCACCTCTTTTACGAACCCAGCACCCGGACGCGGACTTCCTTCGACATAGCCGCCAAGCGGTTGAGCGCGGACACCTTCAGCATCACCGCTTCCACCAGTTCCATGGTGAAAGGTGAGACTTTCCTGGACACCGTAAAGAACCTGGAGGCCATGAAGCCGGATGTGCTCATCGTGCGCCATTCGGCTTCGGGCGCGCCGCACCGGATCGCGGCGAGAACGTCTGCATCGGTGATCAATGCGGGCGACGGCATGCATGAACATCCGTCCCAGGCCCTTCTGGACATGCTCACCATCCGCCAGCATGCGGGGCGCCTGGAAGGATTGACGGTCCTCATTGTTGGCGATCTGGCTCACAGCCGTGTGGCCCGCTCCAACATCTGGGGGCTCACCCGGATGGGAAGCCGCGTGGTGGTCTGCGGGCCTCCCACCCTGATCCCGCCGCATATGGACCGTATGGGCGCCGAAGTCCACGACCGGCTCCAGGAAGTGATTCCCGAGGCGGACGTGATCATGGTACTCCGGCTTCAGAAAGAACGCCAGGATCAGATGCTGCTTCCTTCGCTCCGGGAGTACGCCGTCTACTACGGAGTCGATCGCGACAAGCTCCGGCACGCCAGAAAAGATGTGCTCATTATGCATCCCGGCCCCATGAACCGGGGGGTGGAAATCAGCCCGGATGTGGCCGACGGTCCTAGTTCGTTGATCCTGGACCAGGTGACAAACGGCGTCGCCGTTCGCATGGCCCTGTTGTACCTGCTGATCCAACGGGAAGGCGCGGCATCGGGAACCGCGGACCCATCCGTATGAAAGGTGAACGCAAGCCATGACGGACTTTCTCTCGCCGGTTTTCGAGGCTCTGGCGGCGGAGCCCTCCAGGCTGCTCGATGTGCTTGTCCGCGGGGCGCGGGTTATCGATCCGGCTTCCGGTTTGGATGAGACGGCCGATGTATGGGTGGTTGCCGGCAGAGTCCAACGGATCGCTCCGCGGCTGGATCTTCCGGCTGAACGCATCGAGGAGACCCGGGTGGTCGATGGAGCGGGGCTTTGGCTGGTGCCCGGTTTTTTCGACATGCACGTTCACCTTCGCGAACCGGGCGAAGAATACAAGGAAACCATCGCCACTGGGACGGCTTCGGCCGTTTCCGGGGGGTACGCGGCGGTAGCCTGCATGCCCAATACGAATCCCGTAAACGACTGTGCTCCGGTGACCGAATTCATCCTGAAGCGGGCTGAGCAGGCGGGGTCCTGCACCGTCTTTCCCGTCGGCGCCATCAGCAAGGGCCTTCGGGGGAAGGAGCTTTCGGAGTTCGGGGAACTCCGGGCTGCCGGGGCCGTAGCGGTGACCGACGACGGCCGTCCCGTGACGGACGGCCGGCTAATGCGGCGGGCCCTGGAATATGCGCGACGGTTCGACCTGGTGGTGATCAGTCATGCCGAAGACTTGAGCCTGTCCGAAGGCGGCTTGATGAACGAGGGGGCCATGTCGACGAGGCTCGGCCTGCGCGGGATTCCCTGGGTCGCGGAATCGGCGATGGTGGCCCGGGATCTCATGCTCGCCGAATTGACCGGTTCGCGGATTCACATCGCCCATGTGAGTACCGAGGCATCCGTCCGCCTCATCCGGGAAGCCAAGTCCCGGGGTGTCCCCGTAACGGCCGAAACAGCTCCCCATTACTTCACCCTGAGCGATGACGTGCTGTCCGGTTTCGATACCGTCTACAAAGTGAATCCGCCGCTGAGGAGTCGGGAAGACAGGAAGGCGGTGAAGGAAGCCCTCGCAGACGGTACCATCGATTGCATCGCCACTGACCATGCGCCGCACAGCCTCCTTGAAAAGGATATCGAGTTTGAGTATGCGGCGAGCGGGATGATCGGCCTGGAATCAGCGTTTCCCCTCGTCTGCGGCCTGGTGCACGAGGGAGTCCTGACGCCCGGGGGCGCCATCGCCGCCCTCACCTGGAATCCCGCGCGGATTCTCGATGTTCCGGTCGGACGGTTGCAGGAGGGAGCACCGGCAACGTTTACCCTGGTGGACCCGAATGCCGAATATGTTATCGATGCCGATTCCTTCCAGTCAAAAAGCCGCAACTGCCCGTTCCATGGCCGGCGGGTTAAGGGACGGGTGCTTCTGACCGCGGTGGAGGGCAAGGCCGCATTCGTTTACCGGAAACCATGACGACACCCGCCGAACGAACGCCCCGCATTCTGATCGTTGACGACGAAAGGAGCATGAGGGAGTTTCTTGAGATCATGCTTCTCAAGGAAGGCTACGCCGTGCGTTCCGCCGTTCACGGGCAGGAAGCTCTAGATATTCTTGCGAAAGAACGCTTCGATCTGGTCATCACCGACATCCGCATGAAGCCCGTCGGCGGCCTGGAGGTTCTCAAAGGCTGCAAAGCACGGTACCCCAACACGGTGGTCATCATCATTTCGGCTTACGCCAGTACGGAAACGGCCGTGGCCGCCATGAAGGAAGGGGCCTACGATTATCTGCCCAAACCCTTCAAGATCGACGAAATGCGGACGGTCATCCGCAATGCCCTCCAGAGCCGGGGGGAAGAGCCGCTGCCAGCCGATCGCCAGGGGCCCCTTTACTACGGTTGCCTGATCGGCGAAAGCCCCCCCATGCGAAGAGTCTACGAACTGATCGAACGCGTGGCGAAGACGAGCAGCAATGTGCTCATCACCGGCGAGAGCGGAACGGGAAAGGAACTGGTGGCCAAGGCCATACACCGCCAAAGCCCGCGCCATGACCGCCCGTTTGTGGCGGTCAATTGCGGCGGGGTCCCCGAATCGCTCATCGAAAGTGAACTGTTCGGCTTCAAACGGGGAGCGTTCACGGGAGCCGCCGCGACGCACAAAGGCCTGGTGGAAGCCGCCCAGGGCGGGACCCTTTTCCTGGACGAGATCGGGGAACTGTCGCCCACACTCCAGGTGAAGCTGTTGCGGCTCGTTCAGGAAAAGACCGTTCGGATGATCGGCGATACCGACGATATTCCCGTGGACGTTCGGATCGTTTCCGCCACCAATCGAGACCTGGAGGCCATGGTCATCGAGGGCGCGTTTCGCGAAGATCTCTATTACAGGTTGAATGTGATCCAGTTGAGGCTGCCGCCTCTCAGGGAACGCCGTGAAGACGTCCCGCTTCTCGCCGAGTATTTTCTCGACAAGTTCCGGAAAGAATTCCAGAAGGACATCAAGAAGATCTCCTCGTACGCCATGGACATTCTCAAAGGCTACGATTTTCCCGGAAACGTGCGCGAGTTGGAAAACATCATCGAGCGCGGCGTGGCTCTCGAGTCTTCAAGCATCATCCTTCCCGACAGCCTCACACTGGCTTCCTTCAAACGCGGGCGGCAACCGGAAGCCGGCGGGTTCCTGCCGTCGCTTCCACCGGAAGGCCTCGATCTCAATCACTTTCTCGCCGACATCGAAAAGGAGATCCTCGTGCAGGCGCTGAACCAGGCGCGCGGCGTCAAGCAGAGGGCCGCCGAACTCCTGGGGCTTACCTTCCGCTCCTTCCGTTACCGTCTCCTCAAATACGGACTGACTTCCGAAGACGAACCCAAAGAAGGCTGACGCGCGCAAGATCGCTCCCGGATGTGTCACACCGCAACCGGGCGCCTTCCGAAAAAAGACCGATCGCGCCAGCCATCCGTGCGAAGGAATCCCCACGGGTTCTTCCACCACGGTCGCTCCTGCCGCTCCGGGTCGGCTGAACAACCCTGCGATGGCACGCCTCGGACCGGTCATCCGAACAGGGAGAGCACCACCCCGTAAACGAGTCCCGAAAGGAGGGTGTGGAGGGAAACGCTTGCGGCGGCCAGTTCCACGTCGCCTCCCAGTTCGGAAGCCATGACGTACGACACGGTGGCGGGAGGGGCGGCCAGGAGAATCATTACGGGAAGCCACATTTCGCGCGGAACGTCCAGCAGTCGGAGCAGGCCGTATCCCACGATGGGAAAGCAGACCATTTTCAGAACACCGATCCAGATCAGCTCTCGCTGCCGTTGCCTTACGGGCCCGAAGGAAAGAGACGACCCGATGAGCAGCAGGGCCGTGGGAAGCCCCATGCCCGAAAGGATTTCCAGAAATCGGCCCAACGGAACCGGGACGGGAATCCGCATGGCGGAAACCGCGACCCCCAAGGCCACGGACAGAATGATGGGGTTGAACAGTGCGCTCTTGAAGAACGGCCGGAAGACGACGCCGGTGGGGTTTCGTTCCGCCTGAGACGCCAAGGCCATGGTGGCCAGAATGTTGTGGGCGATCATGAGAAAGCTGCTGAGAAACGCCACGCGTTCGAACAGCAGGTCCCCGTCGGAATAGTACGCCATGGCGAACGCGATGTAGCCCAGGTTTCCGTGGAAGCTACTCTGGATGAAGGTCCCGCGGACGGTTCGCGGAAAGGCGCAGAGCCTGGCGGTTTGCCACGCGATGACGGCCTGGACGGCGAGGGCGGCCAGGATGCCGACGACCGCTCGCGGCTCAAAGTGGGCATGAAAGGACGCCGCCGAGAGCTTGTGAAAAAGCATGGCCGGGAGGGCCAGATAGAAAACCAGCTGATTGGCTTTGCGGGAGAACTCGGCGTCTATGACGCCGGTCCGCTTCAGGCCGTAGCCGACCAGGATGATTGCAAAGACCGGAAAAATCGTCTGGGTGAAGACCGGAATCATGGCGTTCCAACCCCCGCATCCGGTTTGAATCGGGGCTTGTACGTCAAGTCCCGAAAGCACTTGACCTTTTGCCGGCCGGGCTTTAATAGACTCACGTATTTCAAAACCCGGCGCCACGGCCCAAATGGAGCGGAAACATGGCGGAAGATCTGGAAAAAGAACAGATGATGGACGATTTCGACGACGAAGACAACCTCGAATTCGACGATTCAGCGGACCTGGATTTCGACGACGAGGAAGACCTTTTGGGGGAAGAAGACGACGAGGAACTCATCCCTTCAGTCCTTTACAAGGGGATCGCCAAACCCAAGACCGAGGACGACTGGCGTCAGTTGCTCATGGAGGCAAGCCGGGAAGGCGTACCGGAGTACCGGATCACGGACACCTACAAGGATGGCGATCTGATCCTGCACCCCCAGTTCGGCTTGGGGGTGGTGAGCAAGGTGGTTTCGCCCCGGAAGATGGAAGTGGTCTTCGATATGAGCAAAAAGTTGATGGCCATGAACCTGACGCCTCCCCGGGAAGCGGCGGCTTCTTGAACGATTCTTCCTTCGGCGGTGATTGAACATCTGTCCGCTTGGAAATGCAGCCGGGCGGACCAAACCTTTTGGAATCGGCGGAGAAAGCGCCCGATCCGGCGCTTTCTCCGTGTTTCCCTTCAGCGGGAGGCGTCGGTCGTGATGAAAGGCGCCAGCCCGGATTTCACTTCTTCCAGCAAGAACGGATAGCATGCCGGTGAACCGGCCACGATGTGCCCGGTTTGGATGTGACGCTCGGCGCCATGGAAATCGCTCACCCTGCCGCCGGCTTCTTCGATGAGCAGCGCACCGGCCGCGATGTCCCATGGCTTGAGCCCGGTTTCCCAGAAGCCGTCCACCCGCCCCGCCGCCAAGTAGGCCAGATCCAGAGCGGCGGCTCCTGCGCGGCGGACGCCGCCCACCCGTTTGAAGATCCGCCCGAAAACTTTCAGATAGACCTCCAGGAACTCCCTTTCGCGGAACGGAAACCCGGTGGCGAGCAGCATGCGCTCAGGGTCGGCTTCTCTGCTCACAGCGATCGGGCGGCCGTTGAGGAAGGCGCCGCAGCCTTTTTGAGCTTCGAACAGTTCGCCCCTCAGGGGATCCAGCACGAACCCGAGAGTTACCGTTTCCCCCACGATGGCGGCCACGGAAACGGCCACGAACGGGAAGCCGTGAACGAAATTGGTGGTTCCGTCGAGCGGATCCACGACCCAGGTGACCGGTTCGGAACCTTCCTGCGGCGGGCTTTCCTCCGCAAGGAAGCCGTGACCTGGAAAACGCCGGGAGATCCGATCCAGGATGAGTTCTTCGCACCGCCGGTCCACGCTGGTCACGAAATCGAAACGGCTCTTGTTTTCCACTGCCATGGGTTTCGCAACTTCATGATGTGTCCGAATGATTCGCCCGGCTTCGAACACGCTGAGGCGGGCCACCCGCCGCATGACTGCCAGCTGATCCTTGTCGGGGAGGTTTTTCATGGCGCCGTCGCTGCTTAGGGTTCATCAAGGGTTTTCATCGACGGATCTTGCGAGGCCGCCTTCGGTAAGAAGGCATCAGACTTCTGCCTCATTGAAAAGCCCATGTCAATGACGCTTTTTCCTGGATTTCCCTTGACAAGGTTCCGGATTTGCGGTGTTCGATATAAGGCGGAACGGGTGACGGCCGTGAACAGCGTAACGGAACGGAGGGAGCGGTTCCCATGAAAATAGACGTCCACACGCACATCTTTCCGCCGGCGGTGGTCGGAAATAGAGGGGCCTACTTCGCAGGGGAACCGGCCTTTCGGCTCCTTTACGATGGTCCGAAATCCCGGTTGGTCTCCGTTGAAGGGTTGATTGAGGTCATGGATCGCGACGAGATCGACCGTGCCGTGACCTTCGGCTTTCCCTGGAACAACCTGGAACTCGCGCGTCGGCACAATGATTATGTGCTGGAAGCCGCGGCCCGTTATCCCGACCGCCTCGTTCCGCTGGCCTGCGTGTTTCCGCTCGCTCCTGGAAGCGCGCACGAAGCGGACCGCTGCCTGAGGCAGGGGGCCCGAGGGCTCGGGGAACTGGCCATCTACGGGCCCTGCGATGAAAACCGGGCACTGGAAGCCTTTCGACCCCTGGTGGACCTCGTGAACCGGCACAACGCGTTTCTTCTGGTGCACGCCAACGAGCCTGTCGGGCACCTGTATCCCGGAAAAGCGCCCATGGGGCTTCGCTTTTACTACGAACTCGCCCGCTTGTGCCGGGGCGTTCGCCTGATCCTGGCGCACTGGGGAGGGGGATTGGGCTTCTACGAAAACCTGAAGCGGGAAGCTTCCGAAGTACTGGCGAACGTCTTCTACGACACGGCCGCCTCTCCCTACCTGTATCAGCCCGCTATTTACATTCAGATGATCCAGGCGGTGGGGGTGGAAAAGATTCTTCTGGGAAGCGACTTTCCCCTGTTGCGGGTCGAGCGTTACCGGAAAGAGATGGAAGAAGCCGGGCTGGAAGAGCGGTTCATCGCCGCGATTATGGGAGAAAACGCCGCGCGATTCCTGGGGCTGCCCTCATAGACGTGCGGGGTTTCCAGAGCCGGGTTTCTCCCGGGGCGGCGCGGGATCAGGCGTCGATGAGGCTTTCGTGAAGGAGATCGAGGTCTTCGATTTCCTCTTCGAGGTAGGCCTTCAGCTTCTTTTTCAGGCGGCTTTCGATCTGGCGGATCCGTTCCCGGCTGATGCCGAACTGGTCGCCGATTTCCTGGAGGGTCATGGGTTCGTCTGCTATCAGCCTCTTGTCGAAGATGACCGCTTCCTTGTCCTTCAGTTCACTGCGGAAGCGCACCAGCTTGTCGTGGAGGATGGACTTGGCTTCTTCGTCGGCCAGTTGATCGTCGACCGGGATTTCGTTGGAAGGAAGAAAGGACTTGTGGGTGTCGTCGGAATCCGCTTCCAAAGGGGCGTCCAGTGAAACTTCTCCGCCGCTCAGGCGGATGTCCATTTCCGTCACTTCGGATTCCTTGACGTCCAGGCGCTGACTGAGGAGTCCCGGGGTGGCGTCGATCCCCTGGGCCTCCAGCTTTTCCTTTTCCTTCCGAAGGTTGAAAAAGAGCTTCCTTTGGGCCTGGGTGGTTCCGATCTTCACGAGCTTCCAGTTGTCCATGATGAATTTGATGATGTAGGCCTTGATCCAAAACGATGCGTAATAGGAGAACTTGTAGCCACGGTACGGATCGAACTTCTTGACCGCCTGCATGAGACCGATGTTGCCTTCCTGGATGAGGTCCAGGAGGTTCTGCATCCAGTGGCGCTGGAAGTCCATGGCGATCTTGACCACCAGGCGGAGGTTGGACGTGATCAGCTTGTAGGCCGCATCCACGTCGCCCTTTTCCCGGTACCGGATGGCCAACTGCACTTCTTCTTCCCGGCTGAGCAGAGGATATCGCTTGATTTCCTCCAGGTAAGCCCGCAGGGAATCGTAAGGGGCGGGCCAGGGTTTTTCCGGGGGCTTGGTCGCCGGCAGATCGCTTTCCAGGCTCCCGGTGTCTTCGTTTTCGAGGGAGACCGGGAGTAAAGCGTTGTCCGATTCAAGGGGGCGTTGGGTCGCGCTTCCTGCATCTTCTCCGGCGACGTTTTTCTTTCGCGTCTTCTTGGGCATTCCTTTGACTCCATGTAAGGCGCGCATCACCCGGCCGGGGGCGATCCGGCCGGCGAAACGGCAAGAGGGAGCTCTTTCCACATGCGGGACGGCATTCTGGACAGCAGAAAGCCGTTGCCTTTGGAACGACTCTTCCATTAATAACTAACTGATTCTACGGAAAGCTCATCTTTTGTAAAGAGTCAAACGGTTGCACGAAACCTTTCGCTTCCACCAGGAGATCGGCCTTGCTGGAAAAGCTCATCCCCGCGCACATCGCATCGCTGGTGCCTTACCCGCCTGGAAAGCCTCTGGATGAATTGGAACGGGAATATGGTATCACGAATTCCATCAAACTGGCGAGCAACGAAAACCCGCTCGGGCCCTCGCCGAGGGCTGTGGAAGCGGTGCGGAAGGCCCTCTGGGGGCTGCACCGCTACCCGGACGGAAGCGGCTACTATCTGCGGCGCCGAATCAGCGAGAAATTCGATCTGCCGTTTGAAGGCATCGTCCTGGGAAACGGGTCCAACGAGGTCATCGACCTGGTGATCCGGACCTTTATCCAGCCCGGGGATCATGTGGTTTTGCCGGCCCCTTCCTTCCTGGTTTACAGCCTGGCAGTGCAGGCGGCGGGGGGGCATGCCACGCCGGTTCCCTTGAAAGACTTCGTGATCGACCTGGAGGCCATGATTGATGCGGTCACGGAGCGGACCCGGGTGGTTTTCATCAATAATCCCAACAACCCCACCGGGACGATCCTCTCGCGGCACACCATGGATGCCTTCCTGGACGGCTTGCCGCCCCACGTGGTCGTGGTGGTGGACGAGGCGTACATCGAATTCGCCAGGGATCCCGAGATCTTCAGGGGATTCGGCGCGATCCGGCGAAAGGGGCCCTACGTGGTGGTGCTCCGGACGTTTTCGAAGGCGTACGGACTGGCAGGCCTTCGGATCGGCTATGGGGTGATGGCGCCGGAAGTCGCCGATTACCTGAACCGCGTCCGGCAGCCCTTCAATACGGGAAGCCTGGCCCAGGCGGCGGCTCTCGCGGCACTGGACGACGAGATCTTTCTGGAGAAAACTTGCCGTGCGGTCTGGGAGGGGCTGGAGCACATCCGGCGGCGGCTGAGCGCGGCGGGGCTGGTGTGCGTACCCTCCGAAACCAATTTCATGTTGGTGAAGGTTCCGGTGGACGCCAAGAAGGTCTTCGAGGGCATGCTTCGCCGGGGAGTGATTATTCGCGCGATGAACGCCTATGGATTGCCGGAATACATTCGGGTCAACGCCGGGCTTGCTGAGGAAAACGAGCGTTTTGTGAGGACCCTGCTGGAGGTCCTGGAAACGCTGGAAGGGTGACATCCGCAAAGGGTGCGGATCTTTTAGAACGACATCCAGGGTGACCCTCTGAAATAGATCCAGATGGCCTTGAAGCAGCAAGCGCATCAGCTGCGTTTCCCCTCGTTCACAAGCTTCAGCTTGGGAACGAGGGAATGGGTCACGGCTTCATGGGAATCGAATCTGGAGCTTCTGCACGCTTGTGTTCCCAAGCTGGAGCTTGGGAACAAGAAGCAAAAGATCTGCACCCCATCCGCAAAGGAGATCGTGGGACAGCGGGGGTGATCGATGGTAGTGGCGGTTGACGGACCGGCGGGGGCCGGCAAGAGTTCCGTGTGTCGCGAACTGGCCCGCCGGTTGGGTTTTGCCTACCTGGACACGGGGGCCATGTACCGGGCCACGGCCTGGGCGGTCCTGCAGAGCGGTCGCCAAGAGGCTTCGGCGGAAGAACTTGCCGAGGTCCTGAAGGATTTTCCGTTGGAATTCGACATCCGGGACGGAAGCCTCCGGATCCTCTGGCAAGGGAAGGACGTGGCCGAAGACCAACTCAGGACGCCGCAGGTGACTGCGTGGGCTTCGCGTATTTCGCAACAGAAGCCCGTTCGAGACCTCCTGGTGCACTGGCAACGCCGGCTGGCCGCTCAACGCGATGTGGTGGCGGAAGGCAGGGACATGACCACCGTGGTGTTTCCGGATGCTTCGATCAAGGTCTTCCTCACTGCGGACCTCACGGCACGGGTCCGGCGGCGCCTCGGCGACTATCGCAAAATGGGCCTCGACCCCGACCCCGACAAACTGGCCGATGAAATACGAATGCGCGATGAGGCGGATGCAGGCCGGGCCCTTGCGCCGCTCAAGCCCGCTCCCGGCGCCTGGGTCGTGGACACCTCGGATTTGACCTTCGAGGAGGTAGTGGAACTGCTTTCCAAGCGTGTGGGTTCCCGGCGTCCGGTTTCGCACGGTTCTTCTTTTTCGTTATGAAAAAGCATTGTCAATTGTTGAGCCGTCTGATAGATTGCGCGCACAAATGACAGGGCCAAAGGCCGAATTCGGATAAGGGGGCAACAGTTCAATGGTGGACAAACAAATGACAGAACCTGTAGTAGACGATTCCAAGGAAATGGAACCAGAAGAAGTGCATGCGCCGCCTCAGGGAGAAACCGATGACCTCGACATGGAATCCGTGCAGGCGCTCTACGATGAGAGCTTCGGAAACATCCAGGAAGGGGAAGTGGTTCGAGGCCGGATAGTGCAGGTTTCCGAAGATTTTGTGATGGTGGATATCGGATACAAGTCCGAGGGTGAAATCCCCATCGCGGAATTCGTGGATGAAACCGGAAACGTGCAGGCCAACATCGGCGACGAGGTGGATGTACTGCTCGAGTACCACGACGATGACGAGGGATCGGTTTTCCTGTCCAAGGAAAAAGCCGAGAAAATAAAGATCTGGGATGACATCAGCCGGATTTACGCCGAAGACGGCGTGATCGAGGGCAAGGTGGTCTCCCGGGTCAAGGGTGGCCTGTCGGTGGATGTGGGTATTCAGGCCTTCGTGCCCGGGTCCCAGGTGGATCTGCGCCCCGTGAGGAACCTGGAGTCGCTCATCGGCAGGACCTTCGACTTCAAGATTCTGAAGTACAACAAGAAGCGGCGAAACGTGGTCCTCTCGCGGCGTGTGCTCCTGGAAAAGGAACGGGAAGCGCTCAAGAGCAAGACCCTGGAGGATCTCGAAGACGGCAAGATCATGGAAGGCGTGGTGAAGAACATCACCGATTACGGCGTCTTCGTGGATCTGGGCGGCATCGACGGCCTCCTGCACATTACGGACATGAGTTGGGGCCGCGTCGGGCATCCGTCGGAAATGTGCCAGATCGGCGATACCATCAAGGTCATGGTGCTTCATTTCGACCGGGAAAACGAACGAGTCTCCCTGGGTTTGAAGCAGCTGGCGCCGGATCCGTGGACGCATGCGGTGGACCGCTACCCCGTGGGAACCCAGGTCAAGGGACGTGTGGTGAGCCTCACCGACTACGGGGCGTTTGTGGAGATCGAAGAAGGCATCGAAGGACTGATCCACGTGTCGGAAATGTCCTGGACTCGGAGGATCCGCCATCCTTCGAAGATCCTGAGCGTCGGCGACCGCGTGGATGCGGTCATCCTGAGCATCGACCCGGAAAAGAAGCGGATCTCGCTCGGCATGAAGCAGCTGGAACCCAACCCGTGGGACGTGATCGCGGACAAGTATCCCG
Organism: Desulfoglaeba alkanexedens ALDC; assembly: GCF_005377625.1. Taxonomy (GTDB): domain Bacteria; phylum Desulfobacterota; class Syntrophobacteria; order Syntrophobacterales; family DSM-9756; genus Desulfoglaeba; species Desulfoglaeba alkanexedens. The sequence continues at coordinate 1,833,751 of NZ_CP040098.1, read as the reverse complement.
TGGGAACCGTCATTTCCGGGAAGATCAAAAATATCACCGACTTCGGAATCTTCATCGGGATCGACGAGGGCATCGACGGCCTGGTCCATATTTCCGATATTTCCTGGACCAAGCGGATCCGCCATCCTTCCGAGGTTTTCAAGAAGGGCCAGGAAGTGCAGGCCATCGTGCTCAACATCGACAAGGGCAACGAACGGTTTTCGCTGGGAATCAAGCAGCTGGAGCCGGATCCGTGGGAAAGCGTGCCCCAGCGCTACCCGGTGGGAGCGGTCCTCACCGGACCGGTGACCAACGTGACCGACTTCGGGCTTTTCGTGGAGATCGAGGAAGGGATCGAGGGGCTGGTGCACGTGTCCGAGATCAGCAAGGAGAAGATCAAGACGCCCATCGATCAGTTCAAAGTGGGCGACCAGGTAACGGCCAAGGTGATCAATATTTCTACCAAGGACCGGAAGATCGGGCTTTCCATCAAGAAGGCCGAGGAACACGACGAGCGAACGGACTATCAGGACTACATGAACACAGCCAAGGCCGCCACTTCCAACTTGGGGGAACTGCTGAAGGGCGAACTCCAGGCCCGCCAGAACAACTTTTCGTCCGACGATTAGACCTGGCCGTTCACGCCTGGAACCTTCCCGAACATCGAGGGGCACACACCCGGTCGGCGGAAACACCCGCAGCCGGGTGTTTCTTTTGGTAAGGAGATGATGATGAAACGGGTTGCCTTCTGGTTCGTGGTCTTTCTGTTCATATTCGTGATTCTGCCTGTCGGAGGCGTTCTGCTCTGGATGGTGGTTCAGGAAGTGGACCTGCTGGCGAAACCCAACCGCCTGGGCGTGATCGAGGTCAACGGCATGATCAAAAACGGGACGCCTGTGCTGGAGGCCCTGAAGAAATTCGGGGAGGACCCCAACATCCGGTCCGTGGTCGTCCGCATCGAATCCCCCGGAGGCGGTGTGGGCCCTTCACAGGAAATCTACCGCGAAGTGCGCCGCTTCAGATCCCTTAAGCCCGTGGTCGCCTCCCTCGGAAGCATCGCCGCCTCCGGCGGCTATTACGTGGCAGCCGCCTGCAATACGATCGTCGCGAACCCTGGAACGCTCACCGGAAGCATCGGCGTCGTGGTGCACCTGCCGAAACTTCAGGGCTTGTTCGACCGCATCGGCTACGAAACCGTGACCATCAAGAGCGGACCCTACAAGGACATTGGAAACCCGGGGCGGGACATCACCGCGGAGGAGCGCCGGGTGCTCGAAGAAACCGTGGAAGCGGTGCACGGGCAGTTCGTGAAGGATGTGGCCAAGGCGAGAGGTCTCCCCGAAGAGGCGGTGAGGTCCATTGCCGACGGCCGCATCTTTACCGGCGAACATGCCCAAAGCCTGGGGCTGGTGGACGAACTGGGCAACCTCGAAGACGCCTTCGCCCTGGCGGCGAAACTCGGCGGCATCGAGGGAAAACCCGTGATCGTTTACGCCGAAAAAAAGAAGGTGACGCTCTGGGACGTCATCCTGAGCGGATCGTTTCTTGACAGGTTCCGAACGGCCCTGGACCCTTCGGAAGCCGTGAATCCGCTACGGTACCAGTGGAGCCTGTGGCCCTGAGTGCAGCTCCACGTAATAAAGTGGCCACTATGCAGCACTCTTCAGTGGGTGAACATAAGCCATGATCTTTGCTACAGGCTCGATAGGCCAGTTAAATGGATAAGCGCTTCCTCTCGTTCCCAAGCTCTGGCTTGGGAACGGCCTGACGGGAATCGAAGCTGGAGCTTCTGCACAGTTGTGTTCCCAAGCTGGAGCTTGGGAACAAGAATCAACACTTTATTTTGTTGACCTGTACTGAATGCAACCAAGGGCGGGGTTTACGTGGTGAAGATGGCCACATCGCCCGCGCCCTGGCGGAGGATCTCCGGAGCGTCGTCTATCAAGGAAATCACGCTGGAAGGCGTTCCGGAAACGATGCCTCCGTCCACGATGAGGTCCAGTGCATGGCCGAGCTTGTCCTTGATTTCCTGGGGTGTTTCCAGGATGCGGCCGTTTTCGGGGTCGGTGGCGCTGGTGCTGATCACGGGATGACCCAGCTCTTCCACAATGGCAAGGCAGATCGGATGATCGGGCACCCGAATGCCCACCGTGCGGCGCTTGGTCAGCATGATTTTCGGAACCAGCTTCGATCCTTCGAGGATGAACGTGTAGGGCCCGGGAAGAAGCCGCTTCATGGTCTTGTAGGCGTAATTGGTCACCTGGGCGTACTCGCTGATGTTTTTCAGGTCACTGCAGATGAAGCTGAAGGGCTGCAGCGGCGAACGGCGTTTGAGCTGGTAGATTTTTTCGATGGACTGCTTGTTGAAAAGGTCGCAGCCGATCCCGTAGTAGGTGTCCGTTGGATAGGCGATGATTCCTCCGTTGGCCAAGACTTCAGCAATCTTGTCGATCTTCCTGGGTTCCGGGTGTCGGGGATTGACTTCAAGAATCATGGGCATCCCTCTCTTTGAGTCCGCGGCAGCGAAGCAAACACGTGTCATACGGGCGGCTTTCGTAACGCAACGCGCTGATCTCCGGAAGAAAAGGAACGGGGGGTGAGCGCTGAACCCAAGACGGCTCTGCCATCCGCTCGCGCTTGTTACCAAGCATAATGGGCCGGTTCGGCCGAAGTCAAGATACCGCGAGAAGGCCTGAGGTTTCGTCGCGGCGTTGGTGCGCGGGGCGCCGCCCGGTCGGACCATGGCCGTGGTGGCGGTCCGGTGAGGAAAACACCGGGATTCCCGGGCAGGGGGGGTGTTCCAGGCGGACCGGGTGGGAGGATATCGTGTGGATCGACTAACGGAAGGGAGGGTGTTCGCTTCCATCGACATGGGTTCCCACACCCTTCGGCTACTGATCGTTCGATGCCGGGAGGACAAGGTCGTGGAGCCGGTCCGTTCCGAGCGGCGGGTCACCCGGCTGGCGCGCGGGTTCGAGCCCGCGGGCACGCTTCAACCCCGATCCATGGAACGGAGTCTCGTCGTGTTGGAAGAATACGCCCGGATGTGTCGTGAAGCGGGAGCGGCCCGGGTGGTGTCGGCGGCCACGGGGGTGCTGAGGCGCGCTGAAAACGCAGCGGAATTCCTCGATGCCGCCTTCCGCGCCACAGGATGGCGGCCTCGGATCCTGAGCGAAACGGAAGAGGCGTTGCTTTCGGCGAAGGGGATGATGAGCGTCGTGAACCCCCGGGTCGGTTGCTTCCTATGCTTCGACCTGGGAGGAAGCAGCACCGAATTTGTACTGCTCGACAGCGCAAGCCAACGTGTACTCTGGACGGAAAGTTTTTTCATCGGCGCAGCGACCCTCACCGAGCGTTTTTTCCGCACCGCCCCTGCTCTCCCCGGTTCCCTAGAGGCGGCGGCGGACTATGCGCGGGCGTTCTTGGCGCCGGCCCGAGCGGCGGTGCACCGTTCATTGGAAGGCCTAGCAGCACAACCCGGCCCGCCGAAGCTTGTGGGCACCGCCGGAACAGTCACCACGCTGGGGGCGATCTTTCTGGGCTTGGAGCGGTACCGGCCCAGCGCGATCAACAACCTCATGCTTCATGAAGACTGGATCCGGCGAACGATCCTGGACCTGGCCGCCCTCGACTGCGAAGGGCGCCGCCGGATCCGGGGGCTGGAAACGGGGCGTGAGGACATCATCCTCGGGGGGGCGCTGATCGTTCAGGAGATCCTCCGGCTCTTTTCCAGCGACACGCTGGTCGCCGTCGATGCGGGCCTGTTGGAGGGGCTGGTGTTGAGCGGCATTGAAGAGGAGCGCGGGATACGTTCGCCCCTGGTCAGCCCCTTGACATGGTATCGGAAAAGAGAGTAATTGGCCTCCAAGAAGAATCCCCGAAGTTTTCAACTGCTTACAGCTGCGGAGAAGGCTCATGGAAAAGGAAATGCCGGCGACGGTCCCCGAGGCGCTCACGTTCGACGATGTTTTGCTGGTACCGATGTATTCCGAAGTGCTCCCCAATGAAACGGACGTTTCCACGGTGCTCACGCCCGGCATTCCCATGCGGATACCTCTTGTCACGGCGGCCATGGACACGGTGACCGAAGCGCAGACGGCCATCAGCATCGCCCGGGAGGGCGGGATCGGCATCATTCACCGGAACATGTCCATCGAGCGCCAGGCCCGGGAAGTGGACAAGGTCAAGAAGTCGGAAAGCGGCATGATCGTCGATCCGGTGACCGTTCATCCGGATCAGCGCATCGCCGAAGTCATGGAGTTGATGGCTCAGTACCGTATTTCCGGGGTGCCGGTGGTGAAGGAAGGCCAGCTGGTGGGGATCATCACCAACCGGGACCTGCGTTTCGAGACCGATCTGGAACTCAAGGTCGAGGACCTGATGACCAAGGACAACCTGGTGACCGCGCCCGTGGGCATTTCGCTCGAAGAATCGAAGAAACTCCTGCAGAAGCGGCGGATCGAGAAGCTTCTGGTGGTCGATGAAGAAGGGCGGCTGCGGGGTCTCATCACCATCAAGGACATCTTGAAAGTCAAGAAATATCCCAATGCCTGCAAGGACGGTCTAGGGCGTCTTCGCGTGGGTGCCGCGGTGGGCGTCGGTGCGGACGCCATGGATCGTGTGAAGGGCCTTGTGAAGGCCGGGGCCGACGTGATCGCCGTTGACAGCGCTCACGGTCATTCCCGCAATGTCATGAACACGGTGGAACGGATCAAGGCCGAATTCGGAGACGTCCAGGTCATCGCGGGCAACGTGGCCACCGAGCAGGGGGCGGAGAGCCTTATCAGGGCCGGCGCGGACGCCATCAAAGTTGGCGTGGGTCCCGGCTCCATCTGCACCACGCGCGTGGTGGCAGGGGTCGGGGTACCGCAGGTTTCCGCCATAATGGCATGCGCCAAGGTGGCCAGGGCCCACGGCGTCCCGGTGATCGCCGACGGCGGCATCAAGTACAGCGGGGACGTGGTGAAGGCGCTGGCAGCGGGGGCTCAAAGCGTGATGATTGGAGGGCTCTTTGCCGGAACGGACGAAAGCCCCGGGGAAACCGTTCTGTACCAGGGACGAAGCTACAAGGTCTATCGGGGCATGGGGTCTCTTGGAGCCATGAGAGAAGGCAGCCGGGACCGGTACTTTCAGGACGAGATCCAGGAACCGGCGAAACTGGTCCCCGAAGGCATCGAGGGCATGGTGCCTTACCGGGGTCCCCTTTCCGCCATCGTCCATCAGTTGATCGGAGGACTGCGGGCGGGTATGGGCTACGTGGGATCCCGAAACCTGGAGGAGCTTCGCACCAAGCCCCGCATGATCCGCATCACCAGCGCGGGTTTGAAGGAAAGCCACGTTCACGATGTCATCATCACCAAGGAAGCACCCAACTACATGGTGGACCTCAAGTAGTCCGGGTGTTTTCATGCGTGACTTTCGAAGGACGGACATTTCATGGACTGGGATCATCTGCAGGAAGATCGGATACTAATACTGGATTTCGGTTCTCAAACCACGCAGCTGATCGCCAGGCGTGTTCGCGAAAGCCGGGTTTACTGCGAAATCCACCCGTATCATATGCCGATCGAAAGCATCCGTCGGTTTGCTCCCCGGGGAATCATCCTGTCGGGTAGTCCAGCCAGCGTTCACGATCCGGGCGCGCCGCTGGTGGATCCCGCGGTGCTTTCCCTGGGATGCCCCGTTTTGGGCATCTGCTACGGAATGCAACTCATGGCCCATCTGCTGGGAGGGGAAGTGGAACGGGCCGAACAGAGGGAATACGGGCCCGCACTGATCACCGTGGAGGGCCCTTCGAGCCTTTTTCGAGATATCGAGCGGGAGGATGTGCGGGTATGGATGAGTCACGGGGATCGGATTCTGCGGATGCCCACGGGATTCAAAGTGCTGGCCTCCAGCGCCAATTCTCCCGTTGCCGCCATGGGCGATCCCCAACGGGGGTTTTTCGCGGTCCAGTTTCACCCGGAAGTGGTTCACACGCCGTGCGGACGGACGCTTCTCGACAATTTTCTTTTCCACATTTGCCGCTGCCGGCCCACCTGGACCATGAAGTCTTTTGTGGAGGCCTCCATTGAGGCCATACGAGAAAAGGTGGGCGACGGCCACGTGATTTGCGCCTTGAGCGGCGGCGTGGATTCTTCGGTGGTGGCCGTGCTGCTGCACAAGGCCGTCGGGCCGCGCCTGCATTGCATCTTCGTCGACAACGGGCTTCTCAGAAAAGGCGAATCGGAGGCGGTTCAACGGGTGTTCCGCGATCATTTCGACATGAACCTCACCGTGGTGGACGCCGCCCGTCAGTTTCTGGGGCGTCTAAAGGGTGTGACGGACCCCGAGGAAAAGCGGAAGATCATAGGGAACCTTTTCATCGAGATCTTTGAACGGGAAGCTCAGAGACTTCCCAATGTGCGGTACCTGGCGCAGGGCACGCTCTACCCCGATGTGATCGAGAGCGTCTCCTTCAAGGGCCCGTCGGCGACCATCAAGACCCACCACAACGTGGGGGGGCTGCCGGAACGTATGGACTTGGAGCTCATCGAACCGCTGCGGGAGCTCTTCAAGGATGAAGTGCGGCTCGTGGGCAGGGAGCTGGGGCTTCCGGAACGGATCATCATGCGGCATCCCTTTCCGGGCCCGGGGCTCGCCATCCGGATAATCGGGGAGGTGACGCCGGAGAAACTCAGGGTGCTTCGGGAAGCAGATGCGCTGGTGATGGAAGAAATGGAAGCGGCCGGGTGGTACGATAAGGTCTGGCAGGCGTTTGCCGTCTTGCTCCCCGTACGGTCGGTGGGCGTCATGGGGGACGAACGGACGTACGATGAGGTGGTCGCCCTGAGAGTGGTGGAGAGTGTGGACGCCATGACGGCGGATTGGGCGCGCATCCCATATGAGCTCATGGCCGGAATTTCCAACCGGATCATCAACGAGGTGCCCGGTGTCAACCGGGTCGTTTACGACATTTCGTCCAAGCCCCCCAGCACCATCGAGTGGGAATAGTATGGAGGAGAGATCCGGCCGCTTCTACCGGTTTCAACACAAGCCCCCCGGAGGGGCCGCATGGCACTGTTTCGAGGTCCGCTTCCAGCAGACCGATCTGTGGATTCGGGCGTCCAGGGACTGCCGGGATGAAGCCATGGATGAGGTGCTGAGTCTCCGTCATGGGTTGGACCGGTATGTGGCGGAACATCCGGCCTTTCTGAACAGCCTGGTCCCGCTTCTGGATGATCCCCTGGCCCCCCGGCTGGTGCGCCGAATGCTCCAGGCGGCGCGAAAGGCCGGCGTGGGCCCCATGGCCGCTGTTGCCGGGGCGATCGCTCAGGCGGTGGGAGAACGCCTCAAGGCCGCCGGCGCCTGCTCGATCGTCGAAAACGGCGGGGATTGTTTCATTCATCTGAACACCCCGGTTCGGGTGGGCGTCTACGCGGGACCGCATTCCCCCTTCAAAGACCGCCTGGTTCTTTCCCTGGAGCGGGAAATCCTGCCCGCCGCCGTCTGCACGTCCTCAAGAACCATCGGCCACTCCCTCAGTCTCGGACAGGCGGACGCCGTGACCGTCCTTTCCCGGGACGGGGCCCTGGCCGACGCCTGTGCCACGGCCGCCGGTAACATGGTGCGGACTCGGGAGGACCTGGGTAGAGCCGCCGAATGGACACAGAGCCTCGACGGCCTTCTGGGGGCCCTCATCATCGCCGGGGATCGCATGGCTGCCTGGGGGGCCTTCGAAATCCATCCCGCTTGAATCGGGGCGGTCCTCCGCCTACCATAGCCTTGTGTTTCCGATGTAAGAAAGTCTGCAAGCGGCTGAGCGGTTGCTTTCCGGATATCTCCGCCAAAAAGGCCTTGAGTTTTTCGAACGCTGTGGTGTAATCTGATTGTTAACTTATGAAATTCTAAGGACTTTTTTCGAGTTGTTTCTGGAGTTCCCGTTCCATGAAAGTGGTGGTGTTTTCAGATACGCATTTAAACCACGTGAATCGTGACCTGGAACGTCTCTGTGACCGCTACTGCCGGGAAGCCGACCTGGTGATTCACTTGGGGGATTGGGTCCGGGCTCCGGTGCTGGATTTTTTTGAACAGTACCCGCTGGAGGGGGTTTGCGGAAACATGGATGATGCCGTCCTCCGCAGCCGACTGCCGGACCGGAAGGTGCTCCATTTGAACGGGCATCGTGTCGGCATCGTTCACGGGTGGGGTCCGGGCGGAGACCTTCGAGCCCGTCTTCGTGGCGAGTTTTCCGGCGTGGAGGCGATCCTTTACGGCCACACTCATCTTCCGTTCAAGGGGACCGAAGACGGCGTGTTCTGGATGAATCCGGGTTCCGTTTTTTCCGGGCGCGGCCGCGTTCGGTCCAGCCTTGCAATTCTTCACTTGGGTCCAACCATCGACGGCGAAATCGTTGAGCTGTAGGAGTGGCCTGATGCAGCCTTTGTGGGCGCCCTGGCGAATGGAATATATTCTCGGCAAACGCGAGCCTTACTGCATCTTTTGCCCGGAAGGTGACGGGCACAGCGATGAAGAGCGACTGATCCTTTTCCGGGGCCGGCTGACGATGGTCATGATGAACAAGTACCCTTACAACAACGGTCATCTTCTGGTGGCGCCTTGGCGGCACGTGGCCGGCCTGGAGGAACTGTACGAAGACGAAATGACCGACATCATGCGATGGCTCCAGAAGTCGATCCGCATACTGCGGCAAGTGATGAAGCCCGATGGGTTCAATGTGGGGTTGAACCTTGGCGCGGCGGCGGGCGCCGGGGTCGAGAGCCATCTTCACTTTCACATCGTGCCGCGCTGGCAGGGCGATACGAATTTTATGACGGTCTTTGCAGAGGTGAGAAGCATACCGGAGCATTTGAAGCAGACCTTCGCCAAACTGTTACCTCATTTCAGGAAGGAGAGCGCCGATGAGGCTGTTTAGGCTCTTCACCACCGCCTTGCTGGTAGCCGTCATCGTTCTGTTCATCCGCCAGAACATGACCACGTTCGACATGGTGCTCCCCTTCAGCTTGAACCTTTACATCCGGGAGCAGGTCGAGTGGACGCACCGGGTGGGATCCCTGCTTCTGGCCGTGGGTCTCATGGGTATTCTGATTGGCATGGCTCTGATGCTGAAACCTTGGTTGCACCTGCGAAAACTTGTGAACGAGGAGCGGAAGGCCCGTGCCGAGCTGGAAGCGTTGCTGCATGCTTCCGAAGACGCGGAGGTGCCTGGCGGAGAGTCTGAGCCTTCAGAATCGGGCCGGATCGAGCCGCCGGAGCGCGACCGGCCGCCGAGGGATGCACCTTCCTCAGTAGAGCGGCCGTGAAACGGCGTGTTTCCTTTGCCTCCAGGATGGGTGCTGCGGGTGCAGTCCGGCCCGATCTTCAGGGGCCGAGTTGGGGAATTACTTGGTCAGTGAAGATAAGAAGGCAATCGATTGGTACTGAACCGGGCACAAGGTAAGAAGAAATGATGGCGATGAGGCTGAGCTGATTTGGAAAGATCAAACAAGATACCGCTGCTTGTATTCCCTCAAGGATTGGGTCTGAGATCGATGGACCAGCCGGCACCAGCCGGAAAGAAACCGGCACCATAGGCCGCGTGGAAAAGGTCTCGGGTGAGGTCACCGGAACAGTGGCAGGGGGCAACCTGGTGGACCCCAAGCTTCTGGAAGGCGTTGATGACGGACTGAACCTGGGCTTTTGACATCCCGAACATGTGAAATCCCCCGACCACAAGGTGAACCTCCTGGTCAGCAATTTGCTTCGCCGCTCCGACTATGTTCACCACCCCGGGGTGGGCGCAGCCGGTGATCACCACAAGTCCCTTGGAACTTTGCACCACCAATCCTTGCTCCTTGATCCAGGTTCCCATCTCGCCGGTGGACCAAACGCCGGGAACGATCTCCGTGGGACCTCGCACCTCTACGACCAAAGCTCCGTGGGCCCTGACCTGATCCTTTAAATAACTCGGAAAAGAGGCGGGGAGGTAGACTGTTACCGAATTGTTCAGCTCAAGAACGCCGGAAAGACCCCCCACGTGGTCGCCATGAATATGAGAGAGAACCACGATCTCGATCCGGGCCGGGTCGATCCCGAGGGTCGCCATGTTGGAGAGGAGGATTTCGGCGCTTCCCCCGGTGTCGAAGAGGATCGTCTTTTTACCCACTTCCACCAGGCAGGAAAAGCCCCAGGCGGTGTGCAGGCTCTCGTTGGACAAATAGTTATCGTAGAGGATGGTAAGGCGTACGGACTCGGCGGCGGAAGCCGCCCCATACAGGGGTGCCAGAAGGAAAAGATTACCGATTAAAAACCCTCTCATCTTGCCTCCTTTCGTCGACAAGCGTCGCAAACGCCATAGCCTTGGACCACGGTTTGGTCGAGGTGGAAGCCGTAACGCTCAGAGCTCTCGGCCAGTACCTTTTCCTTGCGGTGCAGCTCACGTTCGACCTGGCGGATACGCTTGCGATCGGCCTTCTGCTCGCTTTTCAGCCGGCGGTTCACTTCGCGGTCCCAGTCGTCGGCCGTCTCGCAGTTCCTGCGCCAGTGGGGCCAACTGCTCGGGATACGGCCCCTTCCGGCGACAGTACTCGGCCAGCTCGGACTCGTTCATGGCGGCACTCTCAACAACGGCATTGAACTTGTCCCGCGCGCTCCAGCCCTCGGGTGCTCTATCCGAGTCGAGCAGCAGCCCCCGCTCACGCACCTGCCCGCGCCAGAGGTACAGAGCAGCCTCGCTGATGCCTTCCTCCTTGGCCAGCTCGATGATCGACCGGTTGTGCGGCGGCATCATCTTTTTCAGAACAGCTTCTTTACGCTCTTTGGAATATCGCATGATCCGATCCTCCATCGCCCCCAAGATGCTCAATTATAGATGGATTCAGATCATTACGACAACTACCCTGACACAGGGGGCCTCCACCGTATTTGGTATAAATTGACTTTCTTTTTAATCGACCCAACGGCTTAAATCAGCGGGGGTGCAAGCCATCCGCTGGATTTAATTGTTATACGATTTTTTTAATTTAAGTATTTTGGCTTGCGACGATTCCAATATTGTATCGCGGAGAAAAGAACTTGCCTTTAATATTTCTATACCAATTAATTCACCGCTTTCATTCAACTCAGCCGTAATATTTGGGCTCAACTCAATACTGTCTGCTTCTTTTCCCTCAGAGACAACTATATGCAGAACATCTTCATCTTTAGAATATGCCATCTTTGTTTTATCCATATATGAAGCTTCCTGTTTTAAGTCGGAAATTAATTTGTTGACGCGTAGTTGGATGAATTGAAACAGGTATTATTTCACTTGGGTACAGATCTTTTGAAACGAAAGCGCGAAGAAGTCGTTGCATATGATCTTCCTCAATATAGTCAATTGACTGGACATGCGATCTCCGTATCTTGATTTTCATTGGAATCTTTCCCGGAGGTCTTTTTTTGCAGTATGCCAATCAACCATCTTTTCCTCTCCCAAGTTTAGCCGTTCCTCTGTTTCCTGAAGAGCCTCCTGATGCCACTTGGGGGATTCTACTTCCTCACCATCTTTTGATAGGTCTTCCCAAATAGCCTCCATCACTCTAAGCTTCTCTTCTTTGGAAAGATGTCGTATTTCGAACGTATTCTGCATGATGTAAGCTCCTCTTAATTTTGTTTAAAAAGTACCATCTACCTTCTCGAATGTCAAAAGCAGGTTAGTGGCGAACGCAACCTTAACCGGCGCGTCTTTTTGCGTCCGGTTCAAGGTTTGGTTGGCAGTCTTACAACATCTCCACACGATTCTTTCTACATGCATCGATGAAATCAGGCTGGTTAAAGGTTAATAGGTAATCTATTTTTACATTTGGATCATCAATAATCAACCTAAGTAAACAATCTACCATGCTGAGTGGTCTTCCTTTTCGCAATGAGGATTCTATGGATAGGTCAAGAGCCTCATTTTTGTAAATATCGTCGTCAATATACACAATAGGATGGGTTTTCAAAAATATCTCAAATAGCTGAAGACCAGATCTGTTTCTCACAAAACGAGTTCGGAGTGTTTCATAAACCGTAGGCCATGGAATCACTATCGTCAAAAGGTCAAAGAATTCAATCTTTGACTGTGCTTCATTATACCTTGGATCTCGGCTATCAAATATCCCGTACCACACACCTGTGTCAGCAAGAGCATATTCCATCAGCTATAGCTCCTCTTCTTCCGTCTGCTCCTGACTACCTGAATATCCAGCCCAAGGAGCGGTTTTTCTACTGCCCAAAATAAATTTTCCTTTCATTTTCTTTGTTTTGGCATCACGGAAAATTACATAAATACGTGTCTTCTTGTTTATTTCCACATTTTCTTTGATTTCCTTCTCAAGGCTTTCAACAATATCCTCTGAAACATCATATTTAAAAAATGCAAGGCTATCTCCACATTCAATTGCTTTTTTTGAGTCAAGCCATGCGTACAAGCCTTCATAATCGCCCCTGACTCCAAGGTCGAAGCTCATCCATACTGCCTTTTCCATTATGCCTTTCCTCCATTATTCGTAGTGATGTCCATGTGCCCCGGCCAACGCTCCGGTTCAGCGGCGAGCCGCGCAGCGGACCGTCCGCTGCAACCGGTTGTTAGGCGGTGCTGTGCAGAAATCGGGTCTTGATCGACGTACCGACGCCGATTCGCCCGAGGATCATTGCAGATGCAGCTTGTCATTCAGAAAGTAGAGTACGCGGCCGTCTTCCGCCTCGACCCGATCGCCGAACCCGCCGCTAAGCTGCTCGAGCCTGCGATTACGCACCTGGATGCCTTCCTGTGCCAAGTAGTGATAGTAGGCGTCGTGATAGAGGAGCCCGTCCCGGAAGCGGTACGGATCATTCGCGGTTCCAGACCCAAAGATATCTCGACCGGGCTTCAGTTTCTGCCCTTCGAGAAGGTTCATCGCTTTGATGCGCTCTCCAAGCCCGCTCGGGTCGCGCCGTAGGACATCGAGCCGATGCGCAACGGTCATCGACACGGCCTGTCGATCCAGGATCGCATCGGTGTCGCAGAGTCGTGCAAGGTTGAGGATCAACTGCGCGAGCATTGGGTGTCCGGCCTTCGAACCACCGGAACGCGTGCCGAGGAGGTCACCCCCGGTGCACACGGTTCCATGAACAATGTGTGAAAGGAGTCCATAGGTCTTCAGGAACCCGGGCTGTGCGGCATCCAGGGCCTTGACGGGTCCGAGGACGTTGTAGGGCCTCCGAATGGTTTCCTGCCACAGGCTTCGCCAGGATGACGATACCTCCGACGGTTGCGAACTCCCCGCGAGTACGCGAGCGATTTGCTTCTCCGCCTCCGCGAACGCCTCGGCGACTTGAGGCGCGTTCGGGGCGCCTTTCTCCGCCCGTTCCCACAGTGCTCGCAACTTGTCACCCAACTCGATCGCTACGGCATGATGCTCGAGCATTGACCGGACGGCCAGAGTCGCCCCGAGCACATTCTCCGCATTGATCAATCGCGCTGCCTGACGTGCCAGCAAATCCAGTTTGTGCTCGGTCACGTTGATCGCAAAGTTCAAGCCGGACACCAACACCAAAACCGAGAGCCGTTCCTTGTCATCGCACAGGCCGGTTCCGGCAACCAGGTGCGCGGCATCTTGAGCAAGTCGGTGTTCTTGCGCGACGAGGAACGCATACCTGTTTTGGCCTGCAACTGTTCTGAGAGCCTCCGGCCAAGAATCTGACGGAACCGAGTTCGCGCTCAGGGCGCGGATTGCTTCGATATCAGTCGGTAAGTCCTCTAGAGCGGCCCAGTTGTTCTCGCAGGCCGCACGGTGACGGAAACACTCGGCGGCATCGTCCCATTTCTTCTCCCCAACGCCCGGGAACGCCGGCTTCAGCGTCGGGATGGTATCGTCCGCCAGGATAAGGTACGGATCTCGTGAATCTGTTTGGCCCCGCTGTGTCGGTTCTTCGCGACTATCATCGCCATCTTTCGCCCACGGAAGGGAAAGGAACGCTTCGTAGATCGACACGAAGGCCTCGACGAAAACCTTGGCGGCCTCGACGCCATGTGGGCGCACCGTCAGGACGTGACTGCCGTAGTTCGGGTGGACGTATTCGCTGAGCCGGTCGAAGACCCGCTGGAGAGGTTCGGAACGTGTAGCAGCGGTGGCCGCATCAGTGGCCTGTTCAATGAGCTGTTCGTCTGTTTTGGTCTCCAGCCTTGGTAGGACACGCTTGGTCATAGTCTGAATCGCATTGGCCATGGCCTCAGCGTTCCAAGAACCCTGTTCTCGGCACGACAGAACTATGGCGACGGTCCGCAGGGCATCCAGTTCCTCGATCTGACTTCGAAGGATGAGTGCGCTCAGGTGAAGATCGCCCGAAGTCGCGGCATGGTCGAGGGCTGCTTCAAGAAGAAGCCAGCGGGGCCACACGCACGCTTTGAGAAGCGGTTCGATCTTATCCTGCATGAACTTGACAGAGGACACCCGCCCTTTAGCCAAATGTGCTGCGAGAAGGACGCGCTGAGCATCGGACCAGTCGTGTACCGGCGGCGGTACTTGGCGCCCTTTCTGTCGCTCCTTTGCAAGTTCATCGAGTTGCCGCGTCGCGTCGGCGAGCTGGGCGTCCCAGAGGGGCCGCCACGGTCGGAATATGGGTGTGGTCAGCATCACTCGCTCCCAGGTCCCACGATGGTTCTCATGCGCCTAATCGCGGTGCTGACCGGCACCGTGCGCCGATCAAACAGACGTAGTCTGGTTGATCGGTGTGCGGCGTCCGGTCAAGTACCTTGTTCTGGCGCAAGGCGCCAGGGCAAGGTACTTGACGAAGTCAGCGCCGCGTTCCTCCGGACGCGCGAAGCGCGTCCGGAGGAACGCCGACATCAGCGGCGCAAGCCGACGGCTTGAAGAGCCGGCGGTTTGCCTCCGCTGGATAAAGTTGTTAGCATATAGTGTTGCCCTCTTAATTTTTGTATTTTTTCTTTAATCTCTGGTGCTTCCGATACCCCCTTGAATGAAACTTCAATGCCTGCTGTACCGGCCGTTCCTATATTAACGGTACCCAAATTAAATAACCTTTCTAGAATGCTTTGGTGTACATTTACGCTTCGTATATCTTTGATGAAAACCTCATGGATCGAGCGAGAAATTATCCCTTTCTTTGATTTCACCCTTTTGTTTGTTATAGTGAATATTTTGCATTTTCTATCAAGAATTGCGATAAGAATAACCAGCAATCCTAAGCCAGATCCTAAGATTAATATTCCCCCGATTATGTAAGCAAATAAATAATAGTAATGTGATGGATGGCCTTCCCATAATGTTTTTTCCACGTCATTATTTCTATCTTGGTTTTGAAGTGGAGAAGCAGCCTTATTTAGAAATTCCCCGCAGTGTTTGCATTTTACTGCGACCGATAAAATTTCTTCACCGCAAAATGGACATTTTTTATTTTCTTCGCTCACTGTCCCCTCCTTTTTTATTTATGCTAACGTTACGGTTCAGGCGCCGCTTTCAGCGGTCGCCTGCAACCGATGGTTATGCGAATAGTTTCTTGATATTATCTACTATATCAATTATCTCCGCCGTTTTCTTGTCATTCACAACAGTATAGTACCGCTCGTATTCATAATTCTGATCTATAGAATGGTTCCATTTTGTTTTTTTAACTGGACTACCGAAAAAATCTTCAAATTTTTTGACAGTGCTATCGCACAATGCGGGATTATTCTTACGAGCAGAATGAGAAACCATAACATCGATTATTAGATCGTCGCTGCGCAAATGATGAACCTAGACAGAACAACCTCGGCAAATTTCGATTATTTTGGCATAGCCTTTCTCGTTTCCTTGAAGCCCTTTAACTTTGCCATATTTGTCCAGTTCCTTTAAATGTCCTGCAATTTCAAACATTTTTTTACCTGATGTATTTATCACGAACCCACCTCCCTCTTGTCCTTCATCTTTTGAGCATAACGGCGCTAATCAGCCGCGCGGCTTTTTGCGTCGGCTGAATTAATCTTGTTAGCGAATTTCCCGTATAACTTTCGCAAGAAATTGATTTTGCTTACCGAGGTAAACACTGATCTGTTGTCAATTATTGGCCTACAAATCTTCTCGATATTTTCAATACACCGTTCAACTTCTGGTTTTATTGTATCCTCTTCCGGGAGCCCTTCCCAGAAAATGTTTTCTTGTTCTTTGATAAAATTGAAGTGAGATGCTTCCTGTTCCTCTGTTCTGAAATGATGATATTTTTTAGCCCATTCCCTAGCAAGAGCTTGAGCTGAAACCTGCATTTTATTTAAAATCCGCCGGAAATCATCGAATGGCTTCCCAGCCTCAACTCCAAATTGTGCCATAAACCTATAGCGCATCGAATGCATTTTATTGAACAATTCGATATGTGTATTGAATCTTTCAAATAATACGTAAGCCCTATCATACGCTTCTTTTTGTTCTGGCGTTTCATTTTCGGCTGCTTTTCTGGAGCTGCCCTCGTTACCGTGACTGAAAGGATTTCTGATATGTTGAACCGCATCTCGTGCTTCATAAAACAGACACAATACTTCTTCCGCTAACTCAGCACGTTTTTTTCCAACATATTCCCGTCGCCAAGAACCAATCCCATAAATGGCGGTGCAAGATGCTACAATGATCGATAAATCTTTTAAAAATTCTGAAAAACTCATCTTCTATACTCGCTAATAAGTTATTAGCTAAGCGGCTTTTTCTGGCTAATACACAGAAATGGGTATTAGCTGTAAAAGCAAGAAACATGCCGGGTTTATAATTATATTTTTCATCATTGTATCTCATTAAAAATCAAGCGGGCTTTTTCCCTCTTTTGCCGTCATCCTAGGTATGCAATGCGTATAAATCATTGTGGTTCTCACGTCGGTATGTCTCAGCAATTTCTGGAGCCCCTCTAAAGCCTTGAAAACCGGGCCTTGAAGGATTTGGTTTTCGCGAACCCAGGGGGTGATTTCGGGCTCCGGAGGGGGTTTCGGAGGTGAATTTTTTCGACTATTTTGCTGTTTCATGCTGGACAGCCGCCCGCGTCTCTGGTAGGCTATTTTGCCATGAAGCCCAGCAAAGACGCTCCTTCCTCCAAGATCCGACTTCGCAAGCATCTGAATGCAGATGCCCTGGTGAGAGCGGTGCGCCGTGAGTTCGAAAAGATCCCTGATCCCCGCAAAGGCAGGCCGCAGATCTCCTTTGCGGATGCGGCCATGAGCGCCTTCGCCATGTTTTCTTTGAAGGATCCCTCTCTTCTGGCCTTTGAGAAACGCTGGTCAGCTCGGGATCACAACCTGCACGCGCTCTACCACATCGAGAAGATCCCTGCCGACAGCACCATGCGGGAGATTCTCGATGAGGTTTCGCCCTATGTGTTCCGACCCGCCTTCCGCGAGATCTTCTCACGGCTTCAGCGCGGCAAGGCGCTGGCTCAGATGACCGTGCTGGATGGCCACTACATCCTGGCCCTGGACGGCACGGGCTATTTTTCGTCGGAAAAGGTCTTTTCCGACGCCTGCCTTCGAAAAACCTCTCGCACCGGCAAGACCACCTATTCCCTCCAAATGATGGGAGCCGCCCTCGTCCACCCGGACCACAAGGCCGTGATCCCCTTTCCCCCGGAAGTGATCCAGAGAGAGGACGGCGACACCAAAAACGACTGCGAACGCAACGCCGCCGGCCGTTGTAACGAGAACCTGAGAACCGATCATCCCCATATCAAGCTCATCGTGACCGAAGATGCCCTCAGTCCCAACGCTCCCCACATTGAAACCCTCAAGCGCTTCGACTGCCGCTTCGTCCTTTCGGTTAAACCCGGCGATCACGCCTTCCTTTTCGAAAAGGCCGACGAGGCCATCGCCGAGGGCCGGGCTGTGGAGTTCTGGCACGCAGCGGAAGACAACTCCGAAACCCTCCATTACTTCCGCTTCATCAACGATCTTCCCCTCAACAAGTCCCATCCCGACCTACGAGTGAACCTCCTCGAGTACTGGCAGGTGACTCCCAAGGGGCTTATCCGGTTTTCCTGGGTCACGGACATCCTCATCCGCCGGGAAAACGCCGTTACCTTGATGCGGATCGGCCGGGCACGCTGGCGCATCGAAAACGAAACCTTCAACACCTTGAAAAACCAGGGCTACCACCTCGAACACAACTACGGCCTGGGCCGAAAACACCTTAGCGCCGTCTTCGTCACCCTCATGATGTTGGCCTTCTGCGTGGACCAGAGCCTCCAACTGTGTTGCCCGCTGTTTCAGGCCGTATGGCGAAAGCTCCAAACCAAACGGGACCTCTGGGAGAGGATCCGGGCCATGTTCTGGGACTTCCGCCTGGAGTCCATCCGGATGCTCTACGAGGCCCTTCTTTACGGATACAAAAGGCTGACCCCGATCATCGCCTATAACACCTCGTAGGGCGGAGAAAGGAATTACCCCATGCAGAACCTGAGCCTTTCACCCGAAGAACCGATGCGGAGGTGCGCCTTCAAACCGGGCATCTGAGCCCCTCACGCTCCGGGTGGCATCCCTCAACGGGACGTTCGGACCCTCGATCACCCCAAACGGCCCGCTGAACACTCGAAGACTCTCCTTTCACGCCCGCTTTTCACCCAAGGACCATCCGCTCCGGGAATTGCTGCCAGAATAGTCTTTGCACTCGAATATCCAGATCAGAGACGGCTTATCCTTACCTGGTAAAGTGATTTCGATGGAGATATCCGTGATGATGTCAGAATCCCTATCCTGTAAGTGGTATCTCTTCTTCTTGAATATCTTTGCAGCTCTTGGGGAGACGCAAAGCCGATCATTCTCTAGTTCAACCTCCAACGAGCCGTACACTCTGTCCTCAAACGTATTTCCTTTGGACGTAGTGCTCATCGTTGTCCTCAAACCTAACGAAAAGCTCAGCCGCGGCGACTAGCCGTCGGCTGAAGCGTCTGGTTGGCCAATATATTCAGTGCGAAGACCTGCATTCGTGGCAGCCAGAAATTGCCTTCTATCCGAGGTTACAAACAGGTCTGCCTGCCACTCAAGAGCACATGCGACATGCAGAGAGTCCAATGCTCGTAAGGCATTGCCCTCCAAGAGTTTTACGGAACGCGAGATTACTGAAGGAGTGATCTGTAAAACAGTTGCATCACGGACATCGTCCATCAGCTGCTGCTTTACCGTCCGATAGTCCACGATAGTCAAAATGCGTTCTCTCAGTCGCCTGTTGAGGCCAGAAATTATTTCAGGCACCAAAATAACGCATAAAGCCAACTCCGAAGCGCTTTCCAAAAAATCATCCAATTTGTCGCTGCCAACCTCTTGCACATACCTTTTAGCAAATGATGATGAATCAACCGCCAGTTTCATGGAGCCGTCCCACGTTCCTCTAAAATAGCAGAGGACAAATCGCCTCCGGGAATACGCAGCTGGATTCCTGATTGTTTCCATGCTGGCATTCTTTGTGCCCTGTCAGAAAACGGAACTACTTCAGCCACGGGCTTTCCACGCCTGAGAAGAATAAGCGTCTCCCCATGCTCTACCTCAGTTATTAAATCTGAAGCCCTTTTACGAAAATCGGTGAAAGCAATAGTCTTCATTGATATACCCCCACAAGTGTACATTCATCTGTACATTCTAAAAGGCATTTTGTCAAGGTTCTTTTTCAAGGCCAATCGCGGTGCTGACCGGCGCCGTGCGCCGATCAAACAGACGTAGTCTGGTTGATCGGTGTGCGGTGTCCGGTCAAGTACCTTGTTCTGGCGCAAGGCGCCAGCGCAAGGTACTTGACGAAGTCAGCACCGCGATTCTCGGCGGCGCAGCCGCCGAGAACAAGTTATTAGCTAAACGGCTTTTTATGGCTAATACACAAAAATGCGTATTAGCTATAAAAGCAAGAAACATGCCTGGTTTATAATTATATTTTTCATCATTGTATCTCATTAAAAATCAAGCGGGCTTTTTCCCTCTTTTGCCGTCATCCTCGGTATGCAATGCGTATAAATCATTGTGGTTCTCACGTCGGTATGTCTCAGCAATTTCTGGAGCCCCTCTAAAGCCTTGAAAACCGGGCCTCGGAGGATTTGGTTTTCGCGAACCCAGGGGGTGATTTCGGGCTCCGAAGGGGGTTTCGGAGGTGAATTTTTTCGACTATTTTGCTGTCTCATGCCGGACAGCCGCCCGCGTCTCTGGTAGGCTATTTTGCCATGAAGTCCAGCAAAGACGCTCCTTCCTCCAAGATCCGACTTCGCAAGCATCTGAATGCAGATGCCCTGGTGAGAGCGGTGCGCCGTGAGTTCGAAAAGATCCCCGATCCCCGCAAAGGCAGGCCGCAGATCTCCTTTGCGGATGCGGGCATGAGCGCCTTCGCCATGTTTTCTTTGAAGGATCCCTCTCTTCTGGCCTTTGAGAAACGCTGGTCGGCTCGGGATCACAACCTGCACGCGCTCTACCACATCGAGAAGATCCCTGCCACAGCACCATGGGGGAGATTCTCGATGAGGTTTCGCCCTATGTGTTCCGACCCGCCTTCCGCGAGATCTTCTCACGGCTTCAGCGCGGCAAGGCGCTGGCTCAGATGACCGTGCTGGACGGCCGCTACATCCTGGCCCTGGACGGCACGGGCTATTTTCGTCGGAAAAGGTCTTTTCCGACGCCTGCCTTCGAAAAACCTCTCGCACCGGCAAGACCACGTATTCCCTGCAAATGATGGGAGCCGCCCTCGTCCACCCGGGCCACAAGGCCGTGATCCCCTTTCCCCCCGAAGTGATGCAGAGAGAAGACGGCGACACCAAAAACGACTGCGAACGCAACGCCGCCGGCCGTTGTAACGAGGGGTTAAACCCAGCGATCACGCCTTCCTCTTCGAAAAGGCCGACGAGGCCATCGCCGAGGGCCGGGCTGTGGAGTTCTGGCAGGCAGCGGAAGACAACCCCGAAACCCTCCATTACTTCCGCTTCGTGAACGACCTTCCTCTCAACAAGTCCCATCCCGACCTTCGAGTGAACCTCCTCGAGTACTGGCAGGTGACTCCCAAGGGGCTTCTGCGGTTTTCCTGGGTCACGGACATCCTCATCCGCCGGGAAAACGCAGTCACCTTGATGCGGATCGGCCGAGCGCGCCGGCTCCTAGAAAAACAACCCCGCCCGTTGTGGGAGCAGCGCCCATTGTGGGAGCGGCGCCCTCGCCGCGATGAACCAACGTCCGATGTGAGTTCGCGGTTTCGCCTCCTCTCCGCCAGCCATGTGTTAACCCGCTACGAGATGGCCCCTTTGGGGCAGGCAGATACGCAAACCCGACAGCCCTGGCAGAGCTGCGGGGCCACGACTGCTTTTCCGTTTTGAATGGAGATCGCTCCGAACGAGCAGGCTTTGGCGCACTCGCCGCAGCCAACACACTTTTCTTGGTCTACCTGCGGAGCCGCTGTGACAGGCGCTTGGGTCCTGTACCCAAAACCGGATGGCCAACCCCTTGGCCCGACGCTTCGGCCGGCCCCGGGACCACGTCCCATCCTCCGTCCCATCCTCCGGCCCTGACCACCACGTCCTCTTCCCTTTCCTTGGCCCCAAAATGGGCCCGTGCCGTCACCCTGTGGCATCATCCACCCCTTTCTTAACGTGCATTAAGATAATATTCTGGTAGGGTAGAAAATAACAGACCTAATATTTGATGCCAGATTCTATTTCCCCTCCCCTTGTGGCAGGGGATTAAGGGGAGGGGACTGAAGAGAGCCGGCCAGGATCTCGAAGTGATCTTTGTGGGTAAAGACCGGGATCCTCGCTACGATACTCGATGCGAGGAAGTAGGGCCTGTTCGGGCCCTTTGTGATGGATTTTCCCCCTCGTTCTCAAGCTCTGGCTTGGGAACGGCCTCAATCGAAGCTGGAGCTTCTACACACTTGTGTTCCCAAGCTGGAGCTTGGGAACAAGGTTGATGGTGGAGTTTGGGAGCAGGATGGAAGTAGCACCGTCACCCTCTGGTTATGGAACTCTGCGATCAAGGCCCGCAGTAACGGGGCCGCAGCCACGTCGAGGCCGACCGCCGTGGGCTCGTCGTTGGAATCCATTGCCTTGCTGCAAAATCAGTCACCCCGATTTATTGAATAGAGATACTTCACAGTAGAGATTGCCCCTTTTCGAAAGGATACGTTAAATAGTGGAGACCCGGCGTTTCCGCCACCTTCTAGTCGAAGGCCGGAGTCCGGCGGAGTGATGACGTTTGCCGGGCGCAGGGAAGGCGTTTCATGCAGAAGCTTACTCCGATGATGCAGCAGTATCTGGAGATCAAGGCGGAATTTCCCGACGCGCTGCTGCTCTACCGAATGGGCGACTTTTACGAGTTGTTCCTGGACGACGCGGTGAAGGCCGCGAAGATCCTGGATATCGCTCTCACATCGCGAGACAAACAGGCGGAAAACCCCGTTCCCATGTGTGGCGTGCCGTACCATGCCGCCGAAAACTATATCGTCAAGCTGGTGGATGCGGGCCACAAGGTGGCGGTGTGCGATCAGGTGGAGGATCCCAGGCAGGCGAAAGGCCTGGTGCGCCGTGAAGTCACCCGGGTGATCACACCCGGGCTGGTGGTGGAACAACAGAACCTGGCGGCGGCGTCCCCCAATTACCTGGCGGCGGTGGCCGAGAATTCGGGGCGCCAAGGGCTGGCGTACCTGGACATTTCCACGGGGGAATTCAAGGTCGTGGAATTGGATGCCGAGAGCACGGTTTTCGACGAGATTCTACGGGTTGCTCCCCGGGAACTGCTTGTAGACGAACACGCCCGGCCCGCCTGGCTGGACCAGCTGCAACGGCGGTTTGAAGTGACCGTCACCTTTGTCGATTCCGACGCCTTTGACCGGCGCCGCGCCGAAAAGCGGCTCATCGAGCACTTCAAGGTCCACTCCCTGGATGGATTCGGGCTGCAGAACATGAAGGCGGGTATCCAGGCTGCGGGCGCCATCCTTCATTACGCGCGGGCCAACCGCCTGGGGGACTGTTCGCACGTGAGGTCTCTCCTGCCGTACCATCCCCACGATTACATGACCCTGGACGAGGCCACCGTTCGAAACCTGGAGATTTTCCGCTCCGCCACCTTCGGAAACCGGAAGGGTTCGCTCCTGGACGTCATCGACCGGACGAAAACGCCCATGGGAGCCAGAAAGATCCAGGAATGGCTCCGGTTTCCCCTGCTGGATCTGGAAAGGATTCTGGCTCGGCAGGAAGCCGTGGGGGAACTCGTGGAGCGGCCCGCGGTCATGGCCCGGCTGGCCGATCACCTGTCACGCATCCAGGACATGGAACGCATCCTCGGGCGCATCAGCGTGGGTTCCGCACAGCCTCGGGACCTGGCGGCGCTCAGGAAGTCGCTCCGATCCCTTCCCGAAATCCGCAAAGCCCTCGCTGAGCATGAAGGCGGCATGCTGAAGGAGATTTCAGCGGACTGGGACGACCTCTCCGACCTGGCCGAGCGTATAGAAAAAACCCTGGTGGAGGATCCGCCGGCCGCGGCGGCGGGCGGATACATCAGGGCGGACGCTCATCCCGAGCTGGAGCAGGTCACTCGGCTCAGCCGGGACGCCAAGGGATGGATGCTGAACTATGAGGCCAGGGAAAGGGAGCGGACCGGCATCGGCTCCCTCAAGGTGCGTTACAATAAAATCTTTGGATACTTCATCGAAGTCTCGCGCGCCAATCTTTCGCTGGTGCCGGACCACTATGTCCGCAAGCAGACCCTGGTCAACGCCGAACGGTTCATCACGGATGAACTCAAAACGTTCGAAAGCCAGGTACTGGAAGCGGATGCCAGGCGAATGGAACTGGAAGAAGCCATCTTCCGGGAACTCAGGAACTGGCTGGCCGGCCAGGGGCACCGCATCCAGAAAATGTCCCGGAAGGTGGCCGAGCTGGACGGCCTTCACTCACTGGCCGAAACCGCGGCTTTGAACGATTACCGCCGTCCCATCGTGGACCACAGCGGCGATCTTTCCATACGGGAAAGCCGTCATCCGGTGATCGAGCACTTCATGGAAGACGGTTCGTTCGTTCCCAACGACCTGGAACTCAACCAGGAAGCGCAGCAGGTTCTCATCATCACCGGTCCCAACATGGCGGGTAAATCGACCATCCTGCGCCAATGCGCCCTGATCGTGCTTCTCGCGCAGATCGGAAGCTTCGTTCCCGCCGAAAGAGCTCGGATCGGAATTGTCGATCGGATCTTCACGCGGGTGGGCGCATCGGACGATCTGGCACGGGGGCGCTCCACCTTCATGGTGGAAATGCAGGAGACGGCCAATATTCTCCGGACCGCTACGCCACGCAGCCTGGTGATTCTCGATGAGATCGGCCGGGGAACGAGCACTTTCGATGGGATGAGCCTGGCCTGGGCGGTGGCCGAGCATCTTCACAACTATCAGGGGGTCGGAGTCAAAACGCTTTTCGCCACCCACTATCACGAACTCACCGAACTGGCGGAAAGGCTTCCTCGCGTCAAGAATTTCAATGTAGCCGTGAAGGAGTGGGAGGACGATATCCTGTTTTTTCACAAGCTGGTTCCCGGCGGCACCAACAGGAGCTACGGCATCCAGGTGGCTCGGCTTGCCGGAATCCCCGGCGAGGTCATCGACCGGGCGAGGGAGATCCTCATCCAGCTGGAAGCCGGAAAGCACGGACCGCCGGGCGGCGTTGCGGAGGCTTTGACCCACCGAAGAAAGGTCCGGGCGGCCAGGCCGAAGGAAGCAGGCTTCCAGCTCAGCCTGTTTCGCCCGACCGCAGAATGGATCCAGGAGCAGATCCTGGCGCTGGACCTCGATCGCATGACACCGCTGGCGGCCCTTCAGACACTCTACGCCCTGAAGGAACGGCTGGCCCGCTCCGAGCTCTGAAACTGCCCTCCCCTCCCCCTTCCCCTCCCCTTGTGGGAGGGGAAGGGGGAGGGGAGGG
Organism: Desulfoglaeba alkanexedens ALDC; assembly: GCF_005377625.1. Taxonomy (GTDB): domain Bacteria; phylum Desulfobacterota; class Syntrophobacteria; order Syntrophobacterales; family DSM-9756; genus Desulfoglaeba; species Desulfoglaeba alkanexedens. Next base: position 1,808,887 of record NZ_CP040098.1, on the reverse strand, counting down.
GAGGGCAACCGGCGGCGGGAGGATCAGGCCGTGGACCTTGCGTCGCCGGACAGACCGTGTCATGTTGGCCCTAAATCCATGACTCGGTTGCATTATGAGAAAAAAGCGTTCCTCACATTCATTGCCGGCAATGATGATGCTTTGCGGACTCCTCTGTTGGAGCCCGGCGGCGCCGGCGGATGCCGCCAAATCACTGGAGGCGGCCTATCGCATAGCCAAGGCCGATTACCATTCCCTGCTGGCGGTTCCGGTCACGGAAGCCGCCCGGGAGCCGTGGGAAGCGTGTATCCGGGATCTTCAGAAGATCGTGGCGATGGACCCTGAAGGTCCCTACGCTGCCCGAAGCCTTTATCTGATCGGCCAGTCTTTTCATCACCTCTACGACGGACTCGGACGCTCCGAAGATCTGCAGGCGGCCGTCGAAGCCTATCGAACCCTCATCCGCAAGCACCTGGGGAGCAACTTGGCCGACGATGCCCAGTACCTGATCGGGGTCATCTACGAGGGCAGGGACCCCGCCCAGGCATATTTGGAGTTCGTGAAGGTTCCCGCCCTTTTTCCGACGGGAGATATGGCGGAAAAGGCCCGCGAACGCTCCAATCGCCTGGCCCGGCGGCTGAGTTCCCCGCACCGGGGCGGGGTAAGCCCGCAAGCGGCTCCGCCGCCCGAAGGCGGCCCAGGCGGGGCGGCGACCGCTGCGGCGCCCGTTTCCACGGAAGCGAAGGAACACCTCCCGTCCCCGCAAACGGGTTCGGCGCTCCTCGAAGACGTCCAATATTGGTCTGCTGAGGGCTACACGCGGGTGGTGGTCTACCTGAGCCAACCCGTCCGGTTCGGGCCCAATACCCTGCCCCCCGACGAAGCGAACCAACAGCCGGCCCGCATCTACATCGACTTCGAAAACACGTCGTTGAGCCCGCGTCTCAAGCCCCGGATCGACATCATGGATGGTTTTCTTCGTGACGTGCGCGTCGGCCAGTACAGCTCGGACCGGGCAAGGGTGGTCCTGGACATCGAGTCCATCGAATCCCACAAAGTGTTCTCGATGGAAGATCCCTTCCGGGTGATCATCGATGTGCGGGGCAAGAGGAAGAAGGTACCCGCTCTGTCCACCGCGCCCGGAAGGGGCGCGGAGGGTCCGAGCCTGGCCCGGCAATTGGGGCTTTCGGTCCGCCGGATCGTGCTGGATCCCGGCCACGGGGGAAAGGACAAGGGGGCCATTGGGCCCAACGGCGTATACGAAAAGGACGTGACCCTCGCCATTGCCAAAGGCTTGAAAAAAATACTGGAAGAAATGACCGACTGCGAGGTCATCCTCACGAGGACTACCGACCGTTTCCTTTCACTGGAGGAAAGGACCGCCATCGCCAACACCTGCAAGGCGGACCTGTTCGTTTCCATCCACGCCAATGCACACACGGACCGGAGCCTGGGCGGGATCGAAACCTATTTCTTGAATCTTTCCACCGACAAGGAATCGGCTCGAGTCGCCGCCTTCGAGAACGCCACTTCAACCAAGAAGATCAGCGACCTGGAAGTCATACTGCAGGATCTCATGAGAAACACCAAGATCAGTGAATCCTCCCGTCTGGCCCATGAAGTGCATCGGAAGATCATCCAGAAGGTCAAGACTCAATATCCCGAAGTCCGGGATCTGGGTGTCAAGCAGGCCCCGTTCTATGTCCTGCTGGGAGCGGAGATGCCTTCCATTCTCATCGAAACGGCGTTCATTTCCAACGAAACGGAGGAGAAGCTTTTGGTCAATCGAGCTTTCCAGCGGGTGCTGGCGGGCGGAATCGCCGAGGGTCTGGCCGCTTACGTGGACATCATGACAAAGATGGCCCAGACGGGAGAAGCTCCATGACCGCTCCAACCACCCCTCAACGGATAGAACCCGGTACGGTCGTGGAGTTTTTCGAAGCCAAGGAAGTCCTGCTGGGTGTGTGTCTTGCCGTCAAGAATCAGCGACTCAGCATCCTTTCCGAAAACAACCGGGAACTGAACCTTGCCCGCAGCCGCGTGCTTCACGCGTCTTCGAAGCCCCTCGACCTCAAAGAAGGCCGGGAGGGAGCGGTTCAGGCGCTCAAGCTTCTCAAGCGGCGGAGGGAAGATCTGGCGGCCCAGGTGAACGTCGAGGAGATCTGGGAAGTCCTGGAAGAAGAGGCGGAGGGCGTGGAACTCCAAGACTTGGTCGGGCTGGTCTTTCCGGAGGAACCGGCAGACGACGAGGCGGCCGCCGTGCAGCGGGTCCTCCTCCGAGACCGCCTCTATTTTCAGTTTAAGGACGGACGGTTCTATGCCCGGAGCCGGGAAAAGGTGGAACAGCGCCGACTGGAACTGGAAAGGGAAGCCGAGCAGGAAAGGCTCCTGGAAGCGGGGGCGTGCTGGCTGGGGTCGTTGAAGCACAAGAAGGCGGCCTTTCCAGCGGAAGAATTCCGGGTCCGGATCCTGGACGCACTGAAAGACTATGCCCTTTTCGGTCAAGAATCGGCGCAGCAGTCCTTCGCCAAGGAACTCCTGAAGCGCGCCGGGCTCACCCCCCAGCCCCATTCCGCCTTCCGCACCCTGGTCCGGCTCGGCGAATGGCGGGAAGACGAAAACCTCTACCTGTACCAGCAGGGGATCGCTCGGGACTTCCCGCAAGAGATTCTCGACTTTGCGGTACGAAAGGCCGAAACCCTCACGATCCCCGACGGTCGGCCGCGGCGCGATCTCCGCGGACTGCACGCCTTCACCATCGACAGCGCCCAGACGAAGGACTACGACGATGCTTTGAGCTTTCGAATACTCGAGGAAGAGTTCTACGAGGTCGGAATCCACATCGCAGACGCCGCGGCGGTGGTGGACAAAGACGACCCGGTGGATCGGGAAGCGCGCTCTCGAGCCACTTCCATTTATCTTCCCGACGCCAGGATTCCCATGCTGCCGCCGGTGCTTTCAGAGGGCGTGTGCAGCCTTCAGTCGGGCAGGGACCGACTGGCGCTGACCTTCCTGGTCCGGATCGACCGTGAGGGGACGGTCCTTTCCCGGGAGGTTTTCTCGAGCATCATCCGGGTCCGGGAACAGCTCACCTACGAAGACGTGAACCGGAAGGTCGAGGAAGAAGAAGCTTTCCGGGAGTTGTACCGGTTGAGCCAGAGGCTTCGAGCGAAGCGGCTCGAGATGGGCGCCGTCATCCTTCCGCTTCCGGAAATCAACGTGTACGTGAATGCCGAAGGCATGATCCAAGTGAGCCGTTATGAAAAAGAAACCCCGAGCCAAATCATCGTGTCGGAATGGATGATCGCCGCCAACAGCCTGGCCGCCGAGTACCTGGCCGAAAAAGGCGTCCCCGCCATTTACCGGAGCCAGGGAGAGTGCCGGCCGGAAACGGATCAGGTGCAAAGCGAGCATGAGATCTTCCATATCTACCGCCAGCGCCGTCTTTTCGCTCGAGCCGAACTGGAGACGGAGCCCGGAGTCCATTGCAGCCTGGGGGTTCCCACGTACACGAGCATCACATCACCCATCCGCCGCTACATCGACCTGGTGGTGCAGCGGCAGTTGGTGCACGCGTTGGAAACCGGGGAAGCGTTCTACTCGGAAGAAGAACTGCGGAACCTCATCACCCGGCTCAGGGCACAGCTTTCGCGCGTGGTGTTCGTCCACCGGAAATGGACCCGCTACTGGATCCTGAAATACCTGGAACAGGAAGACATCCAGACCATGAACGCCATTGTTCTGGACAAGAACGCTCGGTTCGCCCAGATCTTGATTCCCGACTTCCTGCTGGAAACCCAGGTTCCGCTGCCGCCCGAAACCACGATCCAACAGGGCGAAATGATCGCCGTCAAGGTGGAACGCCTGAACCCGAGGGATGAAGTGCTCCGGGTTCAAGTCGCCTGAGCCTCGAGGCGGGGAAATCAGTGCAGGGCGCCGGTGCTTTCGGTCTTCAACTGCTCGAAGAGGTAGGCTTCGATGAACTCGTCCAGGTCGCCGTCCAGAACACTTTCCACGTTCCCCTTTTCAAACTGGGTGCGGTGGTCCTTGATGAGCCGGTAGGGTTGAAGCACATAGGACCGGATCTGGTTGCCCCAGGCGATGTCTTCCAGACTGTCGTGCACTTCCTGGAGTTTTTCCTGCTGAATCTTCTTTTCCCGCTCATAAAGCCGCGACCGAAGCACCTTCATGGCCAGATCGCGGTTTCGGTGCTGGGATTTCTCGTTCTGACACTGGACCACGATTCCAGTGGGGATGTGCGTGATCCGGACCGCCGAACTGGTCTTGTTGACATGCTGCCCCCCGGCGCCGCTGGCTCGATACGTGTCGATCCTCAGGTCTGAAGGCTTTATGTCGATCACGATTTGATCGTCCACTTCCGGGTAGACGAAAACCGCGGCAAAGGACGTGTGGCGGCGGCCGCTGGCGTCGAACGGCGAGATGCGTACCAGGCGGTGAATGCCCGATTCCGACTTGAGGAGCCCGTAGGCGTAGGGGCCTGAAACCGTGAAGGTGGCGTTCTTGATGCCGGCTTCCTCGCCTTCGAGGATGTCGATCAACTGGGTCTCGAAGCCTTTGCGTTCACACCAGCGCAGATACATCCGAAGCAGCATTTCCGCCCAGTCCTGGGCTTCGGTGCCTCCGGCCCCCGCGTTGATGCTCACTATGGCGTTTTCCCGGTCGTTTTCGGCGCTGAGCATCCGGCGAACCTCCAGCGCCCTCATCTCTTTCTGAAGTTGCTTTACCTTTTGCGCCACTTCGGCGACGGTGGTCGCGTCGTTTTCCTCGAGAGCCATTTCAAGCAGGAGTTCGTTTTCTTCCAGTTCGTGTTGGAAGCGCTCAATTTCCGAGACGATTTCACTGAGCTGCGCCCGCTCCTTGACCACGTCTTTGCCGGCGTCCGGATCGTCCCAGAAATCCGACTTGGTCATGATCCGGTCCAGTTCCTGCAACCGTTCCTTCATGCCGGCCAGGTCAAAGATAGCCTCCCAAGGTTTGAATGCGCAGGGAGAGATCCCGCAAAACGGTTTTGATTTCGCTGACGTCGAAGCTCATGGTCGATTACCTCCTCTTTCCACCTTGTTCCCAAGCTCCAGCTTAGGAACACAACTGTGCCGAAGCTCCAGCTTCGATTCCCATCAGGAGGCGAAGCTGGAGCTTCCCGGGCAGGCCGTTCCCAAGCCGGAGCTTGGGAACGAGCGTAAAAAACCCACAATGCTCCATTGACCTTGATCGCCGGCAAGCCGGCTCCTACGGGGGAGCCGCCCGGTGTTCCGTTATGGTAGGAGCGGGCTTGCCCGCGACCCCGTCTCTTTACGCCGCCGAAGCCCCCACGCCGAATACACTCCACAACCCGCCGCCGTCAAGGTGCAAATCCAGGCGAACCAGTCCCCCCATCGGGCATAGACGGTTCGAAACGCCAAGGGTTTCACCCGGCAGACCAGCACGCCGACTTCGTTCAGAGGGATCTTGCCGCAGGGGTTCCCGGCCGCGTCAAACATCGCGCTGACGCCCGTGTTGGCGCAGCGCACCAGCGGTACGCGAAATTCGACGGCCCGCCACCGGGCCATTTCAAAGTGCTGATAGGGAGCGCTGCTGCGGCCGAACCAGGCGTCGTTGGTGAGGTTCACCAGAATGTCGGCCCCTTCCCGGATCGCTGACCTTGCAAGGTCCGGAAAGATGGCTTCGTAACAGATAAGAACCCCCAGGCGGGTTCCGTCCATCCGAAGAACGGAGGGGTCCTGACCTGGAACGAAATCCCCAGCGGCTTCCACCAGGCGGTGGACGAAGAAGAGTATCCTCTTCAGCGGTACGTACTCTCCGAAGGGAACCAGATGCTGCTTGGCGTAGTCCCCTCGAACATTCCCTTCGGAATCCAGAAGAAACGCCTTGTTCAGAGGGCGCGGCTGTTTCCCGTGCCACATCACCCCCGGGCTTCCGAACAAAATGGGGATGCCGAGGGCACGAGCCACACCTTTCACCCGCTCGCTCTGTTCCTCTTCGATTCCGAAAAAGAAGGGAGTCGCCGTCTCCGGCCAGACCAGGATGTCCGGGCGGGGATCATGGGCCGCCGCGCGCCGCGAAAGGCGCTCCAGGCGCTCCAGGGTGGCCTCTTGGAATGCCGGGTCCCACTTGAGCGACTGGTCGATGGCGGGCTGAACTAGACCGACCGCCATGGCTTCCGCGGCGTCCTGAGCCCTTGAGACGGTGTCCAGGCGCGAGGTTCCATAGGCCAGGGAAGCGGCAAGCATCAGAAGGGGAAAAGCGAGGCAGCGCCTGGGTCGGCGAGACGCCACGCACGCGGCGAGACAGGTGTTTCCAAGCACCACGAGCCATCCCACGCCATAGACCCCCGTCAAATCCGCCAGTTGGACGAGTGTCGCAAAAGGCGTCTGGGTATAACCCAGGTTCGCCCAGGGGAACCCAGTGAGGGCGTGAGCCCGGAGCCATTCGAGAGCTACCCACACGAAGGGCAGACCGTACCACTGGAATCGGGGCCGGGAATCCCAAGCACGAGCGACGCCGGCAAAAACCGCCGGATAAAGTCCCAGATAGGCGGCCAAAAGCACCAGCACCGCCGCCGCCAGGGGAAGGGGGAGCGACCCGTAATGTCGGACCACGTAGGCGATCCAGTAGAGGGCGGTCAGGAAGTGGGTGAATCCCGTCAGGAAACCCAGTCCCATCGCCTGTCGCAGGGTCTTTCCCCGCACGGCAAGGAGCAGAGGAACCAGTGCCGCCCAGGAAAGCCAGGCGAGATGGAACGGAGGGAGCCCCAGCGTGAGAAGCCCCCCGCTCGAAAGGCTCAGCAAAACCGCCGGTACCGGGGCGATGGGCGTCGATTTCCGAATGTCGGCGGATGGGCTGTCGAGAAGAGAAACGGGTTCGAACTGCTCTGAAAGGCCGGTCGTCAAGGGACGCCTTGCTTCCGCGTGCGGCGCGCTTCAAGCCGCTGATTCATTGCCGGAAGCCAGTGGCCGGGGTTCCGGCGGAGACCGACGGATGCGGATCTTCTCTATTTTTCGACGGTCGGCGGATTCCACCGTCATTTCCAGGTCCCGAAAGACCACCTGTTCCCTGGCTTCGGGAACTCGACCCAGAAGGCTGATGATGAAACCCCCGATGGATTCGAATTTCCCCTCAGGAAACTCGATTCCCAGAACATCTTCCAATTCTTCCACGTCCAAGCGGGCGTCCACCAGAAGGGATCCATCATCCTGATGGACGATCCAGTCCTCCTCGGCGTCGTACTCGTCCATGATGTCGCCGATGATCTCTTCAATGATGTCTTCCATCGTGATGATTCCGGCGGTGCCCCCGTACTCGTCGATCACGATGGCCATGTGGGACTTGCGGTGTCGGAGATCCCGCAGCAGGTCGCTGACCCTTTTCGTTTCCGGTATGAAGTACGGGGCGCGGACCATCTCCCGCACTTCCACTTCGTCCCGCCCCCAGCAATGGAGCAGGTCCTTGGCGTGCAGGATGCCGATCATGTTGTCGATGCTGTCCTGGTAGATGGGAATTCTCGAGTGGCCGGAATCCAGGATGATCTGGATGACCTCGCGGACAGTGGCATCGAAACGGACCGCCACCATGTCGGTCCGTGGAATCATGATTTCCCTGGCCAGTGTGTCCCGGAACGAAAAGATCCCCTGGATCATCTCTCCTTCATCTTCGGAGATCAGACCCTGCTCTTCCCCTTCGTCGATGATCTGCTGGATCTCCCGCTCGAGATCCTGTGGCTTTTGAACGCGCGCGAGCCGGCGGAAGGCCAGCTGCAGCCAGCGCCGAATCCCTTTGGCAGACTCCTCTTCCAACCCTTTTCCTCGAAGAAAACCCGGTGCTCTGATGTCCGTGGGCGGGTGATCCCGCACAGGTTTTCAGTGTGAACCCAATCTAACAAGGCCGCCGGCTGATGTCTAGGGAAATGTAGGCAAGCATCTTGTGTACCAGCCGAGCCGCAAGAAAGTCGGGGGCCGCCAAATGCGGCTGAGGGAGCAGTTCCATCACGTCGAAGCCCACCACGCGCCGCGTCTCGGTCACGCGCCGGAGCAGCCTCAAAACCTGGTACCACGTGAGTCCCCCCGGTTCAGGGGTGCCCACCGAAGGCATGACCGACGGGTCGAACACGTCCAGGTCGATGGTGACGTAGACCTCGGGGCCCAGGTCCTCCGGCACCTCGTCTAGTCTTTCGGGAACCTCGTGCAGGTCCCGGGCAAAGTAGGAGGGCACCCGGTTTTCGATCAGGAAGTGATGCTCCTCACGGGTGAGCGACCGGATGCCCGCTTGCACCACCGGGACCCGTTCCCAGACACGGCGCATGACGCATGCGTTACTGTAGGGGCTTTCCTGGTAGTGGTCCTTGAAGTCGGCGTGCGCGTCCAGCTGCAGGACGGTGAGTCGAGGATGAAAGGCCGCCGCCGCTTCGATCATTCCGAGGGAAAGCAGGTGCTCGCCTCCGAGCATGACCGGAAGCTTTCCCGCTTCGAAGAGAATCCGGCCGGCGTCCCGCACACGGTCCACCATCTCCTTTGGAGACGCCACCGTGATCGCCAGTTCGTCCAGTGTGGCGATGCCCCGCCGGTGAGGTTCCTCTCCTGTTTCCTCGTCGTAGGACTCCAGCTCCCGGGACGCATGGAGAATGGCTCGAGGCCCCTCACGAGTGCCCGCCCGGAACGTGGTGGTGCCGTCGTAGGGAACGGGAAGCACCACGAACCGGGCGCTTTCGAAGTCCGCTTCCGGAGAGGTCAACCCCATGAACGAAGAGGAGGGCCCCAGGTATTCCCGCATGCGGGCCCTCGCGTCACGCACCGTTTCCGGATCCATGATCTCAACGAGTCCGTTGGCGCAGCGATCGGTCCATCCGCACCACCTGAGCGGACGCCGACAGGGTGTTGGGAAATTCCTGGCCCCGGTCCAGAACGTTCATTTCGTACTTCTTGATCTGGAACTGATCCCGGATCGCTTCCACCGCTTTATCAACGTCGAACGGCTTACACGAAAATATGTCCACACTGAGATAAAGCTTCTCGGGGAAGGTGTGGATGCTGATATGGCTTTCGGCGATGAGCACAAAACCCGAAATCCCCCAGTCTTCAGGAACGGCGCCGTTGTAACGGAATACATACGGAGGCATGATCTTCGTCATGTCCATTGCCGCTGGATACTCATCCAAAAAATTGTAGATTAGGCCGATATCTTCCAGCAGGTCGCGATGGCAACCATAGCCGTCCATCATGAGATGGACCCCGAACCCGAACTCCGGTTTTTTTACGCCCATGGCCTTACCTCCCCTGAAGCAAGAGAACCATCTCAATGGATCTCTGCGTTTGCACATTCAGACACATCACAAGAAATGACTCTTTTCCCAACGCATATCACTCCCGCCTTGCAGCCGTTAACGATCGGGGCGAAGCCCGCCCGCTTCCGTTTCAGAAACGCGACGGAGTCACCACCCAAAGAATCTTCGCCGCTCCCTTTCCGGTGTTTTCCACCCGGTGAGGTGTCGAACTCTTGAAGTAGAAGCAATCGCCCTGACCCAGCTTATGGGCCTTGGTGTCCAGCCAAAGGGTCACCGCCCCCCGGATCACGAACCCGAACTCTTCTCCCTCGTGCGAGGTCTCCTGAGGTGTCTTCGCGCCCTTCGCCAGGATGACCAGCACGGGATCCATCAACCGCCCCATGGCTCGGGGAAGCAGAAAATGGACCGTGTAGTCGTCGGTGGATACCGAACTGAGCACCCTGGCCTTCTTGCGGCCCACCACGGTGGGCTGCGGCGTGTCTCTGAAAAATTCCGCCAGGTCCAACCCCAGGACGTCCAGGATGCTTTTCAATGTGGCGATGGACGGTGAGGTGAGGTCCCGCTCCAGCTGCGAGATGAAGCCCTTGGTCAGGTAGGCGCGGTTGGCCAGTTCTTCCTGAGTCAGACCGGTTTCCGTCCGCAGCCTTCGGAGCTTCTCACCGATCCTCAGATGCCCCTCCATGGTTTACCTTTATTAAACTAAAAGTTTAGCAAAACGCGGCCTATATATAGGGAGGAAGTGCCGGGTGTCAAGAGGAAATGAGGGCGGCCGTTGATGGCGGTGCAGCGGCGAACTCGCGGGCGGGACTTCGAGAGGGGGGGGCTCTATCGGGCATTGCCGCCACCGGTTCCCGAGTTTCCCAGGAGCCGGGGAATCGGCTCAGGCGGGTCGATCCCGTTCACGCAGACGCAGTCGCCGCCTCGGGCCTGCTTGGCTTCGTAAAGTGCGCGGTCGGCCCGCTGGACCAGGTCTTCGATGGCCTCCGCCAGGTTATCCAGATTGCCGGAAAAAGAAGCGATGCCTGTGGAAAGCGTGGTGGGCTGAGGCTTGAGCTTGTTGTACTTGCTGCGGATACGTTCCGCCACCTTTAATGCCTGAGGAGTTGTGAGATGCGGGAGAATCACGCAGAATTCATCTCCCCCGTAGCGAAAGGCCTTATCTACGTTTTCACGGATGGATGTCCGCAGGATATCCGCAAGCAGGATCACCAGCCGGTCGCCCGCCTGGTGGCCTTTTTGATCATTGTACTCCTTAAAGGAATCGATATCGATGAAAAACAGATAAAGGGGGTGCCCGTAACGGATTGCCCGAACGGCCTCCTGAGTCAGAATGCTCTTGAAATGCCTCCGGTTGAACAGGCCGGTCAGGGGATCCCGGATGGCCAGCTCTTCCAGTTCGCGGCGCATCCAGCGCTCCCGGAGCAGCCGCTGGAGCTTGGCTTCGAGTTTGTCCAGGGAAAAGGGTTTGGTGATGAAGTCGGCCGCCCCGGCGCCGATCACCTCGGTGTATTTGTATTTGACGGCATGGCCCATGATAGCAATGGTATCGATGTTCTTGTGATCGGCATGAACAGCCTTGATGAGTTCGAGTCCGTCCATACGGGGCATGTCCAGATCGGTGATGATGATGTCGAAGGAACCGTTTTGGATCTTCTCGATGGCGTCCAGGCCGTCCTCGGCGGTGGTCACGCGATGCCCCATGAGGCTCAAAGATTCGGCGACCAGTTCACGGATATGCACTTCGTCGTCAACAACGAGGATGCACTGCGGAGCAGCAAAGATGTTCTTGGCTTGCGAGTCCATTCGGCTCACTTCCGAAGGTGCCACCGTATTCCGCTTCATTTCGCAGCTTACTTTGCGGCGTTTCATTTGACAAACGTTTTTCGTTGCATTTTTATTATTTGTTTTCCTAAGATCGGTGGCCTGCAAGCAAGGAGACCGAACAACATGAAGCGCATCGTCCTCATCTACAAACGCGGTCGCTCCGATGCCGCCTCTCTCGCCCGCCGGATGAAGCAGTGGATGGAAGGCCTGGGTCTTGACGTGATGTCCCAGCAGAATTCAGCGATTCCCGACTTTCAGGCCGAAATCGACGAACCGGAACTCCCCGCTGACACCGATGCCGTGGTGGTATTGGGAGGCGACGGGACCTTCCTGAGCGTGGCACGGGCGGTCCGCGACCGGCCGATTCCCGTGGTGGGCGTCAACCTTGGCGGACTGGGGTTCCTCACCGAAATCGCCCATGAATCCTGTTTTTCGGAACTCGGAGAGATCCTTGAAGGCCGCTACGAAATCGAAGAACGCATGCGCCTCCAGGTTTCGCTCTGGCGAGAGGGCCGGGAAGTCTTCTCCCAGACCGTTTTGAACGACGCGGTGGTGAACAAGGGAGCGCTGGCCCGAATTGTGAATTTTCACACTAGCATCGACGGCCGCTACCTGACCCACTATCGCGCGGACGGCATCATCGTGGCGACGCCCACCGGTTCCACGGCCTACAACCTTTCGGCGGGCGGTCCCATCGTCTACCCCACGGCCTGGGACGTCATCGTCACGCCCATCTGTTCCTTCACTCTGACCAACCGCCCCATCATCCTTCCCGGATCGGCCCGGATCGAGCTGACTCTCGACGACAAGGCCCAGGACGTGGCCCTCACCTGCGACGGCCAGATCGGCCGCAAGCTCCTGCCCCAGGACCGGATCCTCATCACCGCAGCGCCCGCCCCGCTTCGGCTCATCAAGTCCCCCAGTATGGACTACTTCGACATCCTGAGGACCAAGCTCAAATGGGGGACGAACTGAGCCTCTTCGCCCCCGTCTCCCGGATTTGGGTGCGGATCTTTAAGAACGACATCCAGGGTGACCCTCTGAGGTAGATCCACATGGCCTTGAAGCAGCAAGCGCATCAGCTCCGTTTCCCCTCGTTCCCAAGCTCCAGCTTGGGAACGGCCTCACCGAAGCTGGAGCTTCTGCACAGTTGTGTTCCCAAGCTGGAGCTTGGGAACAAGAAGCAAAAGATCTGCGGCCCCCGGATTTTAAGCGACGCCCGGTTTGCTTTCCGCCGTTGCCCAAGCCGCATCAGAGCGCCCGCATCCATTCGGGCTTGAGGCGGACATCGCCTCGAAGGGCCGCATCGATTGCGGCCAGAGCCTTCGCCTTTTCGGCCGGCATGCGCACCTTAAGGGGCAGGTAGTTGGAGGCGTGGTTCGATAGGAAAAGGCCGCCGCTGAGATGTGTGTGAGCGATCATTTCACGGAGTTCGGCCAGCATCTCCGGCGGGTCCATGAGTTCGAATGCTCCGCAGGCCGCCTTTTGGCCCAGTTCGGTGTTGGGAAGCAGCATGAGAGTGAGCGCTCCCACATAATGGGGGTCCATGGCGCTCAACACGTCACCGGTGGCCCGGGCATGCTCGCTGGATCGTTCGCGTCCCGCGATTCCGAGAAGGACGGTGACCGAGAGTTTGATGCCCGCATCCCGGACGCGGCGTCCCGCTTCGACCATGCGTTCGGGTGATGCGCCCTTGCGAATGGCTTTGAGCGTTTCCGGATCGCCGCTTTCAAGCCCCATGTAGACGATGCCCAGCCCCAGATTCCGAAGCTCCGCCAGTTCTTCCGGCGATTTCCGGATGATGCTCTTGGCGTTTCCGTAGAGCCCGATGCGCTGAATCCAGGGCATCTCCTCCCGGATTTTGGAAAAGATCCGCACCAGCCGGGGCTGGGGGATGATCAGCGCGTCCCCGTCCGTCAGGAAAACCCGCCGCAGGAAAGAAAAATTCCTGGCGGCATAGCGGATGTCCTCATCGATCACCGCGTCGTCCTTGATTCGAAACCGTTTGCCCTTGTAAGTCCCGCAGAAGGTGCATTTGTTGTGGGAACAGCCCACGGTCACCTGCAAAATGATGCTGTCCGCCTCGCTGGGCGGGCGGATGATAATCCCTTCGTAATGCATTCCGTTCATCGATTCTCCCAAATCGCCGCCTGCGGTCCAGATGCTCTGGCCGATTCACCACCGCCGGTCCGACGTGTCATAAGGGTTTGAGATTTCCATGCCAATATTTTATAGTCTCCACCTTTCGCATTTTCAACGAGGAGAGTGCCCATGGACGAGACCGAAACCTTGTACGCGGAACCCATCACGGCGACGATGGGACGCCGGTTCCGCATCCGGAAGATGATCCACACACGAGAAACCCCGTACCAAAAAGTGGACGTGGTGGAAACCCACGAATTCGGGGTCACCCTTTTTCTCGACCGCCGCTTTCAGACTTCGGAGCGCGACGAATTCTTCTACCACGAATCGCTGGTGCATCCCCCTATGCTCTTACACCCGAACCCGCGGGACATCCTCATCATCGGAGGCGGAGACGGCGGAGCCCTGGAAGAGATTGCCAAGTACCGAACGGTGCGCCGCATCACCATGGTGGAATTGGACCCGGAAGTGGTGGATGTAGCCCGCCGTTACCTCCAGACCATCTGCGGAAAAGCCTTCGAAGACCATCGTGTGGAACTGGTCATCGGAGACGGACGCCGGTTCATGGAAGAAACGGATCGAACCTATGACGTGATCCTCCTGGACCTCACCGACCCCATGGAACCGTCCAAATACGTGTACACTCGGGAATTCTACGAAATCTGCAGGAGCCGTCTCAATACGGGAGGCATCCTGGGGCTTCACAACGACTCGGCCTTCTTTTTCCCCGAAGCCTTCAACGTCATTTCAAAAACCCTCGACGCCGTTTTCCCTCACAAGCGCCAGTACCTGGCCTATATCCTGGGCTACATGCTGGACTTCGTCTTTTCCGCCTGCTCCTCGGAACCCCTCCCGGATCTGGATACCGGGGCCGTACGGCGGCGCATGGGAGAACGGGGCATCGGTCCACTTCAATACTATTCGGCGCAACGGCATCCACTGCTTTTCGCGCTCCCGGGCTACGTGCAGTCGATCCTCGAGCGGCCCTGCGAAATATCCACGGACGCGGCGCCTTTCGTGCTGGTGGGAGCCGAAGGCTTCCAATTTCCGGGGGAATGACCCATGGCTTCCGGGAAACCGTTCCAGGAAGACGGTCATCGGCCGCCGAAGCTTTCAAGGGGTGCCAAGTGCACGCGATGCCGCGGGCAGGCCGTCATCTCGCTTCCCAGTCACCACGCCCTGTTCTGCCCCGACTGTTATCTCCGGTTTTTTCAAAACGCCGTGCGCCGCGCCATGAAGCAATCCGCCGTGCATCCGGAAACGCCGCTCATGGTGGCCGTCTCCGGAGGAAAAGACTCCTTGGCTGCGTGGTCGGTCCTTCACGAGATGGGCTACCGAACTCGCGGCCTGCACCTGGACCTCGGCATAGAAGGTTTTTCCGAAGCCTCCGCGGACGCGATCGAACGCTTCGCCGCCCCTCGGGGGCTCGCATGGAGCCGCTATGCACTCGAAGATCTCATCGGCTTCTCCATTCCCGAAATCCGCCGGAGGACCCGCAGGAAGATCTGTTCCGTCTGCGGTCTCCTGAAACGCCAGCTCCTCAACCGGCTCACCGTGCGCGAAGGCTTCGGCGTGCTCGTGACGGGACACAACTTGGACGACGAAGCCGGCCGGCTTCTGGGAAACCTGGTGCGCCACCGCACGGAATACCTGGAAAAACAATCGCCCTTTCTTCCGTCCACCCATCCGCGGCTTCCAGTTAAGATCAAGCCGCTGTACCGTGTGGAAGCCCACGAAATCCGGATCTACTGCGAGCTTTCCGGGATCGAACCGCTCCAGGCGTCGTGTCCTCTGTCGCGGGGCGCCACCAGCCACGTCTTCAAGGAAGCCCTGGCCTTTCTCGAAATGAAAATGCCGGGTACCAAGCGGGATTTCCTTTTTACCTACCTGGAAAGAAACCGCCCTGCCAAAGCGGCCGAAACCTTCGGCACCTGCCGGGAATGCGGCGAACCGTGCTACGAAACCCTGTGCAGCGTTTGTAACCTTCTCGGTCAGCTGAAAGACCGGGACGCAAAACGGAGCCGGGACGAACCCTCATCCTGATTCGCCCGGGTCCGGAGCCCTCGGCGGACAACCTGCACGAGACCCCCGCTGTCTCGCCGTGCACATTCTTCGTCCCGTTGTTTTTCTTGAGCCTGTCAGCGTCCAATATCACTGAGCGGGCATCCGGGATCCACCTCCGACTGCAATGCCACATGCCCCCGGAATGCGGTACTCAACCCGCTCGTCGGCCCCTTCGCCTCGTTCACAGCGCCTCAGCGTCGGTTTCTTTTTTGTCACAGCGGCTGCCGCTTCTTCGCGGCGCTGTCTCTCTGGAGCACTGGTTCCGCCCTGCTTCTGCCGCAGCCCATAGCACGGATTGTCCCAATGTGACAAAGAATGTCTGGTTATTCCGGTACCAACAGCTGCAGCGTTTCGGATCCTCCCGGCGCAATCTGTTGGCTGTACTGCAGAACGTGAATATCCGAGGAGCCTGGCACGCAATGTGCTCCTCCGTGAAGCCATGGGACCAGGATCTGCCTGTGGCGGGTTCGTCAACCTGTAGGCCGTAAGTCTCCGGATCGTCGCTACGGCACTCTGATGCCGAGGAAGGTAGCCGGCCGGAGGCACCCACACCACACAGCCACACTTCGGACAGCGATAGCGACACATCCGCAGTGCCTGGTCAAAGCCATCGAAAAACATCCGCACAAATCCATGGCCCCACAACTTGGGATGGTGACATCGGCCACAGCCGCGGGGCTCAGCCCAAGGACAATCGCGACTGCCGGGAGCGATCCGGTTGAGATCCAGTCCAAGAAAGGCTATTGTTAAACCATGTTTGTTTTGGGAGGCCGCCGACCTCCGGGCTTGGGGGCGCTGGGTGTCGATGCACCCGCCCCCGGGTTTTTCCAGATAAAAATGGCCCCTGCTAAGAGGGAACGTTGAATCCCAAATCTGCTGGCTTCCGGTCTAGTCATTGTGAAATTTTCTACAGGCTTCCTGATGAAATGATGTGGGTGCAGATCTTTTGCTTCTTGTTCCCAAGCTGGAGCTTGGGAACACAACTGTGCAGAAGCTCCAGCTTCGGTGAGGCCGTTCCCAAGCTGGAGCTTGGGAACTAGGGGAAACGGAGCTGATGCGCTTGCTGCTTCAGGGCCATCTGGATCTACCTCAGAGGGACACCCTGGATGTCGTTGTAAAAGATCCGCACCCGTTGTAATTGGGCGATTCAACATTCTAGCGGGTTGACCGAGGGACCAGAGCCACACGGCTAGCGTGCAGTCCGACTGGAGTTTGTGGTTGTTGTCGACCAATTAATGGGATTCAGGAAAGGAGAATTAATCACCATGAGTCGATGTGCGGAATGTGGTATTTATGCGTGTCGTGTTGGGAAGCTCGACAAAGCGCCCGAACATTGTCCTATGTTGAATTGTAAGGAGGTTTATGAGGAGGCGCGAGTTGCTCTGCAGGAGCCTGATACCTTAAGGTTGATGCATGCAGCTGCTTGGACGGAAGCTACGGGTTATCGTAGATGGACTCGAATGGAAGAGATTTTAGAATTCAGCCGAAAGAGAAGGTTCACAAAATTGGGACTCGCCTTCTGTTCCGGCCTGGTCAAGGAAGCAGCAGAAGTGGCCAAGATCTTGAAGGAGGCTGGATTTATCGTTGAATCTATTATCTGTAAGACCGGCTCCGTTCCCAAGGAAGAGATAGGAATACGTGAGGATGAGAAGATTCGTCCCGGTCAGTTTGAGCCGACGTGCAATCCGGTGGCTCAGGCCAAAATCCTCAATGCTGCGGGCACGGAATTGAACATCGCACTTGGGCTCTGCGTAGGGCACGACAGCGTTTTCTTTAAGCACAGCAACGCCCCCGTTACGGTCCTCGCTGCGAAAGACCGAGTGCTGGCGCACAATCCTTTGGGAGTCATTTATGCAAGCCACTATCACGGAGTGAGGTTTAGCAGGTTTAAACAAGGAACCCCATAGGCTGTAGCATTCATGCAGACTTGCGGGATGTGACCAGGTGGTCACTGTAAAACTTGAGTCATGCCAAAACGCCGCACCAATCAGGCTGTCCAACCTTTGGGGACCACCGCCGTTCACCGTTTCTTGTTCCGGGAGATATGCCGCCTAACCGTTCAAAATCCGGCGCCCCACATTTTGGCAGCCTGTTACCAAAAGTTAACGCATCGTTAATTACCATGTCATTTGATCGCACTAAAAGCCGAATGCCTTGCGATTCGTACGACATGGCATTTAACCCGTCATTTGAGAAAGGACAAGACATCATGATCGAAGTGCCTGTTAAAAAAGGCGTTTTTAGAACATTGTTTCGGAGGGAGGTCAAGGGAATTATCGTGGCCGGGGCGCTATTGGCCGCCGGATTGCTGAGTGGTAGCGCGGGCATGTCCAACGATGCGGTCCCCGCCATCCCTTCCGTTTCCAATCCCTCGATGTATTTCAACAGGGTCGCATCGTTTCCGGTCTGTTCCCAGACAGGTTCATCCTGCGAATCAAGTACGGAAACGGCAGCCGAAATCACGGCGGCGAGCACGGACGGCATGACGCTGATCTACACCAACAGCCCCGCTAAGCAGATCGGATTCATCGACATTACGAATCCGGCCAGTCCCATGGCCAAGGGAAGCCTGGCCATGACAGGCGAACCGACGTCCGTCGCCGTGCTTGATAAATACGCGCTGACAGCCGTCAACACGTCCGCGGATTTTGTGAACACTTCAGGAATTCTTGCTATCGTGGATATCGACAGACAGACCGTCTCCCGGGAGATCGCACTGCCCGGGCAGCCGGATTCCGTCGCCGTCAGCAAGGATGGCAAATATGCCGCGATCGTCATCGAAAACGAACGGGATGAAGATCTTGGCACGGGCGCCCCGCCGCAGCTCCCGGCAGGATGCCTCGTCATCGTCGATACCGTTGGAACTCCCGATACATGGACGACACGGCAGGTGGATTTGACAGGTGTTGCTACCCTTTACCCCACCGATCCGGAACCGGAATATGTCGATATCAACGATGACAACATCGCCGTCGTGACGCTTCAGGAAAACAACCACATCGTGCTTGTCGATCTGGCATCCGGGAAAGTCACCGGCCAGTTCAGCGCCGGCACGGTCAACCTGACCAATATCGACACAATCGATGAACGCCCCAATCTGATTACCCTTTCCACCTCTAAAAACGATATCAAGAGAGAGCCGGATGGAGTGACCTGGCTGTCCACCACGCGGTTCGCGACGGCCAACGAGGGTGATCTCGACGGGGGCAGCCGCGGCTTTACCATCTTCAGCATCGATGGTGCCGTAGTTTATGATGCCGGCAATACCTTGGAGCATGCCGTAGCCCGGATCGGTCATTACCCGGATCGCCGCTCCGACGCCAAGGGTAACGAACCGGAAAACGTCGAATTCAGCCGCTTCGAAGGAACCGATTACCTGTTCGTCGCGTCGGAACGTTCAAGCATTGTGGCCGTTTACGATATGAGCAAACCCGACGTCCCCGCGATGAAACAGATGCTCCCCGCCGGGATGGGACCCGAGGGAATACTTGCCATCCCGAAGCGTAATCTGCTCATTGCTTCAAGTGAGGAAGATTCCCGCGAGGACGGCTTTCGTTCGGTCGTGAATATTTACCAGTACCAGAAAGCCGCCCCGACCTACCCCACCCTCGTGTCGGCTGATCGTCCCGACGGAACCCCGATCCCCTGGGGCGCCATGTCCGGGCTGGCCGCGGGCGCAACCGACGCCATCGTTTACGGCGTTCATGACGCCTTCTACCGCGGAAGCCGCATCTACACCATTGATCGGACAAAGACACCGCCTGTGATCACCTCGGAGATTGTGATCACAGATCCCAACGGAAAAATTCCGGCCCTGGCGCCAACACTTCCCGACGCGGATGATCCCAACACCTTCGACGACACGGACCTGCCGGCGATGACAAACGCCGATGGCACGGTAAACTTCGATGTCGAAGGAATTTCCGTTGCGAGTACCGGGGGATTCTGGCTCGCCTCCGAGGGTTCGGGGACGGTAGGCGACAAAAAGTACCCCGTAAAAACAGGAAATCTCATCGTCAAAGTCGATTCCGCCGGAGTGATTGAGGAGATCATCATGCTTCCGGCGGCCCTCAACGCCCTTCAGCAGCGTTTCGGGCTCGAAGGGATCGCCGAATCGGATGGAAAGCTGATCGTCGCTCTGCAACGCCCCTGGGCGGGGGAGACCAACCCGCGGATCGGCGTCTATGACCTTGCCGCAAAGACATGGAAGTTCATGAACTATCCTCTGGATCTCCCCGTCTCACCGAACGGCGGCTGGGTCGGTCTGTCGGAGATTACCGCCCTTGGCAGTAACCGCTTCCTTGTGGTGGAAAGGGACAATCAGGGCGGGCCGGATGCCCGAATCAAACGCATCTACCAGATTGATTTAACCGGTAAAGCCGATGGTGATACGTTGAGCAAGGTGCTGGTGCGCGATCTGATCGACGATCTGAAGGCCCCCGGCGCCCACATTATCGAAAAGGTGGAGGGGCTGGCCGTACTTCCAGGCGGCGATGCCATGATCATCACCGACAACGACGGACTAGACGACAACAGCGGCGAGACGCAGTTCATCAACTTGGGGGAAATACAGTAGTTATACGTACCGCGAAGAAACGCGTCGTCGTACGGGCAGAAAGATCAAGGGGCGGGCGCTATCTTCCCGGGATAGATGCCCGCCCTTTCCGTTTCAGGGAATCTGGGTCCGAGACAAATTATTCCAGGACGATAAAGACGTCCGTTACGTTTTATATCAAAATAACCAATTACTAAAGCGATTCCGGTATGTTGAGCATGCCAGCTGTCATAATCTTTTGGTAGCGTTCTAAAATGGAGACCTTAAGCAAAAACGATAACGAAGGTCAAAAAATCCCCCTCTCCCCCCTCCCCTTAATCCCCTCCCACGAGGGGAGGGGAGTAGGGGGAGGGTTTGGGGTGAGGGTGAAAAAACTAATGTATGTCAATCAGTTACGTCCCCCTCCCCTTAATCCCCTCCCACAAGGGGAGGGGAAATAGAATTTTTCCCCCCGTTCCCAAGCTCCAGCTTGGGAACGGCCTCACCGAAGCTGGAGCTTCTGCACAGTTGTGTTCCCAATCTGGAGCTTGGGAACAAGAAGCAAAAGATCTGCACCCACCTACGTTTTGTTGCCATACCTTATCCTTGTTACACCGGTTCATCGCCGAGGAGTTCAGCAAGTAGATCGCTGCCCCTCTCTCCCATGTCGCGTACCAGCGCCTCAATTTTTCCCTGGCAAGGGGCGACGGCCGGGCGCGGCTGTTTTCCCCGCGGTTGATGGTGGGAAAGGTGACGCCAAGCGTGGCGGCAGACTTTTCCTGGGTCAGACCCGTCCGTTCCCGCAGCTCACGGACAAGCCGAGGGATATCGGTCTGGGCATTCAATGGCGCTCTCCTTGAAAAGTCGGGGAAATCTGGATCCCACAGAATTCATATCAGCTAAGCCATTGATACGCAACATCTTTCCAAAGAGCGGCACATTCCCGAAGGGGCGGAAACGGCGCTGATTCGGATTTCCGCTACAGCCCCAACCGGGCCGCTACGTCTTCGTAGTCGGGATCCTCGGCGTAGAGCTTCTCGAACTCGGCTCTAGCCCGCCTCGGCTTCCCGAGGGCCTCGTAGACCAGGGCCCGTTCGTACCGGAGCGCCCGGAGCAGTTCCTCGGACCGGCCCTTCTTCCGGCGCAGGGCACCCGTCAGGGTATCCCGCGCAGCAATCAGGAGCCCGAGCCCGCGCAGTGCCCTGGCCTTGTAGAGCAGCAACGCGGTGTGGACCGGTGTCTCGTTCTCGATGCCTTGGGTCAACCGCACGATCCTCTGCAAGAGCTTTTCGTTGCCCGGGCGGGCGGTGAGCAGCAGCTCCGCCAGCGACACCTTCACCAGCACGTCGTCGGGTTCGAGCTGATGCAGCCTCTCCAGGCAGGCAATCGCATCCTTCCAGCGCTTCTGGCGCTCGTAGACCTCCACCAGGCCCAACAGCACACCGCGGAGATCCGGGCCCACGTGTGCGAATACCTCGTCTGTGATGGGCAGGCTTAGGCGCGCGGAGATGCCGTACTTGGAGAAGTAGCGGCCCAGGCGGCTGTGCTTCTCGGCGGCGGTCGCCAGGTACGTCGCAGCTTTTTCCAGCCGCTCCTGCTTGAGGGCCACAAAACCGGCAAGGTACGCGCCGTCGGCGAGATGTAGAGCCTTCTCGAGGTGTTCGAGGGCCTTGGTTTCGTTGCCGAGGACCAACTCCAGGCATCCATCCACCAGGGCCTCCTCGTCGTCCGGGGTGATAAGCCGCTTGAAGAAACCCAGCGTAAGCCGGTCTTCCGGGCGGACCGTTGGGACGGCCGGAGCGGAGTAGGACGCGCTTCTCCTACCGCTGGACCTCCCGTTCGGAAGCGTGGTCGTGTAGAAAAGGCCTGTTCCCGGAATGCCCACCGTGGCCCGTTTGCCCCTCGGACCGATGGTGAACTTCGCTCCGCGCGGCCCGAACGAGAGTGACCCGCCCGACTTACTCAGGTTCAGAGTCACACCCGGTGCAATCCTGATGCGTCTCCAGAACCGGAAGGCCATTTGTTACCTCTCCTTAATGCGTCATTTTCTTGCAAATCGCATTGCGGTCGTGATCTTTACGATTCTACTTTCAATTTCTCGAATCCACTTCGGATCACCTGAGCGATTCGTTTTCGACGCTCTTCCAAGAACGTGGCGTAATCCATTCCGTGCCACCCGTCCGGTAACGCGTGGCATGCGTACATTTGCCGCAACTCCTCGTCCCAGAAGACCGACATCAAGGTCAGGATGAAATCGGCCTGGTTGAGGGGTGTGCCTTTGCTGTTGATGCACACGAAGATTTTTCCCCTCGTTCCCAAGCTCTGGCTTTGGAACGGCCTCACCGAAGCTGGAGCTTCTGCACAGTTGTGTTCCCAAGCTGGAGCTTGGGAACAAGGTCAAACTTCCTCCGGATGGGGCTGTCGTGATCCAGATCAAGCGCCTCGGCCACCTCGGGCTGGGTAGCGTGCAGAAACGCCGAAAGTTCCACCAGGTCAACGCAATAGTCGCGGTCATAGGCCGCACCAATCCGCTTGTAGCCGTCTAAAAAGGGGTGATTTTTCACCACAAAATAAAGTAGGTGTGCCGCCTTTTCCTCAATACTGGGGTAAAGCTCATGCCCATCTACCGTTTGGAAGATGGCCGCGATCGAGCTGTCGAGGCTGTCGTCTTTTTCCCTTCCAAAAAAGCCGCTTCCCCCGAAATGTTCCCGCAAGGCCGCAACCACCCGCCGCGCTTCTTCCAAGCTTATTGGTTCCGCTTTCTTTGAGGCCTTTTCAGGTTCGGGCACCTTGCCGTGGTCATAAGCATCCAGCACGTTCAAGGCATCAGCATAATCCCGCAGGACCCGCAGCATCGCTGCAGCCTCGTCGCCGCCCAGCGAGCTTTGATCAACCACATTGGAGATCAAGCGAATGGTCTGCTGGAGTGCGGCCAACCGTTGCGCATTGACCGTGTAGCCCTTCAAAATGTGATCGTGCAGAACCCCGGTGGCCCAGATGCGAAACTGGGTGCCGCGCTTGGAGTTGACCCGATAGCCCACCGCGATAATCGCGTCGAGGTTGTAGTACTCCACCTGACGGCTCACCGTCCGACCGCCCTCCTGCTGAACTGTTGCAAAAAATGCAACAGTTGCCCCCCGATCGAGCTCGCCTTCTCGATAAATGTTGCGCAAGTGCCGAGAAATCACGGACTTATCCCGGTCGAACAAGGCAGCCATCTGATTGAGGCTCAGCCAGATGGTCTCGCGCTCAAGCCGCACTTCGAGTTGAACCCGGCCGTCGGCGGCTTGGTACAGTACAATCTCGCCGCCAGGCTGACAATAAGAGGCCGCGGGCCCTCTTACGCATCTTGGTGGCTTAGCGACCTTCTTCTTCATCCGCGGTTTCCTCATTGTTATCCGTTTCCTCATCGGCCGTCGCTTCAGTATCTTCAGTGCCCAGAGGCTCTTCTTCATCCGCTGGCTCCTCCGGCAACTGTGCCGCGACCTCGCGCACATCCAGCTTGCCGGTGACCACATCGGCGATGAGCCGCTGGCGGTATTCGCGCAGGAGGTCGATTTCACGGCGGGAGGCGAAGACAGCAGTGTCGATCTTGGCCGTCTCGGCGTCAAGGTACTCGACGAGGGCGGTTTGTTCGGGGAGGGGTGGCAGGGGTATCAGGAAGTTGGCTATGAACTCCGCCGGCACACGTTGTTGCCCTGCCGCACCCGTCATTTCGTCGGCTCCAAGCTGGCGAAACTGCGAAAGGGTGGTGACGCGATAAAGGTAAGATGAGGTCACCGCCGCCGAGGGTCGGATTACGTGAAACTCAGTTGGACCAAACCCGACGCTCGTCGGTAGATTCTGGAGACAAGCGCCTTTCCCGTTCTCAAAGCATGGTGTGATTTTCGCGACGATAACGTCGCCGCGCCGAAAAAAGGTAAACCCGTTCCACAGGTCCGAAACGGGCCGCACCTCCGATGCATCGAATCGCCCGTCCGATCCAACGTGTTCCATTCGTAGGAATGCGGCGGGATCGTCTCGCATTGCTAACGGAACTTCCGACTTGCTAGGGTTGAGCCGCGCGATTCGTTTTAACCGCCGTACCTCCCAATGCTCCGGCACCTGGCCCAGCAACTCCACACCGGAAGGCTTGTAGGCGGGGTAGGGTTTGAGGCCGCGGATCATCGCTGGGTCACCTGCTCGAACCAGAGGATCGCCGCCTCTCCCTCCTTGCGCGTGATTTCGTCCACGCTACGACTGTGGCGGGAGGTCTAAGCGCTACTTTACCAGCAAATCCTCGATCGCGGCCTGAAGTGTGCTCTGGCGTTCGGCGAGAAAAGCCTCGAAGTCTTCCTTGGTGAAGGGGACGCGCAGCAAAATGTCGAAGGCCGCCGGAGAGATGAAGTGGGTTTCAAGGGTGGCCCGGACTCTAACTTCGCCGTTCGCGCTGATAAGCTCCGGCAGATACTCATTCGGCAGGCGGTCGTTGATGACCTTGCGGTTGGTGTCAGCGGTGAGCGGTGTCCGGTTCAGGATGCAGTCGATGAGAGTGCCAAGCCCGTGCTCCTTCCCCCAGCTCTTGGGAACGATGTGGTGGTCATCGAGATCCCCGTATTGGGGCACGTTGCCAGTCATCCAGTCGCGGGCACCGCGCAGCACGAGCAAGTTGAAAATGCCGTTGTAGACCGAGGTGCCGCGCTTGGTTTCCCGCCGGAAATCCAGTGTCCTGAAGCGAGCCCGGAAGTCGGCGATGAGGTCCGGCTTCGCGGCGTCGTTCTCGAACCATGCTTTCACGGCCAGATAGTCGCGGGCGGTTGTGGACTCCACCGACCCCGAGTAACGGTTGGTGAACACACTAGCCCAGTACCAGTGACGAAGCTTACGCTGCGCATCGAGTTGGCGTGCGGCGGGGAGCGCGCGCAGAGTGGACTGGAGCGCTGCGAACGCCGGGAGGATCGAGACATAGGGCAGGTAATTGGAGGAGATGGCACCGAACTCTTGGGGATGGCGCAGTAGTGCGATGGCGCGCTCAACCGCTTCTACGGCCTCATTCCAGCGGCGCTCGAAGTCGCCTACGTCAGGGACCAAAACCTCCTTGCGAAGTGATCCGTCCGGCTCACGCACCTTCTTTTCCTGGCCTGGCAGGAGGTAGTAAAGGTATTTGGGCGAGCAGTAGGCCTGGCACAGAATAGACATCACTTGGAGGATGTAAACGTTCATCCGCTCGGTCTCGACGAAGTCGAGACGCGGCGCAGCGTCGCGCCAGAGCTGCTTCAGTTGCAGATCCTTGGGCTTCAGGAGCGCGTTCACCAGGTCGAAGACGTCGAGGCGGATCCCGCGGCTGTTGATCTGGGTGAAGATGTAGCACACCTTGTCGATCTCGAGGTTACGGTCGAGCTCGATGTAGGCGATCTGGTACTGCTCGGTGATGCCCTTCAAGTGCTGCCCAAAGGAGTGGGCGTCGCGTGCGCGAAGTCCCGCTCGCTCGGCCGTCGCCACGTCGCCGGCGCTGCTCGCCGCCTGCTCCTTTTCGCGCCAGTGTTTTTCGTAGCCCTGCACCCAGTTCGGCAGTTCCCATCCGCCTTGGCCCACCACCGACAGGGGGAACATGTGGTGCTCGTACTGCGCAACGGGGTCCGCGAGCAGGTTCAGTCCACTGCGGGTCCAGTCGTACTCGAACGCCTCGTCGTAGGCTCCCTCCATGAACCGGTCGACCCGGATGAAGTACAGGAAGCGATTGGAACGGTTCGGTAGCGGCTTGTCCGGCGCGAAGAATACGTAGTGCATCGCCGTGAGGCGCTGCTGCCCATCCAGGACGATGTGCACTGGGTCTCCGCTGCCGTGGTGGCCGTAGATCGGCTCGCAAACGAGCGCGGCGAAGTTTTCGGGCTTTCCCTTCCATAGCAACAGGCTGCCGATGTAGTAGTCGAGGAAGATCGACCGCACGAGCTCGCGGATGTCCCATGGCTTCCACTCGAACTCGCGCTGGAAATCGGGAATGACGAAGCGACCCTCGCCGAGCCAGTGGACCAGCGTGGTCAGGCTAACATGGTCGGGCTTCTGAGCATCCTTCATCGCGTGCGCCCTCCAAGATGAGGTTCGAAGGAACGTTTGTTATTGAACACCTTGTCTGCGGGCGGGAAGGAATAAGACACGCCCATCGCGGCCAGGTGCTCCTCCAGTTCGGCGACGAGGATGTCGCGCAGGGACATGGTGGTCGCGCCGATCTCGGTCCGGACCACCTTGAAGCGCCCGCTGATCTTGCCTGCGGCGCCGGCCACGCTCTTGTCGTTCAGATGCGTTGCGAGATCGCCGTTTTCAGCCAGGGCGGAGATCACGGACATGAGGTGCGGTTTACCGGTGCCGTAGTTGCCCACGACCAGCAGCCCTTTGTTGTCCATGGGCCGGTCGAACTGAAGCTGAGGAACAACCAGATTGATCAGCTTCTCGGCCATCTCCTCGGAGATGACATAGGTCTGGACAAGCTGTCGGGCAGCGGCGGCCTCGTCGGCGTCCCGTAGCTGGACCACGGACTCGATGGGCTCGAATTGGATCAAGTCTCCGTATTTGATGCTCGCCATCCCTAGCTCGCCCCCTTCGGGCGCGCCTGTGCCCTTCTTCGAAAGCCGGTCGGGGGTTGGCTCGGGATTGGACATGCGGGCCGTCACGTGCGCTTGTGTGGCCACATCGGCGAGTGGATTGGTGGTCCCGACGGCGAGGATGTCCTCCTCCGGGACCTGCAGGACCGGGATTCCGGAGGATGTCTCGAAGATGCGGCCGCGGACCAAGGCGTCCTCCACCGTCACAACGCCCCGGCATGCATCAGCCGACCCTCTATCACTATTTGCGGTCGACTGCGATAAGCACCTTGTCGATGCGGTTACCGTCCATATCGACGACCTCAAAGCGTGCGTTCCCGTGGTTAAAGCTTGCACCGGCTTTGGGTATGCGTCCCAGATGATCCAGCACGAAACCCGCCAGCGTCTCCACGTTTTCTCCCATATAGATGCCGGTTAAGGTTTCGATTTCGTCGGTGGGAACCGTCCCGTCCGCCAGCCACGACCCGTCGTCCCTTTGCACAATCTCGGGTCCATCATCTTCTCCTCGTTCCGGAAGATCCCCGGCGATGGCCTCGAACACGTCAGTGAGTGTCACCAGACCTTCAGTGGTACCGTATTCATCCACCACAACGGCCAGGTGCACTTTTTCCTTCTTGAAACGATTCAGAAGCTTAAGGACCGTTGTGCGGTCCGGGACGTATAATATCGGGGTGACCAACTCGGATAGAGTGACGTCTTCACAGCCAAGGGCTTCAGGCAGAAGGTTTTTGGTATGGATAACGCCGACGGGATGGTCCACCGTTCCGTCGCAAACCAGCAGCCGAGAAAAACGATGGGACCGCACCATTTCGATAATCGTGTTCTTGTCGGATTTGACGTCCACCCAAACGATCTGTATGCGCGGTGTCATGATTAGCCGTACGGGACGATCCGCCAGGCGGAGAACGCCTTCGATCATTTTCTGTTCCTGGGGAACAAAAATGCCCGCTTGCGTTCCCTCGGCAATCAGCGACTTGACCTCGTCTTCGGTGACGGTTGTCTCGCGGGCTCCAGCCAAACCCAAAAGGCGCAAGACCCTCTCGGTTGAGATATGCAGTACCCATACAGCCGGAGCCGCAACCAAGGAAAGTCCGCGCATCGGTCCGGCCACCAAGCAGGCGACCCGTTCAGGCTGAGTCAACGCTATCCGCTTCGGAACGAGTTCTCCGATGACCAACGACAGATAAGTTATGCCGACAACCGTGATACCTATGCCGACAGAACCGCCGTAGGGTGAAATCAGCGGAAACGCGTTCAGCCAAGCTCCGAGTCGCTGGCCCAATGTTGCACCGCTGAATGCCCCGGCGATGATGCCGACCAGCGTAATGCCGATCTGAACCGTAGAAAGGAACCGGCTGGGGTCGTCAATCAGGCGAAGAGCGGCGCGCGCACCACGGCTGCCCTGGTTGGCCAGATGCTCGAGGCGGCTTTTTCGCGATGAAATGACGGCCAGCTCGGACATGGCGAGAACGCCGTTCATCAACGTAAGGAACAAAACGATTAGGAGTTCAAGATAAAGCATGCCAGCCCCTTCTAATGTTCGAAGAGGCAGTGCCGGTCTGTTGGGTTCCGATTTCGTTCAGGAAAGACCGCACGCGTGCGGACCGCTCTGCAGGCAAGAAATCAACCCATGGCCGGTCTGCGCCATCCTCAGCTTCGGCATATCTTACGATGCGGGTATTTTGGCAGCACAGATGCAACCAGGCTGTTATACAAGGCTGTTCGAAAAATGAAGAATGGGAGAATTTGGAAGGAGTAATTGCGGTAAACAAGTGCAACCCGCACGGTTTCAACCGCGCGGCAGATTCCCGCTTTCCAATCGAAGAATTGTCATCGGTATCCAAATAATGTATAACCCTCCGACAAATCAGCAGAAAAAGGACGCATAGCGTCTCCTGCTTCCCCTGTGTCTATTGTTAAACACAAACCTTGCAAGGTTCGTGGATTTTATTTCGGCTCCCCGTGCGCAACTTTCTTCGTAACCGTTCTCCACTCGGATGTCAATCCGAAAGCGCTTATCATTCAACGAGTTAGCAAAGAGCACGCTGTTCCGGCAGACCCGAAGTGGTGTTGACCCGGATTTCATCCCTCTGCCTGACAACCACTAGATTTCATGGCTTGCTCCCGGACTTCTTGACTTCATAGATCATAACATGGTGAAGCCGCTGAAGATCGCGCTGCGTCAGTTCCTTCATGGATCGGATCGGTTTCTTGAGGGCCAATCGCTCTTGCGCCAGCAGATAGAGGTCGTCTTTGGAAATCCCAAGCTCGCCCGCGCGTGCGTAGATCGGCTTGTATAGACTCTCCTTCCATTTATCAGGGGCCCTCCTGCGGATTTTGGGTCTTGCCATCGCGATCTGGGCCTGAAGCCATTGAATCGCGCGGTCGGAATCCTGGGCGGGAATCTCCTTGTAGCTGGTCACGTTGAATTCGTTTCTCAGGCTGCTCCAAATCCGTTGCGCGGCTCGCTGCGTGTCTTTGCCCGCCGTCGTGTGGATATCGATATAATCCTTCACCAGGTCCTGAATTTTGCGGGCTGTCGTGTTTGAAATGTGCTTGCCACCCGGATCGGTCTGGACAACCGCCTTGCCAACCACTCGCTCGGTGCGGATGTTCAAGTCCCGTCCGGCAACCATGTTGCCCTTTCCTGAAACCGCCTGAATGACCTGGGGTGCATCGTGGGGAAGCGGCGTGAGCGTATTCATCTCTTCGACTTTCGAGAACCATGTGTCACGATGCTTCCGGAGTTCGCTCTCGGAAAACTTGCGTCCTCTTGGATGCTGATCGTTGTAGTGTTCAACCTCCGCGTGGCAATCAAAACAGAGGGGAATGCAGTTCTCGAAGCTTTTGTCTCCCCCTTTTGAAACAGGCCGAATGTGATGCGTCTCGATCCTGACGCCACAGAACTTGTGGCAGATGCAACAGCAGCGTCCTGCAGCGACAAGGGCCAAATCGACGACATCTTTTGAGAAGCTCATCGCGCCTCTCCTGATTTGAGAAGTCGCTCCGCCAGTTCCAACGCATCCACCGGCCAGAAGCACTCCGGACGAGGACGATGTACATTCGGTTGTCCCGCTGCGGGGCGGCAATTGAGCAGGGAGTCGACCCATTGGTGGGGGACGGCGTCCCGGCCATGCACGGCACCCAGAATCGCGCCACAGATGGCGGCGTTGGTGTCGGTGTCTCCCCCGCGCATGACGGTGTCCACAACGGCTTCCTCCAGATTCGTGGCATGCAGAAGCTGCCACAGGGCGTTGCGGAATGCCGTCAGTACCCAGCCCTGGTGGCGGACATAATCCGCTGGCGGTGATTCGGCGGGACCTCGAACCACTTCCAGGAGGCTCCCATCCACCTTCATGTCTTCCGCCCAGGTCACACTCTGCTCGTACAGATCTCGACTATCGCACCCTTGGCGGATGGCGTGGGCAATCGCCTCATCAAGGCCCTCAAAGTCCTCTGGGTGAATCGTTTCGGTCGTTGTAAAAAGCAGGACCATCGCCTTGATAACTTCCCGAAATACAGGATGTTCGTGATCCAAGCGGTCGAGCTGAAGCTTACTGTCTCTGCGGCGACTCATCCGGAGAAGGCTCTGACCATCGGCGAGAAGTTCATAGGTGTGAATTTCAGGCATTGACTCCGGTAGCGGGTGGTCCTGATCGTCCAGGCCGATGCCCAGGTTGAGGAGCATCGCAACCTGCTTAACGGGGGCGAAGAGTTCCGCAAGCCTGTCCGTGAATGAACTCGTATCCAGCTCCATGGCCCACTCGACCCGGCGATTGGACTCTCGCCTGTGAACATACTGGCGGAACCCACCCAGGTCCACCGACTCGCCGCCCACGTTGGTGCGATGAACATCCAGATCGCCCGTCTCCTGCGTATGACGGGCGTGAATCATGCTGTGCAGGGCGCTCGATTTTCCGGAACTGTTCGCACCATAGATCAGCGTCAAAGGACGCACGGGAATCCGCTGCGTTTCTGCAAAGGCCTTGAAATTTCCGATTCGTAGAGCAGTCAGCATAGATACCTCTTTTTAACCACGGAACACACGGAACACACAGAAAAGTAATCTATCCTTATTTCCGTGTTTTCCGTGTGTTCCGTGGTTTCTTTTGTTCCAGTTTTTTCACTTCCTTCACTGCTTCAATAAAGTGGCGCTCCACCGGCGAAGGTTCTTCCAATGACCGCTTTCGGAATTTTTCATATTCCATCCGTGCCTTTTCAATGGCCGCCTCATGGCTGATCTTCCCCGCATGGGTAAGGATGTCCCTTTCGCTGACCTTCAGGAACTCGTCCAGCTTGGCGATCCAGTCTTTCATATACATGGGTTTACGGTTGAGGGCTTGCAGTTCGGCGAAGTCCAAATAGATGGTCACGATTCGGTTGAGGGTATCCAACTCCTCTATGGTCAGGTAATTCTTGGCGATCTCACTGTCGGCCTGGGTGGGTTTGGCCCCTGTCCAGGAGGTCAACCCCATGTGCGGCTTCTCGGCGTCGGCCCTGGCGGCGATGATCTCGGCGGCCGTGTGGCCGTGGGCGGCCCAGTGCATCTTGTTTTGGACGATCTGAAAGAATCGGCGGGACATTTCCGTGCTGGGGTCGTAGTCGATGCTTGTGGCATAGATATCCAGCACCTTGCGCCAGAAGACCTTTTCCGAGGCGCGAATGTCCCGGATGCGGGCCAAGAGTTCATCGAAATAGTTGCCTCCCCCGGCCTGCTTGAGCCGCTCGTCGTCCAGCGTGAAGCCTTTAACAATGTACTCCCGCAGCCGCTGGGTAGCCCACTGTCGGAAGCGGGTGGCCACATGGCTCTTGATCCGGTAACCCACGGAGATGACGGCATCCAGGTTGTAGAATTTCCGGCTGCGCTGAACCTGCCTTCCCCCTTCGCTTTGAACTTGTAAGAAATCCTTACAGGTTGCCGACTCGTCCAACTCCCCTTCCTGATAGATATTTTTGAGGTGAAGGGTGATGTTCTGCGAAGTGGTCTGAAAA
This sequence comes from Desulfoglaeba alkanexedens ALDC, assembly GCF_005377625.1. Lineage (GTDB taxonomy): Bacteria > Desulfobacterota > Syntrophobacteria > Syntrophobacterales > DSM-9756 > Desulfoglaeba > Desulfoglaeba alkanexedens. The sequence continues at coordinate 1,777,473 of NZ_CP040098.1, read as the reverse complement.
AGCTGCGCCATATCCGCCTGCGTCAGCCATACCGTTTCATCTTCCATCCGAACCTGAATGCGCGTGCGGCCGTCCTCAGTCTGGTAGATGAGGATCTCGGAACGGGTAGGGTTGGCCGGAAGGATGGTCATACCTTTTTCCTCCGTGACCTTGCCCGCATGTGCTCTTTATAGGCCGAGATAGCGTCATCAACCTGCTTCTTGGATAACCGGCGAATCATCGCAATGACCTCACGTGAATATTTGGTCAAAACTCCCTCTTCAGATATCCAGCATAGACGAGAGTTTTCTTTAATATTGTTATGCCAGATGACAGCTTCGAAGGCGTGGGAGGTGAACTTGCGGCCATGGAGTTCGGTTAGCAATTTCCGGAGCCCCTGTAAAGCCTTGAAAACCGGGCCTTGAAGGATTTGGTTTTCGCGAACCCAGGAGGTGATTTCGGGCTCCGAAGGGGGTTTCGGAGGTGAATTTTTTCGACTATTTTGCTGTTTCATGCTGGACAGCCGCCCGCGTCTCTGCTGGGCTACCTTGCCATGAAGCCCGGCAAAAACGCTCCTTCCTCCAAGATCCGACTTCGCAAGCATCTGAATGCAGAGGCCCTGGTGAGAGCGGTGCGCCGTGAGTTCGAAAAGATCCCCGATCCCCGCAAAGGCAGGCCGCAGATCTCCTTTGCGGATGCGGCCATGAGCGCCTTCGCCATGTTTTCTTTTGAACCTCCTCGAGTACTGGCAGGTGACCCCCAAGGGGCTTCTGCGGTTTTCCTGGGTCACGGACATCCTCATCCGCCTGGAAAACGCCGTTACCTTGATGCGGATCGGCCGGGCGCGCCGGCGCATCGAAAACGAAACCTTCAACACCTTGAAGAACCAGGGCTACCACCTCGAACACAACTACGGCCTGGGCCAAAAACACCTTAGCGCCGTCTTCGTCACCCTCATGATGTTGGCCTTCTGCGTGGACCAGAGCCTCCAGCGGCCCGAACGAGAGCGAGCCGGCCGACTTGCTCAGGTTCAGAGTCACACCCGGTGCGATCCTGATGCGTCTCCAGAAGCGGAAGCTCATGATCCGCCTCCCTTCGCCGCTGGCAGGTTTTCCGTGCGGAGCATGATCAAATCCTGGTCAAGGCCGTGTCGCAGCACATCGAGCCGGCCGGAGAGCGCAACCAGATGAGCCGCGGAAATCTTGCTCAGGTGGAACGGAAACAGGCTCGTGGAATCGAGAACCGTTCTCAGATCTACCGAACCGTTAGGGTGAGCATGCAGGAAGGCCTCGGCCAACCAGGCGATAAGTTCCACCTGATCTATGGTGAGGGAAAGCCCAGCGGTATAGATGCCTTTTTCCGATGTTTCCTTCAGGACCTCCCAATCGACAAAGCTCCGCAACACATACCGGACTCGACGTGATATTGTATCTTTTTCCCCATATTGCTCCCGTACACGGCGCTGTACCTGGCTGGCTGCCGCGGTTCCCTGAAGCCTGAGCAGTCGCCCCACATGGGCCGCGACAGCCCCCCAGAACGGATAGACCGCCATGGCCATGCTCCAGTGGATGGCGATATGGTCCTCCCGCGGCAGGCGTGAGAGAAGCTTGAGACCTTCCCGCTGGAGGGGATGGAGGTCACGCGGCGGGCGGACCCAGATCTTCATTAGGATGGTGATCGTCTTGTCCATCGAGCCGCGTATCTTCGTATTCTTGGAACGGAATGCTCCCTCCAGATCCTCTTGTAGTGCTGCCTTTACGGCAGGCGCATCGTTCCCTGCCAAGAAGAGATACGCGGTCCGCTCCAGCCACTTGAGGCGAACGAGGCGGTCAAGCCCTATCTGGTTATGTCGTCGATGTCTCGGCAAACCCATCGGCCCTTCCTATCAATCTGTACAAGAGGGACGAGCAGTTCCTCGACACTAATGCCTCCATGACCGACGAGGGTTTCACCCGCCCGCACGAAAGCAGCCCGGGGTGGCGCGATGAGGGCGAGGTAGTCCTCTGGAAGGCCCACCGAAGGCCACTCCATGGACTCCGGAAATCGCTCCTTAATTTGAGCCCTGAGCCTGGGATCGGAGTAGACACGGACGCGCTCGCCGCGCAGGTCCGCAACCGCCCCTTCGGCAGGCCGTCCCACGCCTCTCGCCTCGATGTTGCCGTGGTCCGAGGCAAGGTAGACCTGGAAATGGCGATCATGAAGCAGGCTGAGAAGGTCCCGCATAAATCCCTGCCTGGCCCATTGCCGAACCTGGTTGTGCATGCCCGCCGAACCCAGCTCCATGCCGTGCATGATCCGGTCGACCTTGTCAATGACCAGTCCGAGGACACGCAGCCTGGGGCGGCTGAGTAGCTCGGAGACCTCGTCCAGGTCCCCGTCGCCCAGCCCCTTGGTGTAAGCCACCTCACGCTGCGTCAGCCCCTGATCGACCCAGAACTGGGTCCAAAGGCTCGGCTCCTTGTCTGTGGTATGGATACTCGCCGGGAAGTAGATCGGCGGCCTGCCGGCAAAGGCGGCCTGCCGGCAAACCGAGGTGATCGTGGGAATCCAGGCGAAAACCGCCGTTTCACGGAACCGAAGCGTAGGGAGTTGCTCGGTAAGCACTTCTTGCAAAACAAGCCACTGATCAAATGACATTCCGTCAACCAGTAGAAAGGCAAGCTTTGAGCGTTGAGTGCTGAGCGTTGAGTGCGCAAAGAACCGGGGCAGATGGTGAAGCATGACTGGATTCGTGGCCGGTAGGTTGATGAGACTTGCATAATGACGAGTGACCCATTCAAGGTAGCGCGCATCCACCTGCCGGGTAAGCGCCTCGATTCGTTCTCGCCAATCCCTCCCGTCCTCACTCAACACCCAGTCCTCAGCACTCAGCACTTTCAGTTTCGCCCACCGGTAAGCGAAATGGAACCACTCTCCATAACGCGCCTCCACCGTGGGGAGAGCCTTCTCGATGGAATCCAGCAGCCCCTCGATGCGGCGGCGACGCTTGTCCGCGGAGGAGACTTTGATGCCGTAGGCCACCCAGGTCTTGGCGAGCGCTTGCGATTGCTCGTGAGGAACCGGCTGGAGCAAGCCCTCGAGGAAAAGATTGTCGATGTAAATGCGTACATCGTGGTGGTCGAAAGGCAAAAGCGTCGGTCCTAGAAATTCGAAGTCGTAGTCCGCCGCGTCCTGGTGGAGAACATCGTCTTTCGGCTTTGCGAGCGAATCCAGGAACACCGGCCAGCGCTCCTGCAAGAACGCAAAGAATGCTTGCGCGTCCGGAATGATGGTCTCTAAAGGCCAACCCTCGAATAGGCCGTTTTGACGAAGCACCTGGATAAAGCGCTCATCGAGGATAGCCGGAATCCGCCCGCCGCGGTAATGGCGGCGCAGCAACACCCGCAGCAGATCCTTAGGCTCTTTGATGAGTTCCGGCGCGATCTCGAACACATAACGAAGAACGAAATCTTTGGTGGCGTTGTCGCCGAGCTGCCCCGGCGCGTGCCTCAATTGCGCATCGAACAAGGCGTCGAGATCAGCCCGGTCGAGCGTCGCGACCACGGGATAGCTGAGATTCGGAAAGAGATCGCTTAAGGAGAACGAGAGCTTACGGCCAGCCTGAAGCAGGTCGTAGGGCAAGGCATCAAGATCGTGTGAAGCCGATCGCAGCACGACCACCAGATCGGTTTCCTCGCCACGGTCCCAACGGGAGCGGAACTTGGATTCGTAGGCATAACGAAAGGCGACATGATCCTCGAACGGGATCAGCTCAAAGCCCCGTTCCCGGATCCCCTCGAGGACACCCTCTTCAAGGAGCAGGCCGTCCGGGTCCGCGACCAGGGTAAGCCGGGATACGCCGGCGGTAAACTCCTTCAGGATCTCAGCGCGCCAAGAATTGAACCACGGATCGACACAGATGGACCCAGATTGGCTCTCACCCATCCTCATCGGTGTGGATCTGTGTTCATCCGTGGTTCCACTCATAACACGATCCTTTTCCAATCGAGTCGTGCGCGGCGGAAGTTCAAGATCAGGCCCAGCGGTAGTCCTGTGATCTTGAGGTAATTGAGCATTTGGCCGATCTCATGGTCCGTGATTCTCTCGATCACTTTCGTATCCACGACGATCTTGTCGAAGACAATCAAGTCGGGAACATATTCACCGACCTTGACGCCCTTATAGACGACATCGAAGCGAGGCTGCTGCCGGTAGGCTATCCCCCGTCGTTGGAATTCGACAACCAAGGCATTCTCATACGGTTTCTCCAGCAACCCATGCCCCAGCGTATTCAGCACCTCCATCGCGCAACCGATGATGTGCCGTGTCTCATTTTCATGAACCAATCTGTGTTGATCCGTGTTCATCCGTGGTTCCCTTCTACGCGGACGAGAAGCAGGGGCGCCAGTTCCGGCAAGATCTGGGTCCTGCGCCCGAGTTGTTCGTGGAAGCGTTCTTCCTCCTGTTCCAACAGACTCAGGCGATGGTTACGGACCTGGGGCAGTCCGATGCGCTCGATGGCTCTGCGTCGCGCAGCGAAGGCGTACTCGCCCTTCTCACGCTCCCGCGCAAGGCGCTCCCGGTGAGCGGCTACCAACTCGTCATAGATCATCTTCCCCTGTCGTTCTGCCGCCTCCCGGAGTCGTTCGAAAGCTTGATGAGAGGTCTCGACGTCCAAATGCCGGAGGATCGTGGGCTCCGTTACCACCAGTTGATCCCAGATGTGGCGGGCAGTCGGCGCAAACACCCGACCGTCGTCAGCCAGGAACAAAGGCAGGACGCGCCGATGGCGCGTGAGTGATGAGCTTTGAGTGCTGAGTGCTGAGTCGACGTGAATCGAAATTTCCCACAAAGACCAGAACCCTTGGATCTCTGGCGCCAGGCCGGGAAGCGTGATGACCGGGATCGGTTGTCCCGGAGCAAAGGGAGGAAGGCGCATGGCCAGCCCACGCACGCGAGGCTCTTCGAGCCCGAGTTTTGAGTAATGAGGACTGAGTGCTGAGTGATGGGTGAAGGCTCCCTCCTGGACCGTACCGTCGGGCCATGTTAGTCGCCAAATGGTGGCTGGCCCCTCTTTACCGATGATTTCAGCGCCTGGTGATATGCCGTCATCCTCAGTCCTCATCGCTTTCAACTCATGACTCCTGGACCGGAGCCATGATACCGTCATGGTTTCGATCCAGGCCGGGAGCGGGTGAGCCAGCAGCCGCTGGGCCTCACGAGGGTCCAGGTCCTCGGTAGAGCCGAGCACGGAAGCGCTCTGCCGGGACTCCCGGGCCTGCTCCTGGATGCTTTTCATGACCTCGTCGACCTTCGTTTCCACCACATCAGGGTTGAGGATGGCTTCCACATACAGATCATCGAAAATCTGGCCCGCCTGGGCAGAGTCAAGCACATCACCGGTCTTGTCGATGCCGAACTCTTCGAAGATGACCGCCAGTTTCTCTTCGAGGACCTCGCGGACACGGTGTTCGACCGAGTCCTCGAACACGAAGTTGATGGCGCGCACAGTAAAAGTCTGGCCGATGCGGTCCACCCTGCCGATGCGCTGTTCCAGGCGCATCGGGTTCCACGGGATGTCGTAGTTGATGACCACATGACAGAACTGTAGGTTGAGACCCTCACCACCGGCGTCCGTCGAGATGAGGATGCGGGCGTCCTTGGCAAAAGCGTCTTGGACCCGCTTGCGCTCCTCCATGTCCATGGAGCCGTTGAGGCATACCACCTCGAAGCCGCGCTCGGTCAGGAACGTGTAAAGCATCTCCTGGGTCGGCACGAACTCGGTGAACACCAGCACCTTGAGATCCGGGTCGCCTTCCTCAGCCTGTAGCCGGTAGATCCACTCCAGGAGCGCCTCGGCCTTGGCGTCCGGGCCTTGGGCTTCGCAGCGTTTGGCCGCCTCCAGGAGCAGCTCCACCTCGGCCCGTTCATTCTCCAGGACCTTGAGCCGGGGCTTGAGCAGCGTGTCCACCTGTTCCTGGCCGTCCAGGTCGGCCCATTCCTCGGGAGAGAACCACGGATGAACACCGATGGACTCGGATCCTTCCTTCGATAACTCCATCTGTGTATATCCGTGTCCATCCGTGGTTCTTTCTTCGAGGGCCTCGAGGCGCCGCTCCAGCGTCGTCTTGATCGCGCTTGTGCTGGAGACCACCAGGCGCTGCATCAGGATCATCAAGAATCCGATGTAGTTCCGCTTCTCCCGCATGGCCTGGTTGTAGCCTTCTCGCACGTATTCCGTGACCGCCTCGTAGAGCAGCCGCTGGTCCCGGTGGCGATCCTCCCAGGAGACCGGGCCAAGCTGCGTGCGCCGCGGCTTGAACAGGGGCTTCCCATCGGCATCGATGGCACGGCGCTTCTCGGTGCGGATGACATGCGGCTGGACCCGCTCGCGGGTGACGCTGCTGATATCCGGGAACTCCTGGGCGTCGATCAGGGAAACCAGCCGATGAAAGGCGTCGGTCTTGCCCTGGTGCGGGGTGGCCGAAAGCATCAGGAAATATGGCGCAGCCTCGGAGAGTCCCTGGCCCAGTTTGAAGCGGGCCACCTGGTCGGTGCTGCCGCCGAGTCGGTGCGCTTCGTCCACGATCACCAGGTCCCAGCCGGCGGAGAGCAGGTCCTCGAACCGTTCGCGATTGTGCTCACTCACCTGAGCCGCGCTCCAGCCGCGGCGCTTGTCCAGAGGCTTGACCGAATCCATGGGCACCACCACTTGGGAGAACATCGTCCATGGGTTGGCTGGTTCCTGGTCTCTGGTTTCTGGTTGTTGTATTGAACCAGGAACCAGGAACTCGGAACCAGAAACTGCCGAAATGCGGCTGAGTGTTTTTATGTCTTCCGGTAAGACAAGCTGGAAATGTTCGTTGAAGTGGACCCGCATTTCGGCCACCCACTGGCTCACCAGCCCTTTCGGGGCGATGACCAGCGTCCGCTTGACCAGCCCGCGAAGTTTGAGCTCCCGCAGAATGAGCCCGGCCTCGATGGTCTTACCCAGACCGACCTCGTCCGCTAGGAGATAGCGCACGCGGTCGTTGGCGATGGCGCGGGACAGGGCCCGTATCTGGTGCGGCAGCGGGATGACGGAGGACTCGATGGGCGCGAGCAGGACGTCCTGGGTCAGGGCGTCGGCTACCCGCGCGGCAGCAGCGATGTAGGCGATGTATTCCGGCGAGGTGGTACCAGCACTCTCAATCGGTTTGAGCCGAGATGCCGGGATTCGGACCACGGAGTCGCGCCCGGGCAGCCATACGCGGCAGGTCGTCTCACCCCAGAGCGTCTGGGCTTCGATGACCTGACAGAGCTGCCCATGGTCCGGGCTGTAGTACCAGCTATTTGCATCAATCCGCATCCTGCTGTTCCATTTCTGCAGAAAACACGGTTAGCAAGAGCTCGGAATCGTCAATAAGCTGATACACCGGCTTCTTGCCAGACAGTTTTTCACTTTCAGATAGGATAATCGGAACACCATCTCCCCGCTTTTCCATATAGAAACCTCTGCCCACATCTCCAATCGTTTCCGCAACCGGCGTTTCCGCAAGTAAACTTGTAATCAGCTCGTTCCGGGTGGCCTGACGCAAAGCAATGCTATCAATCGTCACGGTATTCGGGAGCGCGCCTGGCGAATAAATCTCCAGTCGGTTATCGAACATGAAGAATCGGATCTTTGAACCGAAAATGGCATAATCGCGATGAGCCACTGCATTCACGACTGCTTCAAAGACAGCCCTTTCGCTAAACTGCGGTAGTTCAATTCGGTGGGGTTCCTTTGTGGCAATAACAGTTTGATTTCGCTTCAGAAATGACATCGCCTGTTTGATCTGCAGGTCCAGCGGGCCATAGATCCTCTGTGCGTCGGTTTGGTAGTTGGAGTCTTGCCTGGTTCCACGGTAACGGACGGCTTCGATATAGGCGCTCGGCAGGAACCGGTCCGGGCGCTCACAGCAAAGCAGAACCCCGGCGACTGAAGCGCGGATCGCCCCGCTTTCCTCGCGCGACAACAGGTTCCGCTTCAGAAGAACAATCTCCGAAGCTTCATCGGAGCGGGTTGTGTATCTTCGCCAAAGCGCCTCGGACAAGTCGCTTATGCCAGATTCCGGAACAGGCTGTTCTTCAAATCGAATCAGCCGTGCCTGACTGCGCTGCTGAAACAGACGAGCGAGATACTCCGGCGGCATCTTCCGTTTGGAGCTGCCCTGACGATGGAAGTAGCCGCCAGGGCTTTCATGCACGAAAAGGCTGCGTGGGATGTCCACTTTGAGAATGGGTCGGAGCACTCCAGTACTGTCGGGCAGCTCCATGCGAAAAGACCGGAAGAGAACCGGGGGCCTGATGCTTTCGTTACATATTTCATATACATAACGTTCCGCAGCCTAGATCCTTTCAGCCGGGATGCCGTCGATGTCACGCGTCTTGTCATCAACACCAAGTACAATGACACCATCGTGGGTATTCGCAATCGCGGCCAGCTCGTCAGCCAAATCGTCGCGTTTCGGCTCCGAAATCCGGTCACCTCTAAACCGAACGGTCTTGAGCTCAAGTGATGTATCCTCGCCAAGACGTATTTTCCGTAATAGTTCCTCAGGGCTGTCAAACATGGCGACCCTCCAGAGCGATGCGGCGGTATCTTTGTTTAAAAGCCTCTTCACCACCCTCCATGACTTCACAGATGGTTTCTCTCACACGCTTTTCCTGCAAAGAACCGCCCGTTTCAATCTGCGTTTGGCCGTTGCGCACCGCTAAGGCGACAACCAGTTCGGCGTCGCCGTTCACAACGATATTGGCATTGTGCGTCACCACGATCACCTGCCGTTTTTGCTTGATGTTCCTAAGCTGGGTCACAATAAGGTCATAAATCAGATGGTTATCCAGGTCGTCTTCCGGTTGGTCGAGAACGATCGGCTCTTTTCCGTAGGAAAGCAGGAAAGCGAGCAGCGCTGCCGTTTTCTGGCCGGGTGACCCTTCCTGAATGGAACGAAATCCTGATCCATCTCCTAATGTGCTGTACTCCACCCTCAAGGAATCCTCCGGAAACCATAGATCCAGCCGATCGAACGTTTCGGGTGGCAGTCTCTCAAGATGTGAAGTGAATCGTTGATCTCTGACAGATACTAGTGTGGTCTTGCCCGCGGCAATCGCCTTCACCTTTTGCTTGAGCTCCTCCAGCTTTGTCTCAAAATCGTCGGCACTCTGATTTCCCGAATAAAGACATCCAAGCAACCCCTCTCCATTGTCCACCTTGCCGATGTCTTTCTCAAAGCCTCCGGAGTCTCTCTGTATAATTCTCCTGAATGCTTCTTCCACTGTCTCCCGCGCGCCGTAAGAAATCACCTCGATACGCACATATGAGTTCCTTTCAAGGACGTTTTTCAAAAATTCCTTTCTTCGGCTTGTCAACCTCCGTCTCACCTCAACAAGACGTGTAAGGCTCTGCTGCGCCTCTTTCTGGATCGAGCCGAGCTGCTTCTTCCGCGACTCAAACTCCTTCAACCGCGCTTCAAGCATCTGCCTGCGTTGCACCAGTTCACCATAGGCTGAAGGGTCGCCTGCCGCCTCCTTGGCAAGCTTTGTACGCAACTGTCCATATTCCTCAATAGCCTTTTCCACTGCCCGGGCCCATAAGGATGTTTCCTGTTCCGCTGACCATTTGGACAGGATGGCATCAAGCTTGCTCGCCGATTTCTCAAGGTCATCGCGGACTTGTTGGATTTCACGGAGGGTGCTTGATACTTTTTCAAGAAAATCCTTTTCTTCCGGCTTGTCCTGATCGAAAGATGCGGGATCCAGGGTCTCAGGAATAATTTCTTGCGCGATCCCACGTATCCGCTCACCTGCGCCGGCCCAGGATTGCTTCCATTCCTCCACCGCCCGTTGCTGGCGCAGCCGCGTCTGGTATTCCTTAAGAATGTCTGCGTGGCCGGCCTGCTCAAAAACTGCCAGCTTGTGCTGGACATCCTTCAATTCGCCCTGCAATCCAGGCTCATCCGATAAACCGGCCTCGATCTCTCTTGCCTTGGCCCTTAGCGACAGAAACCGGGACTCTTCCGCTTTCCATTCATTTTCCCAGGAGCGTCGGTCCACCTCGGGGGATTCATCTACAATCTTGAGAAGCGCAAGGGGCGCCTTGGCCAGTTCATAGATTTGTTTCTGGCTGTAGATGCGAACTGGAAACCGCTGAGTGATCTCTCCCGGTTCGGACCTCCACGATTCATCGGATTGTTCCGTTTCAATGGGTTCCACGTCCCCGCGTTGGCTCCACTGCACACGGTAGCGCGCACCGTTTTTTCTGTACACGAGGGCAAAATGTGAATCCTCTGTCAACAACCCATCTTCATCACGGCTTGCGTACACTTCGAAATACTTTGCAAAGTCTTTTTGTAAACTCTCCGGCAACTCTTTTTCACGCCTGAGGATAAGCCGCAGAAATTCAATGATGGTTGACTTTCCGGTTCCCCGGCCGCCGATGACGGCGTTCATCCATGGATTCAGATCAACTTTGAAGGAGTCCGGTTGTCCTATATAGCGAGCCTTATTCACCTCAACATATTCCATCGCCATGTCGGCATGCTGATTCGGGTCCTGCGTGATGGCCTCGGAACGGATGACGGAAAGAGGGCCGTCAAGGAGTGCCAACCGAAGCCCTTCGATACAAGGAGTCCCCATCTTTATCCAGGTAAAACGGCTGCCGGGAAACTTCTGCCCAGGGTTTCCCGAAGGATGATGCGCATCCGATCCGAGCACTTCGGTCCAACTGGGTTTTTTGTCGATGTAGAGCTGTGGCTTCTGAAAAGACCCATCCACCAGTTCCATGGCGAAGACGCCGTCGCAATCCAGTGCCTGTTGCAAGGTCGTCCCTGTCTGTTTGAAAAGCCCGTTCTTTTCATCAACATGGGCGGGAATGGCAATGCCGCCGGCAGAAACAATGGCGTTGACCACCTCGACAAACGACCTGGTTGTGACATCGTCACTCGATCCCTTGGTTCCAGTAAACCCGACGGTGCCGAGGAGACTATCAATATCCGAAGTCGCCTTCTCGCATCCCAGAACTGCCAAAAGATGAATACCGCCGTTAACCGAGATTTCAACGCCTGGAAACAGGTGAATGGGTCGGAAATCGGCATGACTCTCGTTTTCCAGTTCCGACAATGCTCCCTTAAGTCGGTCAATCCATGCCCCGCTGTTATGGTCGGTGACGGCCACGCAGTCGATCCTCGCTCGCATGTAGTCCAAAAGCCATTCTTTCGGTGTGCGGTTTTTCAGATCTCTTTGGTTTGGCCCTTTGCCATAGTCTTCGGATGCCGGCGTATGGGTGTGGAAATCAAACTTCCACCACCGCGAGCCGTTCCATTTCCACTCGTTCATGCTTCACCTCCTGTTCTGGTCAGCGCCTGGTCGTTACCTGTGAAACGGAGAAGGGGAGATGCGGTGAATGGGAGATTACTTGATAAGCCATTTCTCTGCATCTCCTATCATTGTTACCAGTTGGCCGATAATTTTGTCGTAGCATTGATCCAACTCACCCGCTAAAGCTTTTTCAAGATAGGCACATCGTAGAGCGAACTCTATCCAGACCTGTGTTTCGCACGCTTCGCTTTCCGCATCACTCAGCTTTGCAACGAATGCCGCCTTGTAACGCCGTTTTCGCCAGGCTTCCGCCAAATTTGCGCATACAGAACGCGATGATCTCCGCATCTGGTCTACCATCGAGTATTTCTCTTCAGGCGGAAAAGTCTTTGTAACCTCGAATATTTTCATCGCGGTTTCCATTGCATTTTGATAAACCCTCAACTCCTTGTAACTGTTTATTCGTTCCCCCATTCCCCGTTTCCCCCATTCCCCGTTTCCCCAGTTCGTGTGATGGCTTGATCATACCACATCAACAATTTCGGGTCTTCCTGGAGAACATTCTCAGGAATCTTGCGGGCTACACTGATGATCGTGGCGTAGTCGCGCTCTTGCCATGCCTTCTTGAATCCGGCCCGGACAGCCTCGAGGCGGAAAACTTTCAGGCGCTTCTGGCTGGGTGCACGGTATTCCTCGAACTCCTTGAGCAGCGACCGCTCGCGCAGCTTCTCCAGGTCGCCGGCCTTGTTGGGGTCGGGCACGTACCAGCGGTCCTTGCCCTTGGCGCGAAGGTTCTCGTCGGCTTTGGGCAGATTTCGAAGCTCTTTGAAATTCGTGGATAGGTAGCTGTGTATCTGGTTCGGCACATCGCCCTTGCCGTCATAGCGAAGGAAGTTCTGTTCGAGCAGTTCGAATAGCTCTAGCGGCTTTTCGTACTTCTGCCAGCCGCCGATTTCCTTGAGAAATTGCGGATGGAGCTCCTGAAACGTCTGAGGCTTTTTGACGAGTTGCTGTTTAAGCCACTGGATGGCCGACGACTCATCTGTGACAAAAAGCTGGAGTTGCAACACCTCGCGGACGGTCATACGCTTCTTGTCGTATTCGGCCACCTGTTCGGGGAGGAAGTACATACCGTCCCGCTCGGAGAACCGCTGGATAATCCCGGCGTAGAACTCCGCAGCGGACAGCGGAATCGTCACGCCACGCTGGACGTGGAAGGCCACCATGCGGTCGAAGAGCAGGTAATTCTGGCGCCCGGCAATGACTTCCGCCTGTCCATCCTTGGAGACGAAAACCGGGAGCTGCTTGAGATGAGTACGGACAAAGTCCCAGGCGCCTTTCTCGGTTCCCGCTTCGAGCTTAAAGCGATCCTCAAGGCCGCCGTTGGGCTTGTAGGCGGAAATGACCAGGTCCTGTTTTACCGCACCGGCAGCCGTCACCTGGTTGAAACTGCCCTGCTCGCGATCCAGCGTCCGGACATCGGCGACGACAAAACCGGCATCGCCGATAGCCTCCTGAATGGCCGTCCAGACGAGGTTTTTCGAATTGTGGAACACCACCGTCATCCAGCGTCCAGGCTTGAGCACGCGGTAGTATTCGACAAAGGCCCTTCGCATCAAATCCGAATACACCGAAAGCGTCTTCTTCTTCAGTTCATCCCACAACACCTCGTTTTCCAGACGTGAAAACAGGTTGTGCCACGCCTCGATCAGCAGGTTGAGATCACCGTACTTGACCGCGTCACCAAAGGGCGGATCGGTGTAGATGTAGTCAACGCTCTTGTCCGGAACGGGCGACTGCAACGAAGATGCGGTGGAAATGGCGACTTGCCTGCTCAGTGGTAGTTGGTGGGCAACAAGCATTTTTTGAAGGCGCTTGTATTTGCCGTCGAGAATATACCAAGGGGAAGTCTCAGCAATTGCAGGCCTCACATAATAAACACCTTTCAAGATTCGATTTGCTCGTGAAAACGCCAAGGACTCATAACCATTTTGAACCGTCATTCCCCAAACGCACTGCTCCACCATGAACTTTAGGAATCCCCTTATCCGCGTATTCTGCCATTCTCCCGCGATACGCCACATCGTGGAAAGGGCATGGAGCGCTCGCGGAAGATAAAACTGGTGATAGTGAGTGATGCCGCGCTCCGCCAGGTGGTTGCTGTCCCGCATTTTTCCGATGGGAAGTTTCGCAGTCGGGTACCAATCCCTGGGCTGTTCATTCCCCAGGCGGTTGATCAGCTCCAGGTCATGGGCATCGGGTTTCTTGCGGTATTTGGTCTTATCGCCGGGCAGGGTGTATTCAATTTCGATCGGGACATAGGTAACTTTGCGCACCGTTTCGCCGATAGCCTTATCGAAGTAGCTCGTGAATTTGTGCTCGCAGCTTCGGGTTGTGAGTGCTGCGCGGCAACCCGGGCATTCGAATTCCTTGGCAAACTTCCCTGTCTTCGGATCATAGGCCTGGTCCATGAAAACAATATCGCCTGCGCAGTTGGGGCAGGTGAACACCTCGCACCAGACCACATAGTTGATACGGCCTTTCCGCTTGCCATCCGTGTGCCGGGTCTCGTACATCCAACCGAGTTCCGCCTCAATCTTCTTAAAGAAACTATCAGCAGCTTTCTTGAACTCACGGGCTGAAACATCCAGATTGAGATTGTAGGCAATGAAGTTGGCAACGGGTGAAAGGTCAACGAGGATGGCTCGCCGCGCGCCCCATTTGGGCGGTGTGAATCCTGCCTTTTTCCATTCCGCTTCAAGGGTTGCCTTAAACTCCGCCTCCGGTTGACCGCAAAGCTGCGCGGCCACGCCCGTCATGCCCGAACCGGAGAAGCCGTCCAGCACGATATCCCCCGGCTCCGTATAGTGCAGGATACATGGCATAGTGGCCAGATGGGGGATCTTGGAATGGTACGAATGCGCCGTGTAGATGGGATGCGTCTTTCCCGCACCCGTGTCACTCGCGAATGGTTCGCGACGATAGTTGTCGGTTCCAGAATCGTACGGTTTTCCATAATGACGGATGAAGTCTTCGAGGAAAGGATTCGGGCAGGCCGTGTAGTATGGCGGATCGGAGAGCGCCAGGATGTCTTCGTCCGAACCGATGGGGAATCCCTCGATCTCGCGGAACTCGGGGTCGCGCAACCGTTCGCGGAGCTTTTCGAGAAAGTGGGCGCGGCGGGCATCATCGCTTTCGAAGGTCATGCCAAGGCAGGTCACGGGTCCCGAGTCTCGGGTCTCGGGTCGTTCCGTGTCGAATATTGTCTGCTGGGTATGCGGTTGATCGCTTTTCGTCATTCCTTAACTCCGCTTCGAATTCCTGTCGTTTTTGGCTCGCGACTCGTGACTCGCCGACCCGCGACCGAGATATCGCATGAACCCACCAATCAGGCTGCCGGTTTCTGTAGCCATTTTGTAAAGTGCGTCGAAAGTTCCCTGGTCGATAAGCCCGTCATCAAGCGCGACATAGAGCTGCGCCTTCACTTCACCTGCCGATCCTTTCCCGATGGCAAGAAAGCGTCTGAATTCGACGTCGCCGCCGCGCTCGAATCCCTCGGCTATGTTGGACATCACAGAAACAGCCGCACGTCGTATTTGATCTCGAAGCCCAAAATCACGAGCGAAAGCACCTTCATTGGAGATGGCGTAAATTTCCCTGGCCAGCTCCCGCGCCTTCTTCCAAGCTTCAATATCTTCAAAATTCTCAATCTTTCCTATATTCGCTCCGCTCGGGTATCGAGTACCATGTCAGGGATTTCGGGTCGTCTTGACTCGTGACCCGCAACCAGCTGACCCGCGACCAACTTGGTCAGTGGGACAGTGACCAAGTTCGATCATGGGCACACTCGACTTGTGCAGTGACTTGGTCACTCTCAGCCTCCTTCTATTCGTTTCAGCAGCTTTCGCCCCCTCTCGGTCAGCCGATATTTCTGCTTCTTGCTTCTGGGCTTATCCGGAATTGTCATCTCCAAAAAAGCTAAATCCAGCAAACGTGAGAGTGCCTTCTTGAAGTTACCCGTTCGGCTTTCGTATCCAAGCAGAGCAAGCAGTTCCGGCGTGTTTTGTGGTGCATCGAGACAAGCGAGCAGGATTCTTTGTTCGATTTCGCTCATGGGCTCATGGGCCTCATCATGGGCCCCGTCATGGGCCTCATGGGCCCGACTCAGCCCTGACTTGGTCACCTGCTTCGGAGTGGCATCACCCGTCACTTCACCTGTAACTTCACCAACCGGCCCAAATTCGGGCACCTTGACGATAATTCGGAAAATATCACCTTCGATCATTTGTGGGTCGGCGCCGCCGTACGCCTTGCCATACCGCATCATCTTGCGCATACCCGAGCCGAGTTCGTCGGCACGGTGGATTTCCCGGAAGAACGCTCCGATTACCGGATTTTTTGGAAAAGGCGTGAAATTGGCAGGGTCGAGAGCGCCGAATCCGTTGGGTTTATTACTGTTTTCAGTGCGGACCTGGCCCCGTTCGATGATCAGCTTGGCGGGAAAGGCGTTGGTGTATTCCCGATGAATCAGGATATTGGAGGCAACTTCTCGGAAAATGGCATCGCGAAGACTTATCCGCTCCATGCCTTCAAGGAAAAAGGGGTCGGGCAGATGCTTCTGCACAAAGGCGATGATCCGTTCGTAGCTTTCAATCAGGTTGGTTCTGACCAGATCCCGGTCATCATAGCGATCCAGGTTGACCTTTCGCAAAATGAGATCGGTTCGGTGATGGGGTACTGCTGAAAGAATAAGCTGGTCATTTCCAAGCAAAAGTATGCCTGCCAGCGTGATACCGCTTTTGCCGGTTTCCGGATCGGCCTGGTGAAGTTGGGCGCTTTTCAACAGGCCCATGTCGTCCATACCGAGCCAGGGATGATCATCCCGCCAGACTCCGGCCAGGCGGCGGCATTTGTCGATGAGATCAGAACGCAATTCGTCCAGCTTGGCAAAAGGATAGATTTTGTTCTCTGAGTAAGTGGCCTGTTTTCGTTGATAAAGGTCAGCCACCTGACGCGTATGATCCGTAATGTCAAAATCGCCGTCCTCATTGCGGTCATAAATGCGCCCGTTGCATCTGTGGACCTGCGAGCTTTCCGGGACATACACGCGAAGTATCAGTTTTCTGTCAACAGTCACCTCATTTACCGATATGTAGGCCGGTGGGTGGATTTTTTGCGGGTTGTTGACGGTGGTGACAAAGTCTTTCTTTATTTGTAAAACGGCATCCGGTTCGATGCCTTGTATATCTCCGGAATCCGTGACCCCCAGTAAAATCGTACCGCCATGCCGGTTCAAAAAGGCGCAAACTGTCTCGTAGACATCCCGGCCGAGACTGTTCCGGCAGGTTTTGAACTCGGTCGAAATGCCTTCACCCTTGCGGATCAGTCCCTTCAATTTGCGTTCATTCGCGTCCATTCGCGGTCAATCCATTTTCGATTTTTGATTGGAGATTGAAGATTTTGCAGTGCGAATGGATGAAACGAATATCGCTGTGAGTTCATTCGCTTCCTGATGGAGAGGCTCCACCCGGTTTCGCGGTATTAGATCTCCGTCCATGATTAATTCAAGCCAGAAACAACATTCATCCGCTTCTTCGACGACCGTCCCAAGTTTAGCGGTAAACTCGGCCTTTGAACGTCCGCGACATGCTGACCGGTAATTCGCACCAACCGATGTACCAGCCCGAACGAGCTGGCCGGCAATGGCGCGTCCAGATACCGTATTCGGTAGCGAATCAATAAGTTTCATTACTCGCAACGCGAATTGCTTGGTTCTCTCTTTCAGATCCTCTTTGTCCAAGTCAACAATCTCCAATCATCATTCTAAAATTATCCGGACCTTGCCGGGCTCTTTGCCCTTGGTCAGTCCGTCCAGGTATTCCTCGAACCTTTTACGCATCTCCGCCGGAGTGACCGGTGAGCCGCCCGAAAGCAGGGCGTCGCGCAGGTCCGCGATCTTGACCGAGACCTTGGTGAGCCCGGAGAGCACCTCCTGCAAGGCGTGGATGAAGTCCTGGCCCACGTCGTCCGGAAGTCGCCGCCTCTTGATAAACCCGTCTACCAGCTTGCGTGCTTCGGGCTTGAGGAGGCTCAGGTTCTCCTTGGCGGTCGGGTCTTCGAGGTTGGCGAGCAGAGTCTGGGTCCAGTTTTCGACCAGCTTATCGAGCTCGCCGTCCAGGGCGTCCAGCATCGTCGCTGCGGGGGCCGCAGGCGGCTCCGCGCCAGGTTTGAAGTTGCAGTGCGGGCAGACCGGCGATGCTTCCAGTTCCTGCTCGGTAAGCGCAAAGCAGCTCCTTAATCCGGCGAGCCGATTCTGGAAATCCGAGACGTGCTGGCGCGGCATCAGGTCGATGGTGGAGAGCTTCTGCAGGTCCTTGAGCCGCTCGTCGCCCATGAGCTGGGCCTTGCGCTTGTCCTCATTGACGCCGAGACGCGCTTTGGCGTGCATGGAAAGGTAGGCCAGCAAGTAGGCCTTCTTGAGGTCGCCGAGCTTGCGCTGCAATTCGGGTCGCGGGTCGCGAGTCGCGCGTCCAGAGTCCTTTTGACCCGAGACCCGAGACCCGTGACTCATGACCGCCGTGAGGACTTCCGTCCGAACGGCGTTCATCTTGTCGATCCACTCGTGACCGGTAGGCAGGACCGCCTCGGCGGTGGAGAGGTACGAGGCCGTGGACCCGAGGTCCGCCACCAGTTCCTCAAGCGATTTGATTTCGGCCAGCGATTCGAGCCCGCTCCGATGAGCGGTTACTTCCGAGGCGTCATAGCGAAAGTTCTTGAGCTTGCCGGTCGTGGTGTAGGCTTGCAGGGATTCCAGAAACGACTTCGTCGTTTCCAGTTGCGACTTCCGAGTTGCGAGCTCCGAGTCGGAATAGAGTCTCTGGCCCCAGAAATGGAAGCCGTCTCTCAACGCCTGCTGTGTTCGAACGATATCCTCGACATATTTGGTCACTTTTGCTTGCAGCTCCTGAACCGGCTCGTCCTTGCCCTGGGTGACCAGTTGCGCCATGCCCGGCGTGAGTCCGAGCAGTTCGAAGAGCGCCTTAAGCGCCGGAAGGTTCCAGTCCTTGGGCCGCTCGATGTGCTTGAACTGGGCCAGTTCATCGATGCCGGTCCCGGCCAGTTGCGCCAGACCCGTGGCATCAAACTTCTTGCCCGGGATGGAGAGGACCACCTCACCGGCGTAGACCAGCGCGGCCACCACCACCACGGCCCATTCGGGTTCGAGGCGGAGCGATTGCGGCGCGAGGTATTGCACGCCGAGAACGTCCTGGATCAGCTCGGAACGGTTGACCACCTGTCCGTGGCCCTTTTTCTTGGCGACGCCAAGGACGTGTTTGGCGTACTTGGACCGGTAGGGATCGAGCCGCTCGCCGTCGAGAAGCTCCAGGGCATCCAGCACCGCAGTGGCCTGCTTGGTGCGGTTCTGTCCGGCGATGGCGCGCAGGGCGTCCTGCGCGGCCTGGGCCCGGTTCGCTCCCGTGATGAGCACCGAGAAGAAGGGATATTCGGGAGCCTGGTCCTGAAAATGGGGACCCAAACAAATTCCTGCGATGGTGTTCACCAGGTCGCGGAAGTTAAACCGCGAATTAACGCTAATGGACGCGAATTTCTGCCCGCTACCCTTAGTCCATTCCGTCAGTAGCTTGGCGCGCCCCTGGTAGGTGACCTCGAATGCCGTGGTCATGTTCTTCTGGAGCCACCGCACGAGGTCGCGGAGGAAGTTCGATGCCTTGGATTCGTAGGTGGACTTGGCATGGCCCGACGCGGTGGATGCAAGGTCCAGGGCAGCGGCGTAGCTTCGAAGCGCGGTGCGGAATTCCTCGGCAGGATCAGAACCACGAATAGACACGAATGAACTCGAATTCTCTTTTTCTATTCGCGTCGATTCGCGTTCATTCGCGGTTTTCAGGTTCAAACGGAAAAACACCTCATCCGCTTTCTTCTCGTCCCTGAAATGCGGCGGATCGAAGGGCTGGATGAAATAGAGGTAGAAGTCCCGCGGCGGCACCGCTGTGGAGCGTTCGTTAGGCGCGCCGAAGAAAAGGTATCCCTGGCGCGCGGCCTTGCGCTCCAGCCATTCGAGTTCGTGCTGCCAGATCTTGTAGCCCGTGACGTAGGTCTGGTCCGTGCATTCCATGACCCGCCGGAGCGCCTCGTAGTAGTAGCGGTCGAGCTGCGAGGAATCGAGGCTCTCGGCCCGCTTCTCGATCAGCGCGTCGAAGTCGTCGGTCTTCTTGAGGTCCAGGTAATACTGGCGGTTGTCCGGGTTGAATGAGATGAACTGCCCGCTGACCGTCTTGTGGATCTCGCGCAGGACCGTTTCCACCTGGGACAAGAGGTCGTCGGCCGGGTCTCCGCCCAGGTCCTCGATACCGGGCTGGAAGAGGCAGAGCGTGTCGCGCAGCTCCTCGGCCGTGGCGCCCAGCGGCGCGTAGATGTCTCCGATCGTCAGCCGGTGGACCGAGAGCGCGTGAATGATGCGAAGCGCCATGGGCTTGTATGCCGGGCGGGTGAAGGCCTGCTGAATGCGCGACTCGAGCACCATGCTGCAATCGATGACTGCCTTGATGTCCGGAACGGCGCGGAAGGACGGGTTCTCGCGCAGGATCGTCCAGTAGCCGTCATAGGCGATGACTCCGGGCCGGTCGTCGGGCACGTTCTGGTTGAGGAGCTTCTTCATGGCCAGGGACAGGGTCTTGAGCACCTCGCGCTTTTCCACCGCCGTGACCCGCTCGAAGGTGTCGATGTAGTCCGGGTGCACGGGGAAGAGGCGCACGAACTCGTCCATGCGCTCGTTCATGCGGCCATAGAACTTGGCGAAGGGGGTCAGGTACTCCCGGATTCTCACCTGCTGATCGGCGGTTTTCTTGAGCAGACGCTCGGCCACCACGAACTTGACGTCCTTGCGGGCGATGAGGATTTGCTCGAAGCGGTCCTTGACCCGGCGGATGCTATCGGCGACGAAGGCGAAACGGGGGCTGTCAAAAATGGCTTCCTGGACACCGGCGATGAAACGGAACCTCAGGTCTTTGCAGACCTCGCCGATCTCGCGTAGGAAATTCAGATCGAGGATCAGCTCCTGGTCCTTGCGGGTACGGAGATAGTCCAGCAGCTCATCCACGACCAGGAGCAGGCCATGGTCCGGATACTCTTGGTGGAACGCGGCCATCATCTCTTCGAAGGAACGCTTGTTGTTGGACACCTTATCCGCGGGCGGGAAGGAATAAGACACGCCCATTGCGGCCAGGTGCTCTTCGAGTTCGGCGACGAGGATGTCGCGCAGGGACATGGTGGTCGCGCCGATCTCGGTTCGGACCACCTTGAAGCGCCCGCTGATCTTGCCCGCGGCGCCGGCCACGCTCTTGTCGTTCAGATGCGTTGCGAGATCGCCGTTTTCAGCCAGGGCGGAGATCACGGACATGAGGTGCGATTTACCGGTGCCGTAGTTGCCGACGACCAGCAGCCCCTTGTTGTCCATGGGCCGGTCGAACTGAAGCTGGGGAACGACCAGATTGATCAGCTTCTCGGCCATCTCTCCGGAGATGACATAGGTCTGGACAAGCTGCCGGGCAGCGGCGGCCTCGTCGGCGTCCCGTAGCTGGACCACGGACTCGATAGGCTCGAATTGGATCAGGTCTACGTATTTCATGGAACCGCCTCCAACCACGAATGAACACCAACCGCGAATGAACACTAATGAACACGAATATAATTGAACTTGATTCGCGTCTATTAGCGTCTATTCGCGGTTCCATTTCATGCAGCCACTCCCGGACTTACCACCAAAAAATCGCGTATCGGATAGCGCCTGAACTCCGGGTGGTCCGGCGTCGCATAGACCAGATAGAGTGATGAGGACTGAGTGATGAGCGATGAGTCGGGATCAACTTCTGACTCAGTCCTCAGTCCTCGTCCCTCAGTCCTAATTTCTCCGCTCCAGGCCGCGACCACCGTTTTGTTTCGGGAGAGCCCCTGCAGGAGCCGCAACGGGTCCTGCTTGAGCGAGACATCGAAGAGGACCTCGACGTTGTCCAGAAGAACCACATCGGCTGCGGATGCGCCCACGATCTCCGCGAGGAGGCGGGGCAACTGCAACGCCCGCCGGCGCTCGGTGAGTTCGAGCATGCGCCGAGACAGTTCGAGGTTCACATTGACCAGAGGAGCCGCCGTACGCTCATGAACATCCTGGAGCGCGGCGGTCTTGCCCGAACCGGCCGGGGCCACCAGGATGACAAGCCGGTGGTACAGCTCGGCAGCCTGTCCAATTCTTCGTATGACTCTGTCGCCGAGTGGTTTCGCCATTAGCGATCTCCTCCTGAACCGGGCTCGTTTGCTCGCGTTTCTTCAAGCCAGTGGTCAATGGCTCCTTTTCTGAAACGCCAGTGCCGGCCGATTTTCTGGGAGGGGATCTTGCCTTCCCGAACGAGCTTGTAGAGCGTCGACTTCGGTATTTTCAGGTAGGCGGCCAACTCTTCGATGGTCAGTACGTCACCTGGTTTTTCATCCATCAAGCGCACCTCTCTGGTCTCAAGGCAAAGTTCGACCCAACATGGCTCATATGAATCATATAATTTACAGTTGTTGACAGTTGCTGTCAAGCGCTTTTCAGAAGCAACTGGGGAAGATCAGCGCCAAATTTCTCCGGTTAGCTCCTTGACGCTCCCGGTCCAGCGATCCCCCACCACGTAAAGCCAGGTCGGAAGAACGGTTGCGTTTGCCCGGACAGGGACCAGGACGCGGCGGTAGAGGCAGGGACCGCCGGGGTGAAACCCCTCCAGCCGGTCAATGGCCGGAAGGCGGATCAACGGGATCGTCGAAGGTGAGAATCTCCCCGTACACGGGGCCACAGGGCGCGCCTGTGCCCTTCTTCGTAAGCCGGTCGGGGGTTGGCTCGGATGCTCCTCGATCCAGCGCGCGGCATCGGGATATCCGAGCTCTCCGGCCAGCCGGGCGACGACCGGCCGGTCGAGCACGTTGGTCAACCCCGAGAGCCGGTCCGCGTCGATGCCCTGCCAGACCAAGGCGGGAATCGGTATCCGTGCGGGTTTGTCGTCCTGCACCTCGGCAAGGCCATGTTTGATCAGGGCATCGAGGAAGGATGCGGCCTTTTCCTCGGGCGTGTCGCCCCGGACCGTAAGCTCGACACCGGCCAGCATCTTGGCGTTGCGCAGGACCATGTCAATGTAGTCCTCGAGGTCCCGCTGGTCGGAAAAGAGCGTGGCTCCTTTCATGGCCAGGACCACGTCGGTCACCGTCTCCCCGGTGAAGACCTCGCCGTCGCCTTCCAGCGGCCGCCCGTCGAGGGCGGTGTTTCGGATCAGCACTCTCATGACGCGCCTCCTTGCGTCCCGGCGGTTTTGTCTCACGAAAACGCCGGAGGCCGGGAAGGAACGTCGGTGGGCCGGCGCAAGAAGCGTTTGACACACGCACGCGAAACCCATAGTTTTAGATGGGTTTCACGTGATGATGTCAACAAACCCATACTTTTACTTGACATTGTTACGAGAAAAACACGGTATTGTTGTGTGTAACGTGAAACAAGGTCAAGGATGCCGAAAATGAAACATGATGAGTTCTTCCGAAAGCACCCGGTTTTCACCGGAGAGGAACTGGCCCAACATCTGTCGTCCCATGGTGACGTCGGCGGGCGGGCCCAGGAGGCGCTCCTGGCGTACCACCGGAAGGCCGGACACGTCGTTCGGGTACGCCGCGGATTGTATGCCGTCATCCCGCCGGGAGCGGACACCGATTCGTATCCGGTCGATCCGTTCCTCGTCGCCGCGAAGCTGACGCCGGATTCGGTGTTGTCGCACCATACGGCGCTGGAGTTTCACGGAAAGGCTTACTCGGTTTATACACACATCACGTACTCGGCATCGCGCCCGCTTGGACCTCTGACGTTCCGCTCCCATGTTTTCCGGGGAACGAGGTTCCCACACACTCTCCTCCGCGCGGGAAAAGTCCACGTCGGCGTTTCGACCCCAGAGCGCGCCGGAATGGAGCTACGGGTCGCGAGCCTGGAGCGGACCTTGGTGGACGTCCTGGATCGTCCGGACCTTTCGGGAAGCTGGGAGGAAATCTGGCGGTCGCTGGAGTCGGTCGAGTTCTTCGACCTCGACAAGGTCGTGGAGTACGCGCTCCTGCTCGGAAACGCGACCACCGGGGCGAAGGTGGGGTTCTTTCTCGAACAGCACCGCGAACCGTTGATGGTGGAGGACCGTCACCTCAAGGCCCTTCACGATCTGCGGCCCCGGCAACCGCATTATCTGGACCGAGCCAAGCGGACATCCGGTCGCCTCGTATCGAAATGGAACCTGGTAGTTCCAAGGGAAGTGCTCGAACGGGCATGGGGGGAGGTACTATGAAAATCTCCCCAGAGAAGCTGGCCGCCGAAGCGCAGGCAACGGGCTTCAGACCGGATGTGCTCGAAAAGGTCGCTCACCTGCTTGGGCTGCTCGATGCCATGCGAAGCCACCCTTTCCTCAAAGGGAAGTTGGTCCTCAAGGGCGGAACGGCCTTGAATCTTTTCGTCTTCGATGTTCCCCGGCTCTCCGTCGACATCGATCTGAACTACGTGGGAGCCGAAGATCGTGACGGCATGCTCGCCGAGCGTCCCAAGGTCGAGCAGGCTGTTCAAGCGGTCTTCGCTCGGGAGGGCTTTACCGTCAGGCGGATGCCTGAAGAACACGCCGGAGGCAAGTGGTCGTTGCGGTATGTCGTAGTGACAACCGAAAATTGACCATCTGTGACAACCGAATTTTGACCACCCTGAGCTCTGCTTGGTTTAGGATGACATGGGGTTTGCCACCCTGCCATTGAATTTTCTGGGAGGCGTTTGCTGCATGCGGGGCACCCCTTCCTCAAAGTTGCCTGATCCAGGGTCTGTGGGTCCCTCGCGTGTCTACAGCTTTCTCGCTCATGTGGCCGCGGTGTGCGGCTTGGGTTTTACTTCCGCCCGGCAACGATCTGAGCCGCGCAGGGCCGCCGAGAATGGGTCCAACCGAGACTCGTCGGAGGCGGCCCGAAGCGGCGGCTCTAGGCGACACTTTCATGGGTAGGTCTTTGCTCCGTGTGTTTGGCTTTGGACCTCAGGCTCTGTTTGAGGCGGTAACTTTCCCAGCTGCAGTGGATGATATGGGCTTTGTGGGTGAGACGGTCCAACAGGGCGGCCGTCATAGTTGGATCCCCAAAGACCTGGGTCCAATCGGCAAACCCAAGGTTCGTGGTGATGATCACGGAGCCTTTCTCGTGGCGTTCCGCCAAGACCTGGAACAACAACTCCGAACCTTCTTTGGAAAACGGAATGTAGCCCAGTTCATCCAGGATCAGCAGATCGTAGCGAACGTATTTTTGGATCAAACGCTGCAGTGCTCTTTGTTCTCTGGCCTCCACCAGTTCGTTGACCAGCCCGTAGCAGGTCACAAACCGGGTCCGATAGTTTTGCCGGCAGGCCTCGATCCCCAGGGCCGTCGCCATATGGGTCTTGCCGGTGCCGCTTCGGCCAAGGAAAATGACGTTGCGCCGTTGCTGGATATAGTCGCCCTGCACAAGCTCTCGAAAGAGCCTCACATCCAGGTCCGGTACAGCATCGAAATCGAAGGTTTCAAGGGGCTTGAGAAGGGGGAATCTGGATTCCTTGATTCGCCGACTCAGCCGGCTTTCCGCCCTGGCTTGAAGTTCGGCGTGCGTCAACTCCAGAAGAAACTCATCACAGCCGATCCCGCCCTCTTTGGCCTGACGCAGCAAAACATCCAGGTTCTGAGCCACTCTTGAAAGGTTCAACGCCTTCAGGTTGGCCTGCAAAGCCACCAAGGTGCTCGGCTTCATGACACACCTCCCAGTTGCCCGTAGACGGCCACATCGCCGGGAGGCAACGATGGCCAGCCGCTCAAGCACTCGATGGTGCCGTCGCCGCTGTCTTTTGGGGCCAGAAGGTGACGGACGCCTTCGCTGGTGCTCACTCGGTTCTTGCCGGCCAGCTCTACGGCGGTTTCTATCGCTTCGGCGGAATGATCTCGGTACAACATGAGCACATTGACGAAATCCTTGATCCCCTTCGTCTCTCCCTGGGCCTGGCAAAACCGCTCCAGAAGAACATGAAGGGATTTCGGCCAACTCTCCCGCCATTGCCGAATGGGCCTCGCGCTATGGAATGCCCGCGGCCGCTGTTGGATCAGCTCAAGATAATGATCCGCATGGAGGCACCACTTGTTGTTGCCGTACATCCGCTCGTGATCGGCGATCTTTTTCCCGTTGCTGAAAATCTCCACCCGATCCACGTAAAGCAGCACCTTGACCTTGAAACCCGCGTAAGCACTCGGTACCGAATAACGATTCTTGTCCGCGACCACCGTGGCGTATTTGTCGACGCGCCCATCCAAACACTTCACATTGCTGAAGCCTTCCTGCGGAAGGGGCAAAAGGTGCTTCTTTTCTTCTTCGTACAACACGTTCACGGTCCGATCTCGGCCCGCCATCTTGTGGCTCCCGTAGGATAAGCACTGCTGCAAAACCTTTTCATTGAGCTCTTCGAGCCTTTCGGCCTCCGGAACCGGTACCATGTAGTTGCGCCGAGCCAGTCCCACCAAGCCCTCAACGCCTCCTTTTTCGTGGGCCTTGCCGGGAGTGCAAAAGCGCGCATCGAAACTGTAATAGGCCTTAAACTTCGAAAAGGCTTCCTGTTCCTGACGATCTTTGCCCCGCATGACCTTGCGAACCGCTGCTGCCAAGTTGTCGTAAATCAGAATCGGGAAAACTCCCCCGAAAAACGCAAACGCTTGCTCATGGCCATCAAAAAACGCCTGTTGCCGTTCGCAGGGATAGAACCGCACAAAGTGCTTGCCCGAATACTTGCTGCGCATGCAAAAAAACTTCAGACGCTGCGCCTCGCCCCCTATCAGCGCGATCGCACCGCCCCAATCCACCTCCCCTTCATAGCCCGCTTCGGGATCACAGGGTATGAACGCGCAGGAACCCCCCATCCCAAGCTGCATCTTGGCCAGCCTCACATACCGGCGCACCGTGGATTCACTGCCTTTAAAGCCCTGTTCTTCAATCAACCGATGGTAGATCCGACGCGCCGTATGCCTTTGCTTGCAAGGTTTATCCCGGTCGCCCTCCAACCACCCGTCGATCACCGCCAGATGCTCCCCCAAGGCCGGAAACGCCTGATGCTCACGCTCCCTGTATCCCCAAGGTTCGCCCCGAATGGCCTTCTTCACCGTATTACGGGAATGACCTGTCAGACGTGCCAGCTCGCTGATGCTCTTCCCGTACACTCGGTACCCCGTCCTGATCAGTTCGTACTGGTCCATCTTGAGCACTCCTCTTCCTCCCTTCTCGTTGGCTTCTGTTCACGCCAACTTACCAGGAGGACAACCGCCCAAGATGGTCAATTTTCGGTTATCACTCGCCCCTTTTCCTGGTCAATTTTAGGTTATCAAAACCAGGTATGAAAGCGCCCCCGGCCGGAGCGGGAACCTCGAAGTGGACATCAATTTCATGTTCCGTGTCCCGTTATGGCCGGTGGTGACCAGCGACTCTCATTCCGTCGGGACTTGGCGGGCCATAGGGATTCCCGTGCTGGATCGCCATGAACTGGCGGCCGGGAAGCTTGCGGCGTTGTTGTCGCGCAGGCAGGTGCGGGACCTGTTCGACAGCCATCGGATTCTCCGAATGAAAAACCTCGATTCCCACCGCCTTCGTATCGGATTCATGGTCTACGGCGCGATGAACAGGAAGGATTGGAGGACGGTCTCCTCGGACGATGTGGACTTCGACGCCATGGATTTGGCCAGGCGGTTGGTCCCTACGCTGCGCGTCAATGCGGCCGAGGTCCAAGCGGAGCCGGCCGAATACGGAGAGCGTCTTGTAAGGGAATGCCGTGAAGGTCTATCCGCCGTGCTGCCTTTCACGGACCCCGAGCGGGCGTTCTTGGATTTACTGCTGGACCGAGGGGTGATCGACCCCACGCTTTTGACCGCCGACGAATCTCTTCAGCGACGCATACAATCCCAGCCGCTTCTCGAATGGAAGGCGCTTAACGTGCGGCGTCATAAGGGATTGCCCTGAATCCCGACATATGCACCCTGGCGTTGTTCGAAATATCCAAGCGGGTGCCCGGATGCAACCGGGCTGTTAAACAAGGCGACTCGAAAAACGGAGAACGGGAGAATTCGGAAAGGACATTTTCGGAGAGCGCGCGCAACCCCCAGGGTTGCACCCGAACCCCAGGCGCTGGGTTTCGAAATGGAGAATCAGGGCAAATGTGCGGGCGGGCGTAAGTCGGCGAAGACAGGGCATAAACGACAAGACCCCGTGGGGATCAACCCACGGGGTCTTGCGTTAAATAAGAACCGCTGAAATCAGCGGATTGAATTTTGGCTCCCCATGTGCAACCCTCTTCATAACCATTCTCCATTAGCCTTCAGGTCCCTAAATTTTTCTAATATCACGAATTATCAAAGAGCGGGCCGTTCCCGGCGGACCGGAAGCGGCGTCAATCTCATTTTCCCAACTACTCTACCCAATGGGTATGTTGCAAGTCGAGTCGTGAGTTTGTCGCAAGTTCCTCAATCCTCAATCATTTGGACCCCGGTGGGCGGTGGCGTCTTCGTCGACCCAGTCCTCCTCGGTGTAGGACATGCCTTTGCGCCCCGGAACCTTGCGCACGGGCCCGGGCCGGTAAAAGGGGCAGCTTTTCGGGCCGTAGCAGAAGGTTTCGAACCGGTACTGCTTTTTTGACGGATTCCACTGGTCGATGATCATTTCCACCGGCATCCGGCAGCCCCAGATACAGGTCGTGCACTTGGCATCATAAGTCCGGGTGTTCAGACGGCGATGCCCACGGCTGCGGTAGGTTGCCAGGTTCGGAGGCACTCCAAGGAAAGGCGGCCCGGCAGGAGTTTCACCCTCGGCATTCCTGACGACCTTGAGCCCGCTCGTCTTGTAGAGCGCCGCCGTCTCCTTGCGGGGGTCTTCGACCGGCACGGAGTAACCGCTCAGTTCCATGCCTGTCTGAAACCGGTGCTTTTCGTGCGCAGCTTCACCGACCGCAATCAGAAATTCGCCGGCATCCCTGCCGCAAATCCCGTTAATATGAAGCACGTACCCCAGGTAACTGTGGGACCGCTCATCGAAAGACCGCGTGAGCCGGATGCGGGGCTGGACGGCCACGACACGGCCTGACCATGCTGCTTTTTTCGAGCTTTCCCTTGGGCCAGTCATCAGTCTTCTCCTGCCTCAGCTTCTCATGTCTTATCTCTGCTCAAGACTATCTGCATGCTTTTACCCAGCCTCTGGTATCTACTCGAACTGAACGCGTCCTGTCAGGCCGAGGTCTTCAAATATCTGCTTCAAATCGGCTTCGAATGTTCTTTCGAGTTGCCGGTCGATGGTTACTGAAAAATCAATACCGATTTTAAGGTCTGTGCCACTCCGCAGCTTTGGCAGGATTTTAGTCCCAAGCCGGTTCCATATCTCGGGTGGAACATCTCCATGAATCCGAAATGCCTTTGTGCCAAGGTCTGGTGCAGGTTCCCTGCCTGCCGGCAGGCACGGCGGCTCTGATCCCGGTCCGGGCTCGGGCGGCGGCAATAACTCCGGCGTCGAAACCGGTTCTTCACTGCCAGGCGGAACCGGTTCTGGTGGGGCCTTAAATCCAATCGCTTTGGCCTTCAGAAGAAGGAAGACACCGGATTCAAAGGTGACATCCGCTGGATCAGTAGTCTCTCTGAAGAGCACGCGTTGATAGTTGCCATCAGGTTTCACGCCCGAGGCTAACCCAAAGTCACCCCTTGAAACGAACTCGACGATTTTGCTTCTGAGGATCGTGTCCGGATCAAGAAGACGTGTTAATGATCCATTCAGGAAGCTTTGTCTGAGGCTTGAAAGCGGCCAGGCACCTGATTCCCGTAGCGCAGGGGGCCAGTTCCGCTCGATGTAGCCGGCCCCTACGGATTCATTGAGCAGGGCTTGAGATTTCAGCGCGGTGATTATGCGCCCGCAAAGTGTTTCACTGCCACTTGAATGCCCGGCCCCCAAGTCGATGGTCTTAAGACCATCCGGCTCCTGCTGGTCAGCGATGACCACAAATCGATATCCTCCCCAGACCTCGTCTTTGGCGGCATCTTCAGCATCGGATACCTTGGCATGAAGTTCCGCCCGATCAGCACGGTCGAAGTCCCCGCCGAGCGTTCCCTCTGCGATCTCCTTGGCCACCCGCTTCCAGGCGAGCCACAACTCCACCTTTTCCCTGAAGTCGCGCCCAGGCTTTCTTATGCACCACACAAGCGATCCGGGGTAAAGCCTCGGCGACTTTCCTCGCTGTCTTGTCCATTCCGCTATCTGCAATCGCAGCGGGCCGCTGCCCGTCCATTCTGATTCCGGCTCGACCACAACGAGTGTGAGTTTCGGTGTGTCCTGTACGGAGGCCCCATCTGCCGGGAAGGGCACAATCGGAAGGCTGGCCCCTCGGTCAAACTCTTTTTGGATAATTATCCGCATGGCCGGCCTGATTTCGGTGTCTTCGTCCAGCGATGCCCGCCGGTCGCTCACCACCTTCTTCATGGTCGCCTGGTGGCTGATCTTGAAACCGTCCGAACCGACCCGCCGGATAAAGTACGACTTGTCTTCGAGAGAAAAGGCCGCTGTGTCCACGGATGTGGTGTCGACCTCGGGCTCCCCAAGGGCGAATCTCAGCTCCGGCAGGTGTGCCACCTTGTCAATCTGTCCGCCTGAGGATTCAAACAGAATGGTTGTCGCTACGCGTCGGTGAATGTTCTGTAATGCGCCCTTTGTATCCACATCCAGCGACCTGGCGTGAGACTGTGCTCCGGAAATGTCAGAATCGATGGCCGCCACAAGCCGGGATTCGCCAAGCTGTCCGAGCACAACACTTCGAAACTCCGGGACTTCCAAAGGCGCTGACCCAAGGGTGATCAGCGGCTCTCGCCGGGCTTCAGTGAAGCCTGTGCGATATGCCCAGGAGATCCATTGCGCGAGCATGGCAAGGGTCCCGCGGGTCTGCTGATACTGCGAAAGGGCCTGCCATTTGCGCTGGAACACAGAAAGGGTAGCCGGATGGAATGGGTAGCAAACCTCAAAACGACCGCGCAGATACTCTCTTGCCTTGGACTCTGTTGCGGCGCTGTCCACTGCCGTCCATTCCGGCGGGAGTTGGGCGCGACGTTCAAAGCACCAATCCGCATATGTCTTGCAGACGGCTTTTCGAACCCGTTCGCTGCCGATGTCCTCAAACAGTCGGCGGCGCACCACTTCGCTGATCTCGGTTTCATCGTTCGCGATGAGGTCTTTGGCCACCCGGCGGACGACCTTCGTGATCTTGTCCTGCCACTGCATATCCCAGTCGGTCATCTCGACCTGGCTGCGCGGCAGGCTGATGACCGCCGCGCCCTGTGTGGTGCCGGTGGTGGCCACGGTCAGGTTCTGAATGAAGGCATGGAACTGCTCCGCCATACCCCGATGGCGGTTTAGAAAGTTCAATACCTCGTCAAAAAGCAGAAGTACCGGTCCGCCCGCCGCTTGAAAAACACGGGCAAGGGCCTCGGTCCCCGGCGGTGTTGTCTTCGCCGCAGGGCCGAGTTCCCTGACCCCTTCGTTCCCGGCAAGCTGCCATGCCACATCGATCCAGGGCGTTTCCCGACCCTCCCGGGGGTCCCAGGCATTGCCCACAAACGCCGCGACACGCGCCGCCGGCACGGTTTTGATGCCAGCTTCCGAAAGCAGTTCTCCGACACCTGAGTATTCCGCCGCTTTTTCCCCATTGGTTGCCAAGTGATAAAGCGCCGCGAGTGTATGGGTTTTACCACCGCCAAATTGCGTAATCAGGGTCATGACCGGTGCGGTATTCACCGTCTCGCCGGAGAGCCGACGCAGCACCATGCCAGCGTGTTCACGAAGCGCCCGGGTAAAACATGTGCGGCTGAAAAACTTGGCCGGTTCCCGGTAATCTTCCGGGGCAGTCTTGGCGATGACCTGCTCGAGGTGGATGGCGAATTCATCCGGGTTGAACGACCGGCCCTCGCGGACTTCCTTGCGCGGCGTAGCGATCTTGTACCACGGTTCCATAGTGAGCCCTCTCCTATGCCTGGTCGGCCTGTCTGAATTTGGCTCTCAATCCATCAATGAGTGCCTTCAGACAATGATGATTTTGGCCTGCCCGATACAGATCCATCGCCTCGGTCAATTCCGGGGCGAATTCAATCCCGCCGAGGTTGATTGGATGCCCAGCGCTTCGAATGGCTTGAACAAGAATGTTTTTATAGTAATCTCGTTTACATTTACGCTTTTCGACCTTCGGCATGGTTCCAACGACTTGGTAAAACGATTCCGGGTCTGCCAGATACCATCGTTCGACATGGGGGTCAGGACATGCGGTAACGAGACGCTCCCTGAACAATGCCTTGGTTGAGTCAATGATTTCGTCCCGCTTCTTGTTGAATGTAGCACAGTTGCCGTCGATGGCGACGACGATCACATCCGGCTGCTCATCGCTCATCAGGCCCTTTTCCAGTATCTTCTGGTAAACTTCATACTCGCGAATGGCGCGTCCGTGACCTCCTCGCGCTGATCGCGGCCGGACGGTGACGATAACATTTTCATCCCGAGCGATCCGATGGATAAGGGGCTTGAGGAACTCCTCGTGTGCGCGGTCTTCGACAAAAAGATCGACAATCAGAGATCTATTCATCGAGCACCCCCCGCAGCAAAAGGTTCTCGAACAGTCCGTCCTCGGTACCCGCTGTCAGCGCTTGCGCAATTTCCAAATCTCTGAACAGCGGCCCAGAGACATCGAAGGATCGAACCACGGTTGCATGCCCTCTGCGACGCACATTGAATAACCCGATCTGGGTTGGATATGATCGCGCTCTTCGCAATACTGCATCGCAGAAGAGCGGCGAATGCGTGGTGACAATTACCTGCCGGTTTCCATCCACGGCCAATGACAGCAAGAGATCGGCGATCAGCTCGAGCCGTCGGGGATGAACACCGTTTTCAGGTTCCTCGAATGTCAGCAGTGAACTGCCCCAGGGATTGACCGCGATGGCGCATAAGGCCAGCACCCTCAGGGTGCCTTCCGAGACAATTCGGGAGGAATAATCGATGCCGTCCTGACGAACCAGGATGTCGAGTGTGCCCCGACGTTTGTCCAGATCGACGTCCATCCTTTCTACATTAGGCACCAGTGATTTAAGTGTTCGAGATACCGCCTGGAAATGCTTGGGATAGTCTGCGCGAAGCCGGTAGAGATAAGGTGCGATCTCACCACCGAGCACACCTATATCCTGAACATCGGAGGGCGGCTGGGCCGCCCGCATGGCGACACGGGGATCCAAATAATATGTCCGCCATCCGGATAGTTCCTGCCGTGCCCGTTCGATGGCTCGGTATTCGACGCCTCCAAGCCTCTGGTCCGAAAGGATGGAGTGATTCAGTCCGACCGTTTCCTGACGTGGATGGGCCGGTTTACTTTTTCTGCGGATGTGGAGACTATCGGCCACCCGTTCGATGGATGGCCGTCCCTTGGGTTCGCCCCTGGCGCCAAGCTGCGCCAGATATTCGTCCTTCACGCTTAAGCCGCCCGAATCGGGTTCTATGGCAACCTCCACACGGTAGCGGTAGGAGCTGCTCCCGACCGTCAGATCTGCTTCGAGAGAAAACTTCGGGCTTTTTGAATTCAGCAGGTCCTGCAAGCCTCCCGGGGGAAAGGAGAAAAATTCGATGGGATATCCGCGAATGGGTTCCGACATCGCATCCGAAAGTGTTCTCAGCGTTCCAATGCGCGAAAGCGCCTGGACAGCATCAAGGAAGTTGCTTTTGCCGGCCGCATTCGGCCCGAATAATACCGTAAAGTGCGGCAGTTCGATGGTCATATCCGCAAGGGACTTGAAATTCGTAACATGCAATCGTTTCAGCATGACTTTCTCCTTATCGCGGCGCCGCCAACAGCATGGCATCCAGCAGGCGCTTTTCCTCGCTCCCTGACGGATAGAGCGCCGACAGGGCATTGGCCAGGCGCAGGAAGTCCGGACCGCGATCCTGTTCGGCCTTGATGAGCATCCGTAAGGCATTGGCCTGCCCGCCGGCCTGAAGCAGCATGGCTGCATGCACCCGGTCGAGGGTGGTGGCAGACGCATCCATTTCAGCGGGATCATCAATGCTGATTTGCCGACCCCGTCCCCGACTCCGTATTTTTTGCTTGTTATCGGCTGCCGATTCCTCGAAGCCGGGAAGCATCATTTGACCTGTTGGCGAAGGTGCAAGAAGCTCTTCAACCGCAGACTCCATGCCTGCGGAGCCAAAAAGCTGCCTTGCCCGTTCTGAAACCGCCATGAGTCGGACCACGCCTTTCTTCGTCTCGATCACACGGCCCTCCCATTTTGGAAGATCAATGCCCAAAGGCTGCGCAAAACGGCGAACCACGTCGAAGACCAGGCTGTAGCCTTTGGTTTTGCCCCTCGGAGAATCTTCGTCGTCGTCTATATCATCAGTCTCATCTTCTGCTTCATCACTTTTACCTTTTTCCTTTTTACTTTTCCCTTCATCATTCCCATTGGTGGCTTGGATCGTCCAGAGGAAAAGAGCCGTCAAACGTGCATCCTCTTCCAGGACTCCTGCCATGCCGTTTCGAGCCCGGGCCTCTGCTGTCCCGAGAATTTGTTCGAGGGCCGTGCGTCCTACGACCTCCCAGACCTTTTTCAGGTACTCGGTGAGCTTGACCTCGCTGCCGTCGGCAGTCTCAACCTTTCGGTATCGGCTGAATATCTCCAGTGCCGGCCCGATGCAGGCAAAAACCAAGTCAGCCCCGCGTATGTTTTCACCCTGGAGACGTTCCATCCAGTCGCCGACACGATTGGGAAGCTCGCGGAGGACTTCGCCCCAGTCGCCTACCGGCGCATCGTCGGGGCGCGGGCGGCAGACGAGGTGGACGCTGGTTTCAAGCGCCGCGTAGCCCTGGCCGCGCATTCGTTGTCTGCGTTCGGTGGCGATGGGCCACGAGCCGGTCGTGCGCCAACCCGCCTGCACCAGCGCCGAGACGAGCGCCTCCCAGCGGTCGGTGTCCTTGTGGGCGAAGACCACGGAAGCCACACCGTCCTCGCGGATGACCCGCTTCATCTGGGCAAAAGCCTCATACATGTGACTCTCGTACCACTGGCGGTCATGCACGCCGCCGTCCTTGACGGCGCGGTTTTCGGTCAGTTCGCGGGCCTTCTCGGTCTCTGGGGCCGTGAAAGCCTGCGGCAGGCGGTTTCGAAGCCCAAGGCGGAGCCAGCCGTAAAAGAAATCGGAGAGGTGCGCGTAGGGAATCTGGTTGGCGTAGGGCGGATCAGTGAAGACCACGTCCACCGATTCCTCCGGCAGGACCGCATCCAGCACGTTCGCCAGGAGCGGCGAAGAGGGCTGGTAGCGGATGGCGGAAAGGTTTCGCAGGGCGCTCTGGACGCTACGGATGGAGTAGCCCAGCCCCTCGCAGTTCGGGCTCAAGGGATTGCCTTCCACAAAGTCGGCGCGCATGGGGACGCCGGAACCCTGTATGAAAATGGACTTTACACCTTCCGAGAGCCAGACGCAGAGCGAGGTGTGGTACTGCCCGTTGTCCGAGTAGGCCGCGTAGAGGCAGGCGGCGAGGGCGTCGAGCAGGTCTTTGTCCTTGGTCTTCTTGGCCGCTTCCTTGAGCGCGTCCTCGATGACCTCATGCAACACCCAGCGCGAGAACCGCTGGCGCGGGGCGAGGACGTCGGCCCAGTTGGTGATGCCGTATGGACGAGGGCGGAAACCCGTGTCGCCCTCCGGCGGAGCCGGTGGCATTTCGATCTTGATGGACTTAGACTTTGTGGCCGCCTTGAAGAAGGCCTCCATGTCGTGACGATTCGGTGCCTCGTAATCCTTCCCATGTCCACTTGTATTTCCCCGAACCACCGCCAGTAGAACCGCGTCATCCGCTCCACCGCGTTTATCGCGCAGTTGCGCCTGAACGCGCTCGCGTGGCGTGACCATGTGACACTTCGGGCAGGTGGCGTTGTTCCCGGCGACCGTGCCGCGCTCGACTTCCTTGTCGCTGGAAGGCATGAAAACCTCGACGCGCGGCTCAAGTGAGCCCTTCTGATAAACGATACGAAGGGCCTTCTTCCGGCCCTTTGATGTTGAGAGCACCAGATTGCGGACGAGCGGAATCCGCGCCCCGCACCCGGCGGCCTCGCACTGCACGGTCCGCGCCCAGAGATAGGCGAGCGGCTTCCGCCTTTGCGCGTCCGCCGGATAGTATTCGACAAGGCGTTTCTCAGCTTCCTTGAGCGTCCATTCGGCCCATTCCTCGAAGAGGTCGGCGAGTTCCTGCCCCTTGCGGCCGCACCATTCGAGAGCGATCTTGAGGAGGAGCCACGCGACCGGGTTCACGTCCGAGGCGGTCACCTCGCAACCGAGACGCTGGGCTTCCAGCGGGATGGAGCCGCCGCCGGAGAACGGGTCCAAGACATGCGGAACCGAACCGTGTGCGGCCTTTACCAGTTCGCGAGCCGTAGAAACGTAGCCCGCCACGCGCACGATATCCCAGTTGGCGATGTCGGCCACGAAGGCCAGAAGCGCTTTCTGAATGTCGGCGTCCTTCGGGCCGACCTTCCTGTGCTGCTGGAGCGCCTTGCGCGCCGCTGCCTTGAATTCCGTCGGACAAAGCGGGTCGCACGGGTCGGGAAGAAGCAGCGTCAGGAGGAGCGACCGGCAGGAGGCCAGCGGTCGCCGCGCCCACCACGAGTGGAGAAGCGAGAGGTGGCCGCTGGCCACGCGGGTCTTGCGATTGTTCTCCTCGACGCAGGCGTCGTTGACGGCCGACAAGGCGAAGTCCACCTCCGCCAGGCGCTTGCATTCCTTGGGGATCATCCGTTTTGTCCTCGATTATGAACCGCACATCGATGTTTCATCCCTTACTCCCTTTCCTGACACTGTGCTTTCGCATATTCTTTATGCTTCTTGGTTTGCCCTTCTCCAGTTTCTTGACCTCCCGGACCGCTTCTATAAAATGCCGCTCCACGGGAGAGGGCGCGTCCAGCATCTGTTTCCGGAACCTTTCGTATTCGTTGCGTGCTTTTTCGATGGCCGCCTCATGGCTGATTTTGCCGGCATGTTTTTGAACTATCCGGAATTTCCGGATAGTTGCCTCTGGTGAAAGCTCCCCCTCCTCGTAAATGTTCCGGATATGCTCGTTGATGGTTCGGACATCTTTCTGAAACAGATCGGCCATGAGCTTTTGCGTCAGCCAGACCGTTTCATTCTCCATCCGCACCTGGATGCGCGTGCGGCCGTCCTCTGTTTGATATAGAAGAAGATCGGAACGGGGTGCTTTGTCAGGAAGTTTTGTCATGGGATACAATTCTTTGTTATTGCCCAATTCATTACCCAAAACATTCGATATTACCCTCTTTATTACCCTCTTTTAAGGATATTACCTCTTTTCCCTTTTGCGCCACAGAGCCCCGGGGCCTCGCCCGAGACATTCGACATCACCTCTGGCCTGAAGATCCCGAAGGACCCTGCGAACCATATCCCGGCTTACACCCGGACAGGCTCTCTCCAAATCGCTTACCGAAAATTCCGAAGAAAAATCCCTCACGGCCTTTTCGATCAATCCCGTTTTAGCGCCTCGTGGAGACTTGATCCGGCCCATACGGTCTTCAAATTCCTTGTAAGCCATTTTCAAAATCGACAAGAGATAATTGATGTATGGCCACGGGTCGTGCTTGCCCTCATGCCAGCCCTGGGAGCTTTGCTGAAGGGTTTCGTAGTAACGTTCCTTGTGCTGTTCAATAAGGCGCTCCAGGCTGATATATCGCCCGACCTCGATACCGAGATGGTAACATTGAAGGAGCATCAGAAGCCGGGACACCCGGCCGTTGCCGTCACGAAACGGATGGATGCACAGAAAATCCAGGTTGAAGGCGGCTAAAAGGACAAGAGGCGGGACTTTTCGATCCTTGACGGCATCGTCGTACAACTCGACAAGATCCCGCATGCAGATCGGCGTGTCCTTAGCCGGAACCGTCTTGAAGCGGACCCGCGACCTGCCATCCGGAAACTTTTCGATGATGTCGCCATCTTTTTCCTTGTATTTTCCCGCATCCCAGATCTCCCCGCGTGTCATACGGTGGAGTTGTAAAATGGTTTCTTCCGATATCGGAATTTTCTCGCCCTGCTCATGAATCCATGTCAGGGCCTGCCGGTACCCCCGGACTTCCTCCTCGTCACGGTCCCGCAGCAGAGGCCGGCCGAAAACGATGGTGGCGATTCGGGATTGATCGACTTCCACGCCCTCGATCCGGTTTGATGAAACAGCGCTTTCAATGAGTGCGTGCTCCCGGAGAACCTTGAGACGCTGCGGCGATTGGCGGGTGAACAATTCCTGTTTTCCACGCGCCTCGCCGAGATCGGCGAGGTACCAGGAAGTGGCGGCCGGAACGGATTCGAACTCGTGGGAAAAAAGCCGCAGGGTTATCATGGCTTTTCCCTTCCATATGGCGCACGATCCTCCCTGACCATCATCGGTCTCGTCATGGCGTTTACTTCGAGCCAGTAGTGGGCGACCTTGGTCACTTCCTGCCAGGGGAATCTGGCTGGGTCTTTGATCGGCTCCTGCAGGATCGGATGGGTGGCGCAATTGGTAACAACATAGAGCCAGTAGCAATCCCGGCGGTCCTCGGCCACGCGCCTTTCGTTTGGTGTGAGGAGGATTGTGCCTGTCGCCGCGGATAGACCCTTGACTTCAATGAGCCGCAACTCGCCGGAGTTTAGGTCCAAGCTGGTAACGTCGTAACCCAGGTTCTTTTCGTGAACGTCGTAAACTTGGCGGCCCTGGGCTTGCTCATGTTCCATCACCACTTGCATGGCGGTGGCCTCGGTCTCCAGGTTCGGTCGCATGCGGCGCACATCCGGCGCCTCCCGCTCGGGATGAGGAAGGACAAGGACGCTCGCTATTCGTTCCACTGCCTGCAGGGACAGCGACCGCTGACGTTCCAGCTCCTGCCTGCGCCGTTCTCGGCGGGCCAAGAGTTCAGCGTGTCGGTTTTCGGCCTGAGCCAAACGGCCATCTGCGCCGGCAATGCCCTTTTCCTTATCTTCATTGGCTTTTCCGATTTCTTCATCCGCACGCTGCAGCAGCTCGGTCAAGGACAGCTCGACATGTTCGACAATGCGTTGCACCTCTGCCAAACGCTCTTCCCGTGTTTCCTCGAGAAACGGCTGAAGTGCGCTCTTATGCAGCCACTCTGATGGCTCGGGCTCCGCGGCAATAGCGGGTATCTGCTCTGGAGGCTCCGCAGGCGAAAAGTTCCCCAGCATGTTAGGTTCGCGAAGCCTTGGCTCACCGTCGCCGATAAGTTCCACCGCAAAAAGACGCTCATGAACGATATGGCCGAGTCCGTCTACTACACGGGCACGATAGAAGTCGATACGTGAAGGCTTCTCGTGTTGCAGGGAATAAAAACATGCCCCTTTTCCGAACGCTTCGGCCGCTTTGTTATAGGCATGCCTGCGGAGGGCCTCGAAGAGGGGATGACCGGGGGTGATCCATTCAAGGTTGTGGGTTTCAGCGACTTCACGGTCGGTGGAGCAACGTGGATACCTCGACGCCAGGCTGGGAAGTTTCCAGTCCGGTTCACGTTCGTGCCGTTGAAGTGCCGGCGGTGTCCGGGCAGGCTCGAAGGTATGAAGCAAACCCTCTATGATTTTTAACTTAAGCGGAACGTATTCGGACGCCTCGCGAATAAAACGAGCGATGGTTTCCGGGACCACGCGGCGTTCCTGTGCCCGGGCCCGACGCTCGATCAGCATCTCCAAGTTGAGCTTCTTGGCCGCCAGACCTTCGAGCGCGTTTTGGCATATTGCCCGGAAACGCCCTTCGTCAACGTTCTCAAGGAGACGTTCTTCGAGGTCGGCATCGCCGAGTTTACCTGAGTAGTAGTCCCGAAGTACGCGCTCCATATGCGCGGCGGGGAGAACTTCTCCGACAACGTTGAAGACTGCGTCGTCGTCCAGCGCATCACGAATTTCCTGGAGCTTCTCCAAGAGTCGCTGAAGAACCCGCCCCTCAATGGTGTTTGTAGCCACGAAATTGAAGATGAGACAGTCCTTCCGCTGACCATAACGATGGATGCGTCCCATGCGTTGCTCAAGGCGATTCGGGTTCCATGGGATGTCGTAATTGAAAAGAATATTGCAGACCTGCAGGTTGATGCCTTCTCCTGCCGCCTCGGTTGCAACGAGCACCTGGATTGCGCCTTCACGAAATTGCTGCTCCGAGTAAAGACGCGTACCCGACTCATCGCGGGAGCCCGGCTTCATACCGCCATGGATGCAGCCGACCTTGAAGCCCCATGTCTTGAGTTTTCCGACAAGATAGTCGAGGGTATCCTTGAACTCGGTAAAGAGCAGCAAACGCTGTTCAGGATGATCAAAGAAGCCTTCCTGATGAAGCAGGTCTTTGAGCTTTGACAGTTTTGCTTCCGCATCGGAATCTTCAACGGCCTGGGCCTGTTTGGCAAGCCCGCGAAGTTCCGCGATCTCCTCGCGGATTTGTTCGGCGTTTCCTGCGAGCGTGATGGCTTCAAGCATCTCTTCTAGCCGCTCGCGCTCGTTTTCCTCCATTTCCTCGATCTCATCCGGATCGGGAAGGTCGGGTGGAGCCTGTCGGGCCAGTTCCTGGGCCTTCTTGATACCTTCTTCCAATCTGCGCGCCCGGTTTTCCAGGCTATGCCGCATGGCGTAGGTGCTGGAGGCCAGCCTGCGCTGATAGAGGGACATCAAGAAACCGACCGCGCGGGCGCGGGGGTCGTCGCCCTGGGCGGCGGCTTTCGCACTCTGGCGCTTAACGAAACGGGTAATCTCTCGGTAAAGATCGAACTCCGGACCATCGATCTGAAAGTCGACCGTGTGCGGAATGCGCTTTGTGAAAATCTTCTCTGCTGCCCAGGTTCCGTCCGTCCGCCGTTCGGGAAAATAGACCATCGCCTCCTTCGTGCGGCGAAGATAGAACGGTGCGCGGCGACGTTCCATGGCCTCGTGGATGGAGCGGACATCAGCATAGGCATCCGCATCGAGTAATTGCAGGAATAGTGAAAAATTGGCCGGATCACCCTTGTGCGGTGTTGCTGTCAGCAAAAGAATGTTGTCCGATGTGTCCCGTAGGAGTTCTCCGAGGGCGTAGCGCGCCGTCTTGCGGGCAGGGGGAGTCCAGGACATGCGGTGGGCTTCGTCTACGATAATGAGATCCCAGTGGACCTGTCTCAATCCCGGCAGGATTTCTGTCCGCTTGGCAAGGTCAAGCGACGTGATGACTTTTTTCTGTTCCAGCCATTGGTTGACACCGAACTGGTCACGAATGTCCCAGCCTTTCAGGACGAGGAATTTCTCATCGAACTTTTCCTTCAGTTCCCGCTGCCACTGGAACGACAGGTTGGCAGGACAGACGATCAGAATCCGCTTGGCAAGCCCGCGCAGTTGGAGTTCACGTATGAGGAGGCCGGCCATGATTGTTTTTCCGGCTCCGGCGTCGTCGGCAAGCAGGAAACGGACACGCGCCAGTTTCAGAAGATAGTCGTAGATGGCCTCGAGCTGATGAGGTAGCGGGTCGACCCTTGAAATCGAAAGGCCGAAATAGGGATCGAATTCCCAGGCGATGCCGAGCGAATATGCTTGAAGACCCAAACGAAGGAGATGGCCATCGCCATCGAAAGTGAAACCGGAGTCAAGGATGGTTAGCCCTTTAATGTCCTGATTTGTAAGCGTAACCTTTCTGAAACGTTCGGTGTGCGTGCCAACAAGACCGACAGTCCAAGTCCCGTCATTGCTGGTGCGCGCCGTCTCTACCCGCATCGGTTCGTTAAAGAGCGAGCCGGTTAAAATACACCCTTCATGTATTGAATCGCTTGAAGCTGTCATCTCTTCTCAGCCTTCCCGCTATCGTCAATACGGCTATTATCTGCTCCGCCTGTCTTCACCCACTCATCCACTTCTTCCTTGCGGAATTTCCATAGGCGGCCCATCCGGTGCGAGGGCATCTGCTTTTCAGAAATCCATTTGTAGACCGTATCCCGCTTGATCCCGAGATAGGCCGCTATCTCATCTACGGAGAGCCATCGATCTTCCATCACTGACTCCAGTGGATTCATTTCTCGTCCCACGTCTGAATGCCTACACCTTGTCGATTGTCGGATCGGCAGCTGCCGGATGAACTTCATCGGATTTCATCCAGCGTAACCGGAACACACTGAATTATATCATACAAAAGTCGGCGTGCCTGTCAACTGGTTTTTCCGAGTTTCTCCGGATTTGACCGAACGGAGGCTACCGGGGCCACCGAGACTCGCCGAGAGGCGTGAACCTCCTCGACATTGGGTTTTCACCCACGTAAAGCCAAGCCGGAAGAACCGCTCCATTTACCAGGATCGGTACCAGAACGCGGCGGTAGAGGCAGGGACCGCCGGGGTAGAATCCCTCCAGCCGGTCGATGGTCGGGAGGCGGGTCTCGGGGTCGTCGAAGGTGAGGGGTTCCCCGTACACGTCGCCCCAGGGCGCGCCTGTGCCCTTCTTCGGGGGCCGGTCGGGGGTTGGCTCGGGATTGGACACGCGGGCCGTCACGTGCGCTTGTGTGGCCACGTCGGCGCGCGGGTTGGTGGTACCGACGGCGAGGATGTCCTCTTCCGGGACCTGCAGGACCGGGATTCCGGAGGATGTCTCGAAGAGGCGGCCGCGGACCACGGCGTCCTCCACCGCCAGGACTCCCCGGCAGAAGCGGTCGTGGTTCCAGAAACCGGGCTTCAGGGTGCCGTAGACGAAGAGTCTCAGCATTCCGTTTGTGTTCGGCTTCAAGGGTTCTGTTGGGTTCATTGCCTGGTTCATGGGGTTCATTGGGGTGTCTGTCATGGTTCCGCCCGCTTTCTCTCTTGGGCGACGAACTCGAACGGCTCCACCGAGTACCCGGCCAGGTCCCCGCGCCGGAACACCACCAGGCTCATGGGCGGGACCGGAAGCTCACGCCAGCCTTTTTCCTCCGCCAGCACGGCGTCCAGATACGCGGGGTCCGATGCGTAGAGGACCGCCTTGCGGCGGGGATGCCAGCGCAGTTCCAGTGGGTTTCGCGTGATGATGTCAACAAACCCATACTTTTACTTGACATTGTTACGAGAAAAACATGGTATTGTTGTGGGTAACGTGAAACAAGGTCAAGGATGCCGAAAATGAAACATGATGAGTTCTTCCGAAAGCACCCGGTTTTCACCGGAGAGGAACTGGCCCAACATCTGTCCTCCCATGGTGACGTCGGCGGGCGGGCCCAGGAGGCGCTCCTGGCGTACCACCGGAAGGCTGGACACGTCGTTCGGGTACGCCGCGGATTGTATGCCGTCATCCCGCCGGGAGCGGACACCGATTCGTATCCGGTCGATCCGTTCCTCGTCGCCGCGAAGCTGACGCCGGATTCGGTGTTGTCGCACCATACGGCGCTGGAGTTTCACGGAAAGGCTTACTCGGTTTATACACACATCACGTACTCGGCATCCCGCCCGCTTGGACCTCTGACGTTCCGCTCCCATGTTTTCCGGGGAACCAGGTTTCCACAGGCTCTCATCCGCGCGGGAAAAGTCCACGTCGGCGTTTCGACCCCAGAGCGCGCCGGAATGGAGCTACGGGTCGCGAGCCTGGAGCGGACCTTGGTGGACGTCCTGGATCGTCCGGACCTTTCGGGAAGCTGGGAGGAAATCTGGCGGTCGCTGGAGTCGGTCGAGTTCTTCGACCTCGACAAGGTCGTGGAGTACGCGCTCCTGCTCGGAAACGCGACCACCGGGGCGAAGGTGGGGTTCTTTCTCGAACAGCACCGCGAACC
The DNA here is from genome assembly GCF_005377625.1 of Desulfoglaeba alkanexedens ALDC. Lineage (GTDB taxonomy): Bacteria > Desulfobacterota > Syntrophobacteria > Syntrophobacterales > DSM-9756 > Desulfoglaeba > Desulfoglaeba alkanexedens. The sequence goes on along the minus strand of NZ_CP040098.1, from coordinate 1,734,287 downwards.
GTTGATGGTGGAGGACCGTCACCTCAAGGCGCTTCACGATCTGCGGCCCCGGCAACCGCATTATCTGGACCGAGCCAAGCGGACATCCGGTCGCCTCGTATCGAAATGGAACCTGGTAGTTCCAAGGGAAGTGCTCGAACGGGCATGGGGGGAGGTACTATGAAAATCTCCCCAGAGAAGCTGGCCCCCGAAGCGCAGGCAACGGGCTTCAGACCGGATGTGCTCGAAAAGGTCGCTCACCTGCTTGGGCTGCTCGATGCCATGCGAAGCCACCCTTTCCTCAAAGGGAAGTTGGTCCTCAAGGGCGGAACGGCCTTGAATCTTTTCGTCTTCGATGTTCCCCGGCTCTCCGTCGACATCGATCTGAACTACGTGGGAGCCGAAGATCGTGACGGCATGCTCGCCGAGCGTCCCAAGGTCGAGCAGGCTGTTCAAGCGGTCTTCGCTCGGGAGGGCTTTACCGTCAGGCGGATGCCTGAAGAACACGCCGGAGGCAAGTGGTCGTTGCGGTATGAAAGCGCCCCCGGCCGGAGCGGGAACCTCGAAGTGGACATCAATTTCATGTTCCGTGTCCCGTTATGGCCGGTGGTGACCAGCGACTCTCATGCCGTCGGGACTTGGCGGGCCATAGGGATTCCCGTGCTGGATCGCCATGAACTGGCGGCCGGGAAGCTCGCGGCGTTGCTCTCGCGTAGACAGGCGCGGGACCTGTTCGACAGCCATCGGATTCTCCGAATGAAAAACCTCGATTCCCACCGCCTTCGTATCGGATTTATGGTCTACGGCGCGATGAACAGGAAGGATTGGAGGACGGTCTCCTCGGACGATGTGGACTTCGACGCCATGGATTTGGCCAGGCGGTTGGCCCCTACGCTGCGCGTCAATGCGGCCGAGGTCCAAGCAGAATCAGCCGAATACGGGTCGCGCCTTGTAAGGGAATGCCGTGAAGGTCTATCCGTAGTATTGCCCTTCACGAACTCCGAGCGTAAGTTCTTGGACCTGCTGCTGGACCGAGGAGTGATCGACCCCACGCTTTTGACCGCCGACGAATCTCTTCAGCGACGCATACAATCCCAGCCCCTTCTCGAATGGAAGGCGCTTAACGTGCGGCGTCATAAGGGATTGCCCTGAATCCCGACATATGCACCCCGGCGTTGTTCGAAATATCCAAGCGGGTGCCCGGATGCAACCGGGCTGTTAAACAAGGCGACTCGAAAAACGGAGAACGGGAGAATTCGGAAAGGACATTTTCGGAGAGCGCGCGCAACCCCCAGGGTTGCACCCGAACCCCAGGCGCTGGGTTTCGAAATAGAGAATCAGGGTAAATGTGCGGGCGGGCGTAAGTCGGCGTTGGCACGCCGGAAACGACGAGACCCCGAGGGGATCACCCCACGGGGTCTTGCGTTAAATAAGAACCGCTGAAATCAGCGGATTGAATTTTGGCTCCCCGGACCAATCGGTGGTAGCTGGTTGGGGTCACCCACAAGGATCAGACGACTCAACGGGCCCGAGTCGAGGGCGCGCAGCAGCGTCCCGAAAAGGTCCGTTGGGATCATCGAACACTCGTCGATGATAACGGTGGTCGCCTGGTAGGGCCTCTGATCGCTCTGTGGCTTGAGTACGAAGATGTCAGGCATGAACCAGCCCTGCTTCAGCAGGAACTGGTGGATGGTCATTGCATTGCGCTCGGTCTTTGTGGAGAGCCGAACACGAGCCTTCCCGGTCGGGGCCAGCAAGAGCGTCGGATGCCGTCCCTCAGCGCGGACCAACTCCTGAAGGAATACCTTGAGGACCGATGTCTTGCCGGTGCCGGCACCTCCTGTCAACACACTCAATCTTCGAGAGAACAACGTGCTGAGTGCGACTTGTTTCTCGTCCAGTGCCACTCGTTCACGGTCGGACTTCGGTTCACCAAAGAGCCCCTTCAGCGCGCCAAGCCACTCAATCGGTGGATCGGCCGCAGGGTTCACCTTCTTTGCCCGCCGCTTGATAATCGAGGCGATGACCTGTTCCAGCGACTGGAGGTATTTGAGCGCAACCAGCTCGGGATCTGAATCGAGAGCCGTCCAGAGGAGCCGCTGATAAAAATCAATCTCGGCCAGCACAATCTCCCGGTCCGGTCGGCACGCTCGGCGCTCTGGGAAACGGTCGATGATGCGGCTCAGGAAGTCGCCGAACGTCAGGACCGTGTCCCCGCTGCTGGCAGCCTCCTGGAGGACCGCGACTCCCACTGCCCGAACCCTGCGCCTATCGTCGTGGGAAACTTCGTCATCGTCTGCAAACAGTGAGGCGTTCCCCTCGGGCCGTAGACCGTGATCGACCGTCTCCAAGGCCACGGGATCTGAATCCGCCGCCCCGAGGTCGCTCTCGGCAAGTATGGGGTTGGCAACCAGCGCGTCCTCGTTGGCGTCGATGCCACTCGCCGCCCGCTGGTCCGGATTGGCGATTCGTTGGACCTGGCCTGGCGAAAGCTCGAACCGGGCAAGCTTGGACAAGAGCGCATGGCGGGACTTAAGGAGTCCCCACCGCTCTCTCGCCTTGAGCAGCCCAGCTTTGTAAGGGCCCGCGTCTGGTTCGGCCTTCCCGCCTAGAATCGACAGAACGTACTCCCATGAGTTCTTGCCCTGGTTCGCCATAGGTGCAAGGACGGTTCGCTGGAACGAGGTTCCCTTTGAGAACCCGAGATACTGGAGTACGCTACCGGCACCGGGGAACGGGCCCCGGCCGGTCCAGGCCTCGGCCAGTGCGTCATTAAGCCAGGAGAGACGGCGTTCCCAATCCGCAGCAACGTGCCCCTCGACCTTAACACGCTCCACACACTGGATGATGCGTTCTATAATGGCAACCGCAACATCGTCAGAAACATGCTCCCCGCCGTAGGAGAAGGGAAGAAGCGCGTTCCGGGGGACTCGACAGATGATGTCGTCCGCCCGATGGCCGTCCCGAAGGTACTCCTGGTACGGTATGCGCACTCCCTGGTCAGGGTAGGCTTGGGTAGTGCGACGCGACCACACCGGATACTGATCTTGATACTTGGACGTTGTGCCGAAGTAGAACTGTGGCCCCACCTCGGCGATCCTTCCTACGCCGACAACAATGCGGGGTGCGTTCTCGTCGAGAGGGTTGCCATGATTGCAGTAGTAGAAGACCAGGGAATTCTTTGGCTCCAACTTCCCCCAGAACCGCTTGAGAAGTTCCCGTTGACGGTCCGGCTCAAAAACCCAGCCGTTACTCCGGGGATTGTCCGGCCCTCGAATGGACAGATCTTCCGCTTCGCAGACTTCTTGGAAAAACTCCTCGCGCATCCAGCGGTATGGAGCCGGGCACGATGAATACGGAGGGATGCTCTCCGAGACCGCCGGTAGTTTGCGAAACTCAAGCGGGTCTTGATGGACGATGGTAAATCCGCGGGCGGCATAGGCGGCCGGATCGCGGGAGCATGGCGGCAACCACCCGTCCAACTCGGCGAGCGGTTTGCCGGCAGTTTCGCGCTCCTTTTCATCATTCCGCGAGTCACGTATATGTTGATGGACTATGCAGTGAGCGTTGAGGTGTGGCAGGTCACAAACGTGACCATCCCAAGACCGGTCATGCCATGCCAACCGTACCGATAGATGCGTGGTCATGCCTTCTCCCCGTGTTGCCCCTCGTCCAGCTCGATGATGCTCTGCGATCGGCGCATCACCCCGATATCGTGGGCCGCAAGAAGCGTAACGAGTTGTTCGCCGTTCATCAGGCCCACAGGGACGGCATCGGCGCGTTCGGCTTCTCTGCACGCGCCGGGGCTGAAGTCGCTGGTGGTGATGATGAGGCCCTGGTCGTGGGTACCGAGGCTTCCACGCACGCGCTGAACGTCCGGGGCCTGAACGTTGTTGCCGATCTTCCACCTCTTGGCTTGGACGGCCATGCGGATGCGGATGACGTCGCCGACAACAAGCGTGGCCCTCACATCCACGCCGCCGTCGCCGGTTCGCCCGACGACTTCAATGTCTTCAAAGCCCATTTCAACCAGGAGAAGGCCGATGAGTTCCTCAAACTCCTTTGGTTTCAATCCCAAGAGGTGTTTGCGGAGAGCCTGTCGCACTTGCCGGTTGTGCTGTTCGATCTCGTAGGACAGGCCATGTCCCATCCATTTCCTGAGGCCGAAGACGCCTCGCCCGTCCTGGACGAAACGCGGCTGTTCGCCTCGCCGCTGGGCCCGCTTGATCGCGGTGTATATTTGAGCGCCCATGGTCGCGTCCGGGGTCTTGCCCTCGGTGTCGAGCCAGCCCTGTTCAAGAGCTTTCTTGGTGATGTCGCGAAAATGCATGGGGCGCTTGTTGCTGAACTGCTCCAAAACCTTCTCCGCTGCCACCGCGAAGGAATAAACCTTGGCGGAGGCCTTTACTTTCGGCTCCACCAATGGCGTTCCGGAAGAGGACTTCTCCACGGCAGACGGCTTCGCGCCCAGTTCGCGCAGTCCAAAGGTCTGCGAGGCGACGAGGACAAAGGGCGACTTGTTGCCGCTTTTTTTTATGTCCGAGTAGAGCTGGGCGCTCACGGTGGCGGCTGGTGTCTTGCCGGTCGTTTGCCAGAGCTTCTTGCTCGACAAGGATGAAACCGACTTGCGCTGTTTCGGGCGCTTGCGGGCTTGGTCATCGGGTTGGCTCATATCTCCGCTGCCTCTCATGAATACTCCGATCTCGGTCGATGAGGGTGTGCAAGATGTTCTTGAACTCGTTGGCCGCTGAGGCTTGGAGCAAACGGGCTGTCTTGACCACGCGGCAAAGTTCCGAGAGCTATTTCTATTCTTCTGACCTGCGTGCTGGTCCGGAAGTGCTGGCGCGTGTGAAACCAGCCCTCAACTTGGAGATCGCGCAGGCCGGGGTTGCCCTGAATGATCGCTCGGGTGTCGTTGAAATACCGTGCTATCTCTTCATTTGTCATTTGCGGCTTCGGCCTCCTCCCGGATTTTTTCGTAAACCTCCTTGAGGAGGTGCTGGCTGACAGCATCGCGGAATTGATCCTCATTCATGAACTTGGCCGTGATTTCCTCGTTCTGTTCCATGCGGTCGATAAAAAGCCCCTCCAAGGCTTTTCGGAAGACGTAGCCGAAGTTCTCCATCGTGTTGGCGAGCGCGGCCTGACGGAGACTGCTGTCGGCTACCGCGTCCTCGCGTATCGATTCGAAAAATAGTTGGTCACCCGGCTTAAACTCCGTCCCGAACCGCTCGTTGAGAAGGTCGATGAGCTTGGACAGCTCGATCTCATCGCCTCGAGCGACGCCGGTGCCCACAGACGTCGGCCCCGATACCTCGTATCGGGCTCCCGCCTCCATGACGATGGAGCCCTCACCGATCTTCTGCAAACGGTAAAACTTGAGCGCCACGTCATCATCAAAGTTGTAGATCGGGCCAAGGGTTTCTCTCGGCAGTTTGGTAAGCAGAAACCGGACGTATGAGTACAGCTTCTCCAAATCGGAGTCCTGGAAGGGAATCACCTGCGACATAAAAGAATAAAGGTTTCTGAAAGCGACCAGCGTCTTCCGGAACTCCTCTCTGACCTCCTCCTCAAGTCCGTTGTAACGATTTACGGCCGGATCGATGCATGCGTTCATCCTGGCGTGGTCGGCGGGCGTCTGCTTCTGACTTGGTTTGTAGAATACCTTGCAGAACTCCTCGACTTCGGCCTTGTAGTAGACCTGGTGTCCGTCCAATTTGGCCTGAAGCTCGTAAAGCTGCTTCGGCTGCGCCCTTTCGCCGATGATCGTTTGCTCGTAGTAGGGTTGGAAGGCCTTCAGTATCTCTTCGGATTCGTTGACGAAGTCGAGAACAAAGGTATCCTCCTTGCCGGGATGGGTGCGGTTAAGCCGTGAGAGGGTTTGGACCGCCTGGATTCCTGCGAGCCTTTTGTCCACATACATGGTGTGAAGAAGCGGCTGGTCGAATCCGGTCTGGTATTTCTCCGCCACGAGCAAAACCTGGTACTCTTCCGTCCCGAAGCGTTCGGGCAGTTCCTTCTCGCGGATGCCTTTGTTCATACCGACTTCCGTATACTCCACGCCGGGCGCATCCGGATCGATCACCGTGCCGGAGAAGGCAACCAGCGTTTTGATTCCCGTGTACCCCTTCAGAGCGATGTACTTATCGAATGCCTGCTTGTACTTCACCGCGTGCAATCGGCTGGAAGTGACCACCATTGCCTTGGCCTTGCCGCCGATCTTGTGCATGGTGAAGTGCCGGAAATGCTCGACCATGACCTCGGTCTTCTGCGCGATATTGTGCGGGTGCAGGCTCATGAATCGCGCCAGCGCCCTCGCGGCCTTGCGCTTGTCCACCTGCGGGTCATCCTCGATGGACTTGATCAGCCGGTAATACGTCTTGTAGGTCGTGTAATTCCGGAGCACGTCGAGGATGAAGCCCTCATCGATGGCCTGGCGCATGCTGTAGAGATGGAAGGGAGTCGGCTTGCCATCCGCGCCGGGAGTGCCGAAAACCTCCAGCGTCTTGTACTTGGGTGTTGCGGTGAAGGCGAAGAAGCTGATGTTGGGTTGGTGGCCGCGCTTGGCCATGGTCTTGAGAATTTCCTCTTCGTAGTCGGGCAGCCCTTCCTCCTCGGCCTTTGCCCTGGCCTCTTCCTTGATGGCTGCACCGGCGAGCACTCCCTTGAGTTCGGTCGCCGTCTCGCCGCCTTGTGAGCTGTGCGCCTCGTCCACGATCACCGCGTATCGGCGCATGGGCAAATCGCCCATCTTCTCGGTGACAAAGGGGAATTTCTGGAGCGTGGTGATCACGACCGGCACACCAGACCCGAGGGCCTCGGCCAACTGGGTCGAGTTGATGTCGATCTTCTGGACCACGCCCTGCTTGTGCTCGAACTGGTAGATGGTGTTCTGGAGCTGCTGGTCGAGGACTACCCGGTCGGTAACCACGATGATCGAATCGAAGACCTTCTCGTCCTTTGCGGTGTAGAGACTGGCGAGCCGATGGGCGAGCCAGGCGATGGAGTTGGATTTGCCGCTGCCGGCGGAGTGCTGGACGAGGTAATTGGTCCCGGCCCCCCGCACGCGAGCGTCGGCCACGAGCTTCCGCACACAATCAAGCTGCTGATAGCGCGGGAAAATCATCGCCTCCCGTTTCACCTTCTTGCCGCCGAGCTGCTTCTCCTCGACCTGGAGATGAATGAACCGCGCCAGGATGTCGAGAAAGCTGTGCCGCTCTAGGACCTCTTCCCAGAGGTAGGCGGTTTTGTAGCCGCCGGGGTTTTCCGGATTGCCTGCGCCGCCTCCGCAGCCCCGGTTGAAGGGCAGAAAGCGTGTGCCCTTTCCCGAAAGACGCGTGGTCATGTAGACCTCGTCGGTGTCCACCGCAAAATGGACCAGCGTGCGCTTCTTGAACTGGAAAATCAGGTCTGAAGGATTGCGGTCATTCTTATATTGGGTGATCGCATGCCGCCAGGTCTGGGCGGTCATGGGGTTCTTGAGCTCCAGCGTGGAGACGGGGATGCCATTCAATGCCAAGGTCACATCGATGGTATTGCCATGCTTGGCGGAGTAGCGAAGCTGACGGGTCACCGTGAGTCGATTGGCCGCATAGAGCTTCTGAGTATCCGGGTTCATCCCGCTCGCCGGGGCGAAATAGGCTACCCGGAACAGCTTTCCAAAGCACTTGAATCCGTGCCGCAGGACAGAGAGACACCCCTCATGGCCGGAATTAAGCGCCCGGCAGAGGTAGTCCAGCAGAGTTTCTTCAGCTTTCTCCTTTTGGAGGTTTGAAAGGTACTCCCATTCCTTGGGCTGGGTTGCCTGGACGAAAGAGATCACATCCCGAGGGAAGAGGCCGCGCTCAGGGTCGAACGCCTCCCGGTCGCCCTTCTCATAGCCGCCTGCCGAAGTCAGGTGTTGTTCGATGGCGGTTTCAAATGCGTATTCCGTGTGCTGGCCCGGCATCAGACAACCTCCTTGCGAACATCTATCTTTCCTGTCACTGCCGCAGAGATCAGGGCGGTGCGGTATTCGCGGAGCAATTCAATGGATTTTTCCACCTTCTCGATCAGCGCATCGTTCCGCGCCGTCTCGCGGTCTAGAAACGCCGCGATGGCCTTCTGCTCGTCGAGCGGGGGAAGGGTAACCCCGATGTCGCCGACCTCCGGCGCATTGATCGCTGGGTAGCTGACACCGGTGGAACGTGACACAACCGTCTCGACGAAGAACGGGGATCGCAGCGCGTAGGACAGATAGCCGGGATCGAGTTTGCGAGGCCGAACCACTGCGAAACCGGTGGAGACGATCAGGTTGTCGTCCGCGTCGCGAATCGGGGCGATGGCTCGCAAATAGGTGCGAACTGTGGATACAATCGTGTCGCCGTCACGCACGATACGCCTTGCCCGCGATGGTGCATCTTCGAAGCGGTAGGTCTCCGTGGCCACGATTCCTTTGGCCGCATCAACGCTGCCAATATCGACGTAAACGAACTCGTAGTCGGGATCGGTCGTTTCCGGGAGCACTTCATCGTTAATAGACGCAACGTACTTGAGGCGGCGGATCGCCCAATACTCCGGTATCTCCCCCAGCCATTCAATGCCGGAGTCCTTCATTTTAGCATTAGGGTCGAGCCCCTTGGTAACGGCGTGGCTGATGAGGGCAGATCGTTTCTCCTGAAGTAACTCGATCTGGCGCCGCTTCTTTTCAATGAGCGTGTCGATTCGCGCTGTCTCGCGGTCAAGGAAGGCGGCGATGGCCTGCTGCTCGGTGAGCGGAGGGATAGGGACCGTCATATCTGCGACTTCGTCTGCAGACACCGCTTCATAGGTGGACCCAGTGGCAATGCACCACAGTTCATGCCTTGTGACCGTAAGAGTGTGCCAAGCAAAGCGGCTTATCAATGAGCCTTGATCCGGAATCACAGCGCATAGACCACGTCCGATCCCATAGCAACGATCCGCCATATTCAGAGCGCCTACCGGTGCTCTAACGGAAACAAGTAGTGAACCTGCTGGCGCGGTTTTCGTCGCCGTTTCGCAATAGTATTTCGCCGTTGGGTTCTCGGCCCCAAATTCAGCGTTCCCCTGCAAGAACGGCCTGTCTGACTCTTCGAATGTGTAATCGTCAGAATTGGGAGACTGGCCCATGACTGTATTGGCGACAAATTTCAATCGCTTAACCTCCCAATACTCCGGTATCTCCCCCAGCCATTCAATGCCAGACGGCTTGTACGCCGGGTAGGCCGCCCGCTTGTGTTGTGTTACTGGGCGGTTCATGACTTATCACCTTTGCCAGGCCCTTTTTCCTCGCCTTTATTGCGGCTCTTCGCGGGTTTCTTGTTCTTCGTGGGCTGCTTCTTGCGCCGCGCCTCCAGCATCCTGGCGGAGTTCCGCAGGTCCTCGACATACCGGCTTTCGGCCTCGGCTTCCGCCGCCAGCCGCCGCCGCTCGGCGAAGGCGTCGTACTGTTCTTGCGCCCAGGAGAGAGCGTCTTTGCGGCTGACCGTTCCGGGCCCGATGAGCACGGGCAATTCGGTGTCGCGCAGGAACTTGTCGAGGAATACCTCCCAGTCGCGCATGTGGATATCCTGCCGCCGCTGGGCGCGGAACTCGGCCTGGTCGAGAAACATCACGGTAATCCGGTTGAGTGTGTCGATCTCCTTGGCGTCGAGGTAGTTCTTGGCCGTGCCCACGTCGCGTTTGATCACCCGGCCGCCTTTCCACGCGGTCAGCCCCATGTTGACCTTCCCTGCGTCCGCGCGCCTGCGGACGATCTCCGCCGCCGTCATGCCGGTGGCGGCGTGGTGCATCTTGTTCTGCATGGTGGCGAAAAATTGTTGCGTTTCCTCCTCGCCCTCGCGGTAGTCGCAGGCCAGCGCGAAGATCTCCCGAATGCGTTGGTAGACGCGCGCTTCACTGGCGCGAATCTCTCGGATGCGGGCAAGCAGTTCGTCGAAGTAGTCCACCAGCCCGCTGCCGCCCTTGAGCCGTTCGTCGTCGAGCGTGAACCCTTTGACGATGTACTCACGCAGGCGGGCCGTGGCCCACTGGCGGAACCGTGTGGCGACGCCGGACTTGACCCGATAGCCCACCGCAATGATCATGTCCAGGTTGTAATAATCGAGCGGTCGCTTGACCGTCCGCGAGCCCTCCGAGCGAACTGTCAAGTATTTCTTGACAGTTGCCTCGGGGTCGAGCTCGCCCTCTTCATAGATATTTTGTATGTGCAGGCTTATGTTCTGCTTAGTGGTTTGATACAGCTCCGCCATTAGGTTCTGTGTCAACCAGACGGTCTCATCCTGCAGCCGCACCTCAAGGCGGGTCGCGCCGGAGTCGGCCTGGTAGATGACGATCTGGGAGTCACCGGGGGCGGGCAGATTCTCGCTCATTCCGTTACCTCCGCGAGCATATCCGCAATTTCCTTCTCGATCTGCTTAAGATCGGTTTCAATCTCCTCCAGCGGTCTGGGAGGCGTGTACTTGTAAAAATAGCGATTGAAGTTGATCTCATAGCCAACCTTGGTTTTAGACTCGTCAATCCAGGCATCCGGTACGTGCGGGAGGACTTCCCGCTTCATGTATTCGTCCACGTCTTCCTTGAGCGGCACGTTCTCGTAGTCGCGCAGGTCGGGGTCGGGTTCGGGATTGCCCTTGGCGTCGGTGCAAACGTCCGCTGTTTCGTCCCGTTCCGCCAGGGCCATGAGGAAGGCCTTCAACAGGACGGCGGAAATCTTGAGACCCGCCTTCTTGAACGCCTCCTTCATCATCTCTGCGAACTGTTCTCGGTTCTTGACCACGCCTTTACCGGCAAGCGGCCGCAAGGCGGCCAGTATGCCTTCCTGCAGCCTGCGGCCTTCTTCGATCTCGGCCTGAGCGGCTTTTGTATCCTTGCGCTTCTTGCCGGCGGCCAGGTTGGCGAAGGCCGTGGTCTCCTTGAGACGGGCGATTCGAGCCTCGTCCACCGCGAAGTTGAGCCGCAGGGGACGTTCTACAGTGATGCGCCGGTAGCCGAAGTCCTGGTTATCGAAAATGCGGACATGATCCGCATCTTTAAAATCTCCATAGAGCCGGGTGATCTCGTCGCGCTGATCGTCACAGACCTCGTTTCGCTTATTACCGAGGGATTTGCGCATCTTCTTGAAGAACTTCGTTCCGTCTATCAGTTGAATCTTGCCCCTGCGGCCCGGCTTCTTCCGGTTGGTGACGATCCAGAGGTAGGTGTAGATGCCCGTGTTGTAGAAGAGCTGATCCGGCAGGGCGACAATGGCCTCCAGCCAATCGTTTTCGATAATCCAGCGGCGGATCTCGCTCTCTCCCGACCCGGCCGCGCCAGTGAATAACGGCGAGCCGTTAAAGACGATTCCAAGGCGGGTGCCGCCTTCCTTTGGGTCCTTCATCTTGCTGATCATGTGCATAATAAAGAGAAGGGAGCCATCGTTGATGCGGGGTAGTCCCGCGCCGAAACGTCCTCCGAAGCCCTGTTCTTCATGCTCGCGCGTGATAAAGTCGGCTTCCGGCTTCCACTCCACGCCGAAGGGCGGATTGGCCAGCATGTAATCGAACCTGTGGCGGGGAAAACGGTCGTCGGTAAAGCTGTCGCCATAGGCGATATGCTCGATGTCCTGACCCTTGATCATCATGTCAGAGCCGCAGATGGCGTAGGCCTGGGCGTTGTAGTCCTGACCGAAGACCTCCAGGCGGGCGTCGGGATTCAGTTCCCGGACATAATCCTCGGCAACGGACAGCATGCCCCCGGTACCACAGGCCGGGTCATAGAGCGTCTTGACGATGCCCCTGGCCGTGAGCACATCGCTATCGGGCATAAAAATCAGGTTGACCATCAGGCGGATCACCTCGCGGGGTGTGAAGTGGTCGCCGGCCTCTTCATTCGACGCCTCGTTGAACCGCCTGATCAGTTCCTCGAAAATGTAGCCCATCTCAAGGTTCGAGACTTCCTGCGGGTGCAGGTTAATATCGCAAAATCGGGATACCAGAAGGTAGAGACGGTCCGCCTTGTCGAGTTTCCCGATGTGTTCTTCGAAGCCGAAGCTCTCGATGATCTCCCGGGCGCGGGTTGAAAAGCCCTTGATGTAGTTGGTGAGGTTGGCGGCGATGTTGTTGGGATCGCCTTTGAGTTTCTCGAATGAATAACGGCTTGTGTTGTAAAAGGGCACTCCCGTAACCCGGCACAGAAGAGGATCGATCTTTTTCACTTTCCCGCCGGAGAGCGTTTTCTGTTTGGCGAGCACCTTGTCCTTGGTCGGCTCCAGAACGCAGTCGAGCCGACGCAGCACCGTCATGGGGAGCATTACGTCCTTATATTGATTCGGGCAATAAGGACCCCGCAGCAGGTCTGCCACTGACCAGATGAAATTCACTTTTCCACTGAAGCTATTCATATTCGCTCCCTAGTCCTGGCTAAGTCCCGCTGAGTCGATAAGGTCGTCCGGTAGTGCCAACTTACCCTGCTTGATCATTTTTTTGCAGAATGCACTCAACTGAGCCTTGGCAAGTTTGGACGGCAAGGATTGTCCGTTTTCCCAACGATTTACGGTTGCGTAGCTGACATTCAACCGCCTCGCCAAGTCCTCCTGGCTCAAGGCGAGCTGCTGCCGGATTTCCTTTACCAAGGTCGATAAACTTCGATCTTCATTATCCATTCGGTGAACCTCTCGTCGTCAGGGCGGCAGATCTCTGGCTTCTGCTCGAATTTAATAGCGTATATTATATCATTCGCGGAATAAAAAGCAAGGGAAATCGCTTCTGCGAACATCCTGGAGAGAGTCAGGAAGGCCATCTACCTGAAGATAGGAATCTCCCGTCAATCAAACAACTTGGGCCAATATACAGCCAGACAGGCAGCGCCATGCCGTGCTCGTTACATACCGACACAAGGACCCGTCTGTAGAGGCTGGGGCCGCCCGGACGGAAACCCTCCAGGCGGTCGATGGCGGGCAGGCGTGTCTTGGGGTCGTCGAAGGTGAGAAGTTCCCCGTACACTGGGGCCCCAGTCGCCCGCTGTGGCGCTTTTCAGGATCGGTTCGGAGTATGAGGCCGGCTGTTCGGAAAATTGCGCCTGTGCGGCCACGTCGGCCAAAGGGTCCGGGCTGCCGTGGGCGAGGACATCCCCGTCCGGGACCTGCAGGACGGGAATGCCTGAGTGCATTTCGTAAAGGCGGCCACGGACCACGGCTTCCCGGACGTCCAAAACGCCCCGGCAGAAACGGTCATGATTCCAGAAACCGCGCTTCAGGGTTCCGTAGACGAAGAGTCTCAGCATTCCCTGTGTGTTCTCCTTCAAGGATTCATTGGGGTTCATTGCATGCTCTGTCATGGTGCCTTCCCCCTCTTTTCCTGGACGATGAACTCGAGAGACCCCCTCGAGAACTCCGTAAGAACCTCGTGCCTGAACACAATCATGCTCATGGCGGGAACAGACAGCTCCCGCCAGCCGCGCTCATCGGCCAGGACCGCATCCAGAAAGGCCGGATCGGAGGCGTAGAGCACCGCCCGATGCTTTCGGTGGATGCGAAGCTCGAGCGGTTTGTTCCCCTTGAGCACGAGGATGGTTTCAGGATCGAGCCGGGATGCGAGCACCGCTGTCATCTGGCCCCGGCAGCGCCGGAGCCGTTCTTTGAACCACTCGACATCCATCCGACCGCTCCGTGCGGCCCTGGCCGCCAGGCGGAAGAGCAGCTCGCTGTCCACCTGGGCGAAGCGCCTCAGTTTGAAACGGCGGAACAGATAGTCGGCGTTGTAGATGGTGCCGTTGTGGGTGCCGATGACGTCCCCGGCCCGGATCGGGTGGTTGTTGCGATTGACCCGTTCATCCCCGCGGGTCCGCCAACGCGTGTGGCCGAGCAGAACTGTTGTACGGTTGTCGATACCGGCCAAGACCTCGTGGAACGCCTTGTCGGTGACGAACTGACCGGCGGAAACCGGTCTCTTGAAGAGGCGATGCTCGCCGTCCCGATTGAGCCAGGCCATCCCGGTTGCGTGGGGGCCCCGGCTTTCGCTCAAGACCAGCAGCCGGGTGAACAGCCAGGCGAGATGTTCCCGTTCCTCGGCTCGTCGCCGTTTCTTGCCCAATATGACGCCAGCCAGCCCGCACATCAGGACTTCCCTCCGTCCGGTTCCACCACGAAGCCCCGGAAGACGCCCTCGGCGTATTCCTTGGGGTGGGCATCGATCCATCCCGCGGCTTCGGTAAAGTCGAGCTTCCGGGCGATCCGGACGACCTCGGGCCGGTCGAGCATATTGGTGAGTCCCGAGAGCCGCACCGCGTCGACGCCCTGCCAGACGAGGGCGGGGACGGGTATCCGCACGGGCGCGTCATCTTCGAGGACTTCAGCCAGGCCATGTTCGATCAAGGCGGCAAGGAGGGAGTCGGCCTTCTCCTCTGGGTTGTCGCCTTTGACCATCAGGTCGATGCCCGCGAGCATCTTGGTGTTGCGCAGGAGCATGTCGATGTAGTCCTCGAAACTCCCCTGGTCGGAAAACAGGGCCGCCCCTTTCATGGCCCGGACGATTTCAAGGGAGGTCTTCCCGGTGAACACCTCGCCTTCGCCCTCGAGGGGGTTTCCGGCGAGGTCGGTGTTCTTGATCAGCACTCTCACGGCGCACCTTCTTCATCCGTTTCCGCGGTGCCGTTCCCTGAAAACGCCGGAGGCCGGGTTTGCGGCCCGGCCTCCGTGGGGACATCCGCCTCGACGGCGGTTTGTGTCTTTGGTTTCGGTCTGCCGCGTTTGAACGCCCAGGGCGTTGAGGATGAGCGGTTCCTGCTTGTAGATGATCTTGGCCAGGTTGCCGAGGGTGCGGCCGTCGAATGCGGTGGCGTCCACATGAATATGGATGCCGCAGCGGTCGTCCACCTTGGCCCCGCATGCCCGCAGTGCCCGGACGACTTCCTGGAGGACGGGGATGTCCTCGTAAGACAGGACGGGGCTCACCACCTCGGCCCGCAGATGGACCGGCACATTGATGAGCGAGCCGTCGGCGACGACCTTCCAGACCCGTCCATGGTTGTCGGTGATCTCCCAGGGGTCGAAACTGGCCGGGCTCCCGACATGGCGGACCTCGCCGCCCACCACCGACTGGATCGCCTGGGCGACCCGCTCGCGCGTCCGTTTGACCGTCTCGATCTCGATTCCGAAGTTGATCCGGCGTAGGTCCATAGTCTCTCCTTGCGTTCTGTAAGCCCTTTCCCGGCAAGGGGTTGGCTCTTGTGTTCACACACATACAGGCTTCTTCCCGAACAGAAAGCAAGGCGATTCCGACGCATAACTCCTTTTATTCCAATGAGTTATATATATGAGACCACAACCCGCGGAAACACGCGGGGTTACGGGATTCCCTGACGTCCGAAGAAAAGAGAAGTGTTCCGGGGATCAGCTCCACTTCCAGTCGGTCCCGGTGTGTTTCTCCCACTTTCCGCCGCCCGCGAGGTCGGTGTTGAACCACTCGTCGCCCATGGAGGGATTGGGGATGGCCGCGTCGCGTTCGGTCTCGGTGCCGACGCCTCGATGGATGGCCTCCCGCGAGGTGAGCCCTTGGCCGAGCCGGTCCGGTCCGAGCAGGTCCCCCCAGCCGAGGGCCGGTGCCCGCAGACGGGAAACGAAGGTCCGGTAGGCGGTCGCATCCTTGGCCGCGCGGTAAAGGAGCAGTGAGCCGTCGGCGTCCCGGACCAGACTCGGCGTGTAGCAGCGTTCGAGGAACGGCCCGCTGCCGTTTTTGAATACCGGGTTGATCTCGGCCTTGCGCCAGTGGACGCGATCCCACGACCATGCGTAGCCGATTCCGGCGTTTCCCGCGGAGCCCCCGGAGTAGAGCATCCACCATCTCCCGTCCGGAAGCCGTTCCACATGGGCGGCGGATACGTAGCCGTTCGCGCCTTCCCAAGGCTGCGGGTCGATCAAACCGGAGAGGATCGGACCGTTTCCGATCAGTTTCCACTCGACGGCATCGTCGGAACATGCCAAGCCGAGGCTGTCGTTGCCGCCGGTCGAGGCAATGAAATACATGGCGTAGCGCCAGGTGAAAGGTCTCCCTTCGACCGAGGTGGGCAGCGGGTTGTACCAGAGGAACGACGGCCCGTAATGGCCGCGGTTCCAGACCTGGACGCTTCCCTCGGTGACCAAGTCGCCCGCGCACGGGGTGTCGCCCGTGAACGCGGCGGGGTCGACCGACGGATCGCAGACTGCGGTTCGCAGCCCGGCCATGGCGTAAGGCTGGTTCGGAACATCCGGATTCCAGTAGAGGATGCGCAGCCGGTTTGCGGTCTCCAGCGCGCAGACTACGTGATAGCCGTTGGCTGCGATGCCGGTGACCTTTTTCTCCGTGTCCCAGATGAGCCCGTCGTCGGAGAAGGCGCAAGTCGTACCCGCACCGTCGCCGTAATAGGCGATGAAGTTCCGGGGCCGGGTTCCGTCGTGGAAAGCGCCCGGGGACCGGAGAATGCGGACATAGTAAGCGCGCCCGGCCGTAAGAGGCAGGACGTGCGGGTAGCGGTGGTCGAAGACGACCGGCGGCAGACCTTCGGGCGGTTCCGCTCCGGAGGGGACCAGCAGCAGGCCGAGGTCCACGGCGCGGAGCAGGTCCGGGGTCATCGCCGGAACGACCGCGCTCTTACCCGGTCCGAGGGTTCCGGTGAACCCCGGTAGTTCCAGAATCGTATCGGTGTTGCTCTTGATGTTGATGCTCATAGTTGGTTCCTCCCGGCCTGCGCCGCAAGCGCCGCGGCGGACAGGTCTTCATGTAGGTATCCGGCGTCCATCAGTTCCTGGTTGATCCGCCCGGCTTCGAGTTCCTCCCGCCGGATGCGGGCCATGAGTCCGGCGAACGCCTCGGCGGCGTCCGTGGAGATGCCGTGTCGCTCCTCGATGCGCCGCATGCGGGCGTCGAGGTTGGCAAGCAAATCGAGCGTGTGATCCCGCAGGACGCCCTCGCGTTTTTCCTGTGGTGACGGAATGAACTCGGTCAATCCGCCTTGTCTGCGAACGATCATGGCATTCCTCCGATCAGCTCAACGTCGCACCGAGGGTGTGAATCCTCGGATACACCAGGTTGTTGCCGGTCATCTCCGCCTTGTAGCGGACCTTGTTTCCGTTCGGATCGGTGAACGTCCTGGTGAGCGTGTATTCGGTCCATTCCTGGTCGATCTCCCGCGTCGTCTGGATGGACATCGGTTCCCAGGTTGACCCGCCGTCGTTGGAGGCGAACCAATCGATGGTGGTCCCGCTGGGGATGTTCATCTGCGTGTAGACCTTGGTGGAGGAGACACCCTGGGTGAGTTCGTTCTCACGGTTCAAATACGCGCCCGTCGGGTCGTTGAGATACCCGATGAGGTTGACGTCCTTGTAGTTCAACACAGGAGAGTCGTTGGGAACGTTGGAGAAGAGGATCGCCCTCACAAGCACCTGCGCCGCGAGGTTGGGCAGCCGCTCCTCCTCCGCCGGAACGATGGCGTCCCAGAGGACGCCGCCGTCGGTGGAATACTCCCACACGATGCCGCAGCCTTCCGGAATGGACGAATACTCGTCCAGGTTCAGATCGCTGAACTGCACTCCGGTGATGGGCTGGAAGCGGACCTCGCCTTCGGACTGGAAGTCGTAGCCGTAGATTCTCATGGTGAGATCGGAGCTGTTGAGCGGCGTCCAGGTTTCGGCGTTCGAGCTTTCCAGCAACACGCCGGCGGTGTAAGTCTGACGCGTGATGACCCCGTTTTGTCCCAGGCGGCCCAGCGTGGCGATGCGCACCCGGTAATTGGTGCTGTTGGTCAGCAGCACGACTGCGTAACTGGTGTTCGCCTCCGCGTAGAAGGGATCGTCGAAAACGATTTTGGTCTCGGAACCTAAGGCGATCTCGCTCGGGGCGATGACCTTCTCGGCCAGGATGACCTCGTTGGGAAGCCCGGTCGTGACGCCGCGGATCTGAATGGTTACGGGGATGGAAGCGTCTTTCTGCGTGAAGTGAAGCCCCACGGCGGAGATGACCCGGTTCTCCCCGAAGCTGAAAGTCTGCGCGAGCGGGTCCCGGCGGCGGGTCACCCAACGCCAGCGCCATACGGTTCGCACCACTGGGACGCGGATGATGCGCGGCGGCACCTGCTGGACGATGGTCTGACGCTGCACGATGGTGCGGTTGACCACGACCCTTTCGATGCGCGTGATGACCAGGGGATCGTTGACCTGAAGGTTGGCTTGCGCCGAGTAGGTGCCGTCGGTCATTTCGACCACGCGGTTGCCGTTGCGGACATCGTCGGGAATGACGAAGGAGGCGATGACTCTGCCCACTGCGTCGCCGCTGAGATCCGAAGCCACCACCTTCCCGTCGCAGCGCACCGTCACACCGGTCGCGCCGGGGGTGAAGTTGGAACCGACCACAGCCACGCCTGTCTGACCGCGCCGGCCGATATTCGGCGTCACCTCCACGGCGGCGTCTGGTTTCTCGAACACGGCGTAGGGGTTGATGTTCTTGTCTTCGGACCAGTCGGTCTGCTCGATGAGTACGCGCTCCGTGCCCGGCAGGAGAACGAGGCTGTCCTTGAAAAGGGCGTCACTCCCGGCGGAGTCAACATCGAGCACCTGCGGCGTGGCCGCTCGGTTCGGGGCGGCGAATTGCCGTACCTCATCGATGCGGGCGCTCCACTCGCTGTGGTAAATGTCGGACTGGGCGTCGTTCGAGAAGTCATCGGAATAGACGCCCTTCTTGGTCTGGGCGTCCCGGTTCTGGAGCTCGTTGTTCATCTGGAACTGGGCGTCGTTGTACTTCAAGTCCTCGACGTCCTTGATGATCTCGTGGATCTGGTCCATGGTGATGCGGGTCACCCCGAAATTGAAGACCGTCAAGTCAACCGAGTTCGGCGGACAATCGACGCTGCACAGTCCGAGCGTGCCTTCCGGGACGATGGGCAGCTTCGGCCAGTCCGCCGGAGCGCCTTCCAGCCGTTTGATCTCGCGGGTGGTGGCGTAGATGATGTCCTTGCGTCCGATGTAGTAGTCATAGTCGATGCTGCAGTTGGAACCGCCCACCGGCTCGTCGCCGATGTCGGTGCGGCCGAAGTTGATGATGGAAAGGTTGCCCGGTTCGATCTGCGCGGGGGACATGGTCAGGCCGCTCGTGTTGGATGCGGGCGGATTTCCGCCCACGATCTCGTCCACGCCGTGGTGTATTACATCATGCTGGCATCCGCATCCACGGTGGATTTTGCAGGGGTAGGACGACGCCAGTTTGCCGTTCGGACGAAGGAGGGCCTTCGCTGTCCCGTAATCGTTCCCGAACCGGGCTTTCCACTCGGCATCCACCGCCGCCGCACCGGGAACGGCCTCGATCGCAGGCCAGAAACCCGTCGGTCTACTCTTCATCTTCTTCCTGCTCGGCAAGGATGAACCCGCGTTTCGTCAGCCAGTCTTCGACCACGGAGGCGTCACTGTCCCTGGTATACTGCGCGATATTCGAGGGTCGGATGGTCACGGTCCGGGCCGTTTTCGAATCCGTGAACCTCACTTGAAAGCTCGCCCGGATGATCCGAGCCTTCTGGGGCATGGCGCGGCCGCGTCCGGCGTAGGCGGCGAACACGTCGTTGGTCTTGCGTATCTCGATCTCCTTTTCGGAGCCGCCCCCATTCCATGCCGTCCACGTCGGTGCAGACGATGGATGTGTCTCCACCGTTTCGAAGAGGCTCGAGCGTGTACTTGCCCGTCTCAGGAAAGAAATCTTCGTTATTGGACACGTGGCGGCCGAACTGGCGGCGGAAGAGGTCCTTTTCCCCTTTACCGCAGGCGTGCATCCGAATCTCGCCGATGGTCGGTTCATACACCAAGACGTCGTACTTTTCTGGACGATAGAAGACGCTCGATGTCTGACCGCCGTCGAGACTGCCCTCGCGCCTCAATGGATCGCCGTGACGCACTAGAAACCACACGGCGTCCGTTTTGGGGTAGACGAAAACCCGTGATTCCCGTCCGCGCTTCTTCTTCTCGAACCAGTCGTCGAGGTCCTTCTCGAGGGCTGCCAGCGTTTTCGCGGTGGGCTGCTTGAACTCGGGGATTTTTTTCGATGCGGTCTGAAAATACTCGAAGGACCGGGGCTTTATGAGGTACTGCTCTGCGTGTTTGCGCTCCAGGAGTTCCTTGTCCTGAAGATAGACTTGGACAGCCACGTCGGCTGCGGTGGGGTCCGGGTTCCCGTTGAGGGATATGCCGTTGTTTTCCGCCTCCTGTAAGAGGACGTCCATGGCTTCCGGCGTGGCCATCTCATGCACAAAGTAGAGGGCGTCGAGCAGTCCCTTCGGCGTGTCCGTGTCCGGGTTCATGAGCACGTTGACGAGTTGGTCGTAATCGATGCCGTCGGAGGCGGATGGAGGCGGCAACGTCAATCCTCGGCCGTCGAAGTAGGGCTTGTGAGGGTTCAGCAAAGCCAGTAGATGCTCACGCGCGATGGCCTTGAGAGCTTCGGCATGGGCAAAGCGCCTGAGATTGTACGTCGCCATGATGCACCTCCCGTAATCATTCTCCCTCTTATGGCATAGGCTTCGGGATTTATTTTGCCTTTCTTTGATGAACCAGCGAATACACCAGAGGTACCAGAATCAATGTCACAAGGCCACTGACCAGCAGCCCCCCGATGACTGTGATGCCCAATGCATTCCATACTTCCGATCCTTCACCTCTGGAAAGGGCCAACGGGACCATGCCGAATATTGTTGTGAGACTCGTCATAAGCACCGGCCTCAGGCGTGTTTTGCCGCCCGTAACAACCGCTTCGGTTAGGCTCATCCCGCGCGCTCTCAATTGCTTGGTATAGTCCACAAGCACAATGGCGTTGTTTACAACAATGCCCATGAGCATGATCGCCCCGATAAAGCTCATCAGGTTGAGCGGAGTGGCCGTGACAGCGAAGGCCCAGATCACTCCGACGAAGGCGAAGGGAACCGAAAACATGATGATGAATGGATCGACGAAATCTTCGAATTCCCCTGCCATGACCATGTAGACAAGGGCAATTCCAAGGATGAGAAGAAGGGTCAGATCACGGAACGCTTTTCGTTGTTCCTCCACCTCTCCGCCCCATTCAATGGAAACGCCGGGAGGCAGGTCAAGCGAGGCCATCTGTTCTCGAATATCTCGTACCACGTCCCCTAAAACCTTGCCCTGGACCCCGGCCTGAACCTTTGTGACCCTGACCCTGTTTTTTCGTTCGATCTCCACTGGTCCGAAGCCCTCGCTGACAGAGGCGACATTTCGCAGCTTAATGGTCTGACCGGTCAAGGTGGTGATGGGGGTTTCCCCGATTTCACGAATCGTTTCCCGCTGATCCTTTTTTAGCCGCAGTTCAATGTCGAAGTCATCCCCGGCCTCCCGGAACTTGGTATCATCGAATCCATAATAATGGGTTCTCAATGCGTCGGCGACAAACGCCACATTCACCCCTAAAGATGCCGCCTTGTCCCGGTCAAGACGAACCTGCACTTCCGGCCGTGGTCTCTTTCTGCTGACAGAGACATCCACCGCGCCTGGTGTCGCTTCCACGATGCGCTTGATTTTATCGGCAACTTCATTTGTCACTTCGATGTCATGGCCTAAAATCTCGATGCTTATGGGGCGCCCTCCTCCCAAAAAGGCCTTTTGGATGGCACTGACAGCGCTGGCCGAAAACTTTTCAACACCCGGCAGTTTCATGACCTGCTCACGAAGCTCCGAGGCGATCTCCTTGGCGCTGCGAATTCGCTCTCCCTTATCTGTCAGGCGGCCCCCGATGCGACCGATGTTTGTCCCCTCTTCAAACCCGAGGGCCGTCAAAAACCCTTTTTTGGTCTGACCCGCCAAGGCATAGGACGCTTGCATCTCCGGGATGCTGTTGACCGCTTCAAGCATCTCCTTCGTTGTCCGGGCTGTAACCTCTCCGCGAGTGCCCTCCGGCATTTCCAGGACAACTTCCACTTCTCCCGAATCCACTTCCGGGAAAAATTCTGTGCCGATCAATGGAATAAGCGCCAGGCTGCCGGTGAAGACAATGATTATCAGTGAAAGCACTATTTTACGGTGGCCCAGCCCCCACCCCAGGACATGGGAATAATCGGTCTCGATTTTATTCAGCAAACGCTCGCTCCAGACAAATACCGGATTTGGCTTTCTTTCATCCCGTGAACGGAGCAAACGGGAAGCAGCCATGGGGGTCAAGGTCAGTGAAATGAAGAGCGAGGCCACAATCGTGATCAGGATCATGAACGCCAACTGACCAAAGAGGATGCCGGCGATCCCTTTCACTAAGAGAAGAGGCGCAAAGACGGCCACACTGGTCAACGTTGAGGCGGCCACCGCCATGCCCACTTCCGATGTGGCCTCAACCGCGGCCGGCTTCGGAGACTTGCCGTCGTCCACATGCCGTACGATGTTTTCAAGCACGACGATGGCATTGTCCACGACCATTCCCGCGGCAATGGCAAGACTCATCAGGGAAATGACATTGATGGTGTATCCCATGGCAAAAAGGGCGATAAAGGCTGCAACGATGGAGAACGGAATTGCCAGCATGACGACCAGGCTGGTACGAAACCGCCGGAGAAACAGGAAACAGACGACAATAACCAGGAGGCCGCCGACGATAGCGGCTTCAGCCAGGCTATTGATCATCGCATAGATATGATCCGAGTTGTCCAGAATCGTGTGGATCTCGATGTCCGCCGGCACCTCTTCCTTCAGGGTCTTCAGACGTTCTTTGATGGTTTCGATGACAGTAACGGTATTGGCGCCGGACTGCTTCTGGATCAGTAAAGCAATCGCGGGAAGCTTGCCCGACCGTGCCCACTCCTCGGGCTCCTCAAAGGCATCGGTGACAGTGGCCACATCCCTGAGTCGCACAAGCGCATCGCCGTCGCTGCCTATCACCGTATTGGCGATTTCAGCCGCATCCCGGTAGCGCCCTGCCACCCGGATCTGTAGTTCGTTCCTCCCGATTTTAGCGGTGCCGGCCGGAAGGTTCAGGTTTTCGGCGGCCAGAACGTGCCTGATCTGCTGGACGGATAGGTGGTATGCTTCGAGTGCCTCACGATCAAAATGGACATTGATCTGTCGTTCTTGGCCGCCGACATAGACAATGGCGCCCACACCCGGTACGCTCTTCAAAGGGTCGGCGATTTGCTTGTCCACAATTCTATAGAGGTCCGGCGAGCTTTCTTCCGCCGTCACCGTCATGACCAGCACCGGCACCATGGAACTGCTGAACTTGAAGATAAAGGGTTCTTCTGCTCCGTCGGCAATGTCCGGCTTGGCAAGATCGATCTTCTCCCGGATATCGTTAACCGCCACATCCAGGTCAGTGCCCCAGTTGAATACGCAATTGACGATGGCGATGTTGTCCTTTGATTTTGACTCCAGCCGATCGAGATCAGGTGTGGTGGAAAGCTGGTCTTCCAGGTACTTGGTCACCTCCGACTCGACATCCGCGGCGGAAGCTCCCGGATAGGGTGTAATTACACTCACGGCCGGTGGTTCAATATCAGGCAACATATCCAGGTTGAGTTTGAAAAAGGCGACGCAACCCAGCAATGTGATGGCAGCAAAAAACATAACGGTCGTGACCGGCCGGCGGACAGCTATTTCGGGAAGTTTCATACTTGACTACCCATTTTGTATTCGTTTGTTTCGAAAAAACGAAGGTCCTGCTCCAGATCTCGGAGACATCTGTTTTGCTCGTGACAACAGATCTTGGCCCAAACTATAACGCTGACCCAACCCGCTGCGGCAAGGGAAAGGAGGGTAGCGGTTCTTCCATGAAAATGGCTAGTAATGGCCCAGATTGCCAGCGCGGCTGCTATAATCGCACCAATCAGACATACGAATAGATGACAATTGCACGGATCACGGTCAGGTAGCGGAGGAGAAAACCAAATCTGTTCCCCGATCTGAGTCCGCTCAAATTGCGCATCGTCTAATTGCTTTTCAATTTCTCGGTCCTTGAACCTGATCATCACAACTTTTCTCTCAGGCTGGCCTCCGGAAGGCTGCAGCCTCCTTTTCTCGATAATTTCGCCTTTGACTTTTAGGGAATGAAAACGATCAACGAGCCGTTTTTCTTGGATCGAGCAAATATTAAATCCCATTTTTCGTCCTCCCCGATACGGGATCTTGTTGCAAGTTGATTGCGGCAGCGCCCTTCCATTTTTCCATAAGCTGCGCCGTAGCTTCCCGGTATCCCTCCTCAATGGCCTCCTGCGCCCGATGATATTCCAGAAACCGGATATGTCCCAACTTAGGCTGAATCAGCAGGTCGGGCGGATCTGTTGTCAGTCTGGTCGCTGTGATCTGTGCTTCCATGATGTTGATTGAGGTTGTCAACACATCAAAGATGCTCGGCACAGGGTCCCTTTGCACCCACTGGCGTATTCGCGATAATGTTCGCGAACTAAATTCATTGGATCTGTTGGTCAGTTCCTGCATGATTCTCCATTTTGGAGGAGAAGACTGATCAACCTCCTTCTCCAATAATGGATTAGCTGTAGCGAAGCCATTTGCGATCCTCTTATGGGCGATGTCCGCGTTCAAATCGACGGCGATCACGTAATCCGCGCCCATATTCCTGACCGCGCTTACCGGAACGGGATTGACTAGGCCGCCGTCGATCAGGAAACTGCCGTTTTTCTGTACCGCCGTGAAGATTCCTGGAACCGAAATACTGGCGCGGATGGCGTCAATAAGATCGCCTTCGTTCAGCACGACCTCACTGCCCGTGGTTAAATCGGTGGCAACCGCGCAATAGCGGATGGGTAATTCTTCAATGTCTATTTCTCGAACATGGCCACGAACAAAATCGGTGATCTTTTTCCCCTCAATGAGTCCGGACCTCGGGAAAGTTAAATCCAGGAAGGAAACGATTTGTTTCCAGTCGAGTTGCCGGGCAAAATCTTCCAGTACATCCAATTTGTTCAGGGCATAAGCGGCCCCTACCAATGAACCAATGCTGGTTCCGGCTATACACTTGACTTCTATGCCTGCGTCAGCCAATGCCCGTATCACACCGATATGTGCCCACCCTCGCGCAGAGCCGCTGCCCAGCGCCAGGCCGATATTTTTTGGAAAGTCCGAGTCATTGTTTGACATGCTCACCGCCGATCTTCTTGAAGAGTTGTTTCTCCGGACCTGTCCGTCTCATTCTTGTTCCAAACATCCTGAACGGTTACATCCATACCCGACCGCAAACGCCCCGTTTGGCTGGCAACGACCTTGTCACCCTCAACCAATCCCTTCATCACTTCGGCCCACTGGTCATTCACGGCTCCAATCTCGACCGCCCGCTTAACGGCTTTATTTCCTTCCACAACAAAAACGTAGTACGTGCCGCTGCCGGGCAGACGTGACAATGCGTCACGGGGTACGGCAAGCGCGCGGTGTTTGCTTACGGACAACCTTACCCTGGCGAACATGCCGTCCATCAGTTTGCCCTGCTGGTTGGGCACTTGAATCCTCACCCTAAAGGTTCGCGTTTGACGATCTACCATTGGATTGATAGAAACCACCTTCCCGGGGAACTCTTTCCCCGGATAGGCATCGACCATGATCATGGCAGTGGCCCCAATGGCAACGCGCCCGATATCTCCCTCGGGTAAATCGATATCCGCCTTCACATAGGATTGATCCACGATTCTGAGGAGTTGGACTCCGGGTTCAACGGCCTGACCAATTTCCACGGTTCTTTCAACAACCGCGCCACTGATGGGGGATCGGATTTCCGTATCTTTGAGATGTTCCAGCGCTGTCTCCAAGGCGGCCTTTGCCCGGTCCCTCTGGGCTTTGGCATAGGACACCGCTTCCCTGGCGCTCTTAAAGGCCGCTTCCGCCGCGTCAAAGCGACTTTGCGGAATCACCTTTTCTTCCAGCAGTTCGCTTGCCCGACGGAATTCCTTCTCGGCATGTTCAAACTTGGCATCAGCCTGCGGAACGGATGCTTGGGCAGCTGCAAGCGCCGCCTGCGCCTGTTTGACGCCGAGATCATAGTTTGTCCTGTCCAGTCTTATAACGACCTCGCCGGCCTTGACGCGCTCACCGATATCAACCAGAACCCGGCTCACCGTCCCTGCCACCTTCGGGCTTAGCGGACTCGTTTCTCGGGCTTTCAGGGTACCGACCGCGCTGATTACATCAGCGAATTCCTTCTGGACAACAGATGCAACTGTGACACGCGACGCTTTGGCAGTCCCGTTCAGTTCCTCGTCTTTTTGCCATTGCTTCCTTAAAACCTGGACAACCAAGAGCGCAAGAACGATAGCGACAACAGCGATCAAGACATATGCCTTGCTCCGTTTCATTCGACAGGCTCCTTGATACCGGATTGTTCTGCAACCATCTTGCCCACTGCGCGATGAAGGGCTGCAAGGGCGACGTTATGATCAAAAAGAGCCTGTGTATGATTCGCTTCGGCTCTACTTAAGGCCGTACGGGCGTCCAACACATCGGTGTTTGTGCCTTCTCCTGCCCGGTATCCGGCTTTTGCCTGGCGGTAAGCCTCCTTGGCCGTGTTCAGCGCACTCTCAGCCGCATCGATATTCTTTTCTGCTTTCCCAAGGTCCAGGAAAGCCTGGCGTACCTCAAGACGAATGAGGTCCGCTGTTTTATCTCGCTGGATTTTCACTTGATCCAGTTGTGATCTCGCTTCCCTGACCTTGGCAGCGGTTTTCCCCCAATTCCAGAGGGGAAGCTCTGCCCCTATTCCCACCGTCCAGTGGTCGCCGCCTTCCAGGTCACGAACATCGCCTTCCATATATTCGTAGCGCCCTTCCAGGGCAATGACAGGCAGGTATTCTCCCCTGGCTGCCTTGAGCGCTTGTTTAGCGGCCGCCGCCTGGAAATCTATTGCGGAAAGTTCGGGACGTTGTGAAAGGGCCAACTCGGTCAGCGAGGAAAGATCCGCTTCCGGCCCGGGCAACCGCACCAGGGTTTCCGTCAAATGGACTGATTTTTCAAGGGGGATAATGAGCAAATTCTTGAGTGCAGAATATGCCAGGTCGACTGCGTTGTCAGCGCCATTGAGCTCCTTGCGGGCATTGGCAAGTTCCGTTCGGGTGCGAAGCAGGTCGATTTCCGGATTCGCCCCTTTCTCCACCAGGATTGCCACGTCATGTTCATGCGCCTTGAGCAACTCGACGGCCTCCACGGCAACATCTTGAAACGCTTCGGCCAACTGTGCGGTCCGATAGGCGCGGGTAACCTGGAAAACGACTTCGTCTTCGAGCGCCCTGTTCCCTTGAGCTTGAGCGTCTCGTGAATACTGGGATGCCTTGCGCGCCGCATTTAATCGCCCTCCCGTGAAAATGGGCTGCCGGATGACGAACCCTGCTTTATATTGATCACGATCCATGAAGGTCAATGATTGCGGCCCCATTGTAATACTTAACTCCTCGTCCAGGCGTGTATAGGAAGCCTCCGCCCCCAAAAATGGGAGCATAGCCGATCTGGCCTGAGTTATCCTTGTGTCGGCTTGAGTCAGGGCTTCCCGGGTAAGGCGGATATCGTAATTGTGTTGCAGCGCTATTTTCAGGCAATCGCTTAACGACAGGTTTATGTTCCCATCCTTTTCGAGCTTGCGAAGCGCTTCATCGGAAGAATGGGGACGCTTGCCTTCTATTTCCGGTGATGCCTCGGCAATTGCGCCGGAATAGCTGTGCGGTAGATGTGCAGGAGGGCGCACAGAAGCACAGCCGTGTAGCGCCATCAATCCGATTGCCGCAAGAAACAGAAGCATAATGTGGGTGCTCTTCTTCAATGTATTTTCCTCTCAAATTCCGGAACAATTGAAAAGGGTGCGGCTCTTTTAGAACGACCATAAAAAGTAATATTAATTGGGACTTACGCTGATTTTGAGCCGGAGCACCGGCTGCAATTGCCGAGATAACAATTACGAAAAAGCATATATCCGATTTTTTTGATAAGCCTCCGGCAGCTATTGGAAACCCCGATGAAAAGAATTTTCGGCAGTGATCATTTTTCGCTGGACAAGACGCCATTGCTTTGCTATGTGAAAATAGCGAAAGGACAATGGCATGCATCCGGCAGAAAAACAGCAAAGGATTTGTGGGCGGCAGTTTTCGACGCAAGAGGTAGCGTTGATCCAAGAGGTCGTCACCAGTTGTGCTGGAATCAGCCGCAACGAGTTGGCACACACGATCTGCGAGCTGCTCAACTGGAAAAGACCAACTGGCCGGCTGAAGTGGACAGAAGGCCTTCAGCTGCTGGAACGGTTGGAAAATCTGGGGATTTTGGTGCTTCCGGCCAAAAAGATGTCGCGCATGGTCCGATCCGAAAAGAGCATTTCGCCATCGGGGAAAGCAGCGGTTTACAGCGAACTTACCGGCACTGTGGAGCAGTTCACCCCTATCGATGTGGAATTGGTTCAAAGCCGGGTGCAGCGACAGCTTTTCCGGGAGTTGGTCAGCCGGTATCATTATCTGGGATACGCCATGCCTTTTGGGGCAAGGCTCCAATATCTGTGCTATGTGAGCCGGCCCGTCAGACAAGTGGTCGGCTGCTTGCAGTTTTGCTCTCCGGCTTGGCGGATGAGGCCTCGGGATCAATGGATCGGTTGGGACGACGCAACGCGTGGGCGCTTGCTTCAGTACGTGGTCAACAACAGCCGGTTTTTGGTACTGGCCAAGATCCGCAATCTTTCCAGCATGCTGCTCGGCTGTGTCTTGAGACGGCTGCGAGACGACTGGCAAAAGATTTATGGGGTTACCCCCTATCTGGTGGAGACGCTGGTGGACAGCCAGCGGTTTTACGGAGGCTGTTACCGAGCGGCCAACTTTATCGTGTTTGGCCAAACCAGCGGCCGGGGCCGCATGGATCGCAACCACCAGCGCCATGGGGCGCAGGTAAAAACCGTGATGGTCTATCCGCTGGTCAAAAATGCGCGGCTTCGACTCACAAAGGGATAAGGGACGATGAAGGCATTGGCTGTTTTGTCGTCCCAAGAGCGGCTTTATGAACAGTCGCGGCAACAGTTTGAGCAAATTGTCGAGCGCCTTTGTTGCGAGGAGATCCACTCGATGAGCCATAGTCAGATTGAACGCGAACTTGAAAAGATGGGCCGGGAGCTGATGCGCAAACTGTTTGAAGAACATTTGCGGTCGCGCGGTCCTGGACGAATCGGCAAACCCGTTACGGGCGCAGATGCAGTTGAAAGGCCTTGCATGCGGCTTCATGAGCGGGATCTTGAGACGATTTTCGGCACTGTAGCGGTAGAGCGTGCAGGGTATTATAGCAAGGAGAAAAGCCCAAGTCTGCATCCGCTGGATGCCGACCTCAATCTGCCCGAACAAAAATATTCGCTTGAACTTTGCCGCCGGGTGGCCGAGGAAGCAGCCAAGACTTCCTTTGACGAAACGTTTGAGAGCATCAGTAAAAACACCGGCGGTCATGTTCCCAAACGCCAGATCGAAGAACTCGTCAGGGACGCGGCCCGGGACTTTGACGCTTTTTACAAAATGCGGCACGAGCAGGTGGTGGAACGTAAAGACACCGGTTCCATACTGGTGATGAGCGTCGATGGCAAAGGGGTAGTGATGCGAACCTCGGATCTTCGGGAGCAAACCCGCAAAGCAGCTCAGGCCCGCAAGCATAAAATGGGTGCCCGGCTTTCCAAGGGAGAGAAGAAAAACGCAAAGCGCATGGCTACCGTGGCAGCTGTCTATACGGTTGCACCGTTTATCCGTGAGCCCGAAGACCTGATTTGCGAAAACAACGCCGAACGTTGTGAAGCGATGCGCCCCCGTCCTGAGAAAAAGCGGGTTTGGGCGAGCCTTAAAAAAAACTCCGCAGCAGGTCATCGAAGAAGTATTTGCAGAGGCCAGCTGCCGGGATCCTTTGCATCAAAAGAGCTGGGTCGCCCTGGTAGACGGCAATAAGCACCAGATTCGTATCTTGCGCCGTATGGCCAAGCTCATCTTTGACAGTGGCAAAAAAGTATATCAGTAATGTCAATGACATACGACCCCATTGGAAGTTTTTGGCACTACGCTCCGTTCCGTCTAGGAGAGTACCCGGATGGTGGGAGGGATGGCAACTCCCACGGCCCTGAAGACGCTGCTGCACGTGCCCAGACATTGGGACCGCAGAGCGAAGCGCTTGCCGTTCTCCTCGATGACGATTTCCTGGAGGGCACTCAGATCTTGCTTGATATCGGACCACTCAAAGGCGTGGGCCGCCCGGTCCAGACGCCGGTAGAGCTCCTTTCGAAGTACCAGCGCCAGGAAGGAGCAGAACACATGTCCCCGGACATCACGTTGATGGAAAACGGGCCGCGTCTCAAAGGTCGACTTGAGGTCTCTGAAGGAGTGCTCTACCTGCCAGAGTTCCTTGTACTTAAGGGCCACCCGATCCGAAGACCAGTTGGTGTTGGTGATGAGGACCCACTTCCCGTCGAACCTCTCCTCCTCCTTGACCTTGTCGAGATCGATATGGATGCTGTCCTTGTCCACCTTGAGGAACTTGCGATACCCCTCGTTGCCGACAAGCGCCTTGGGGCCTTTGCGGATCTGTTCCCTGAGCGAGTCGATGATCTTGTCACGGTCGGCTTTGTCCTTCTCGGCCTGCTTGGGATTCAGACAAACGATGTAGCGCTTGTCCCGCACCATGACCTCCTTGACCTTGAGGGGAGAGCGCCCTTCACACTTGACCTCCTTGTAGCGGCCGGCTCGGGCAAGTACTTCGGCGGTGATCTCCTTGACCTTCCGCATCCGGGTCCCAAGGATGTAAGCTATCTTCCTTTCTTCAAGTTCTCGGATCGTCTCCCTGCTGACCATGCCACGGTCGGCCACGATGCAGAACCTCCCCACCCCAAAACGCTTGCGAATGCGATCCGTCACGGGAACCAGAGTCTTGACGTCCGTGGAGTTGCCCGGCCACATCTCACAGCAAAGAGGCCTGCCGTTCTGGTCCAGGACGGCTCCCACCACCATTTGCTTGAGCTCGGGGCGGTGATCCTTGCTGAACCCTCTCCTGCCAAGGCTTTCACCTCCTTCGCCATGGAAGTAAACGGAAGTGGTGTCGAAAAACACCAGGTCCAGCTCGGCAAACAGGTGGCGCTGGCCCGCGAACATTTTCTCCTCGATGACATCCTTGACACATCGCGGAGAAGACAGGGTGGCATGTTCCTGATCGTCCAGCACTTCGCCCAGAAACGCCATCGCCCGGTAGAACTGATGCAGAGCGAGGTCTTCGGTTCCCTTGACCACGAGATCGCGGCGCCACTTGTCGCAGAAGCGGTCCGATCCGCTGATCAGTATCCTGTGCAACACGGTGAGGAAGATGGCTCGTTCCACATCGAACAGGAAAGCCCGGTTATGGAGCAGGTCTCTGATCACCTGTTGAATTCCCAACTCACACCAGAGCCGTTCAAAGATGATGGCGGGGCCGATCGTCTTTGCCTCACACTGGATCTCGCTCTTCCCGGAAAGGACCAGCAAAGCTTTCTCGCTGAAACGCGAAAGAGAGCGGATGAGGGTCTCGACCTCGCCTTTGGCACTCAGTTTGTCCATACGCCCAACGGTTGCAATCACGCGCTGGGTGACCTTGGAGTTAACCCTCTGGTTTTCAACGATTTGCAGGTAGTCATACTTACCGGACTTTTTGATGCGAGCGAACATGCGAGCCTCCTCTTAGGACACTCGCAAATTAGCTCATGCAGGAACACATTGCAAGGGCAAAACCATCATTCTATGGCACTACAGAATGACGCATTTTCCAGACATGCCCTAGCATCCATGCGGATTTGCGGGATGTGACCAGGTGGTCACTGTAAAACTTGAGTTAGGGTGAGCCGCCCCATGGAACTGGTCGTGTTGAACTGCTGGGTGACCGAGACGAAGCTCACGGAATGCTTGTCGAAGATTTCCATCATGCGGGCGAAGTCCAGGAGGGATCGGCTGAGTCTGTCGACTTTGTAGACCACCACGCAGTCGATTTCGCCCGACTCGATGCCGGCGAAGAGCCGCTTGAGGGCGGGCCGTTCCATGTTGCCTCCGGTGAATCCGCCGTCGTCAAATCGGTCGGGGATGCACACCCATCCCTCGTGCCTTTGGCTCGCGATATAGGCTTCCGCGGATTCCCTCTGGGCGTCGAGGCTGTTGAACTCCTGCTCCAGCCCCTCGTCTGTGGACTTGCGGGTGTAGATGGCGCAGCGGATCGTCCCGTTGGTTCTTGATGCCGACTCCCGGGCTTCTCCCCGGCCACGGTTATTGTTTCTGCTCATTCCTTTCTCCTCTCGGGTTTGCGGCTCCCGCCTCTGGCAGCTCCATCGGCGATGCCGAAGAAGAGGAACCCGTTCCACTTGCTACCGGTGACCTCCTGGGCGATGGCGGAGAGGGACTTGTAGCGTCGGCCGTCGAACTCGAAGCCGTTGTCGAGGACCTTGACCACAATGTCGCGGCCTTGGAACTCGCGGGCGAGCAGAGTTCCGGGCAGAGGCAGCCTCGGGTCGCGCGACGGGGATATTCGGCCGGTAGCCGTTCTCGCTTTGACCTCGGAGGAACCCGAGGCGACCGGATCACGCGGAGCCCGCGTTCTCAGGTCGGCGTCGTTGGCCAGTTCCTCGGCTCTGCGCCGGGCCCGCTCCGAAAGGTCACCCTCGGCCAGGGCTTGGATACGCCAAGCGATTCGCTTGCGAAGGAACTCTTTGTGGTAAGAGC
Source organism: Desulfoglaeba alkanexedens ALDC (assembly GCF_005377625.1). Taxonomy (GTDB): domain Bacteria; phylum Desulfobacterota; class Syntrophobacteria; order Syntrophobacterales; family DSM-9756; genus Desulfoglaeba; species Desulfoglaeba alkanexedens. The sequence continues at coordinate 1,701,653 of NZ_CP040098.1, read as the reverse complement.
GGGTCTCTTCTCCGAAGACCTCGATGTACTTGTCTCGGAGCTCTCCTACGGTCATCCGGGAGAGCCCCTGGACCTCTTGATACGTTGTTGCTTCCATCCGAAACCTCCTTTGGTTCATGGGCTTCGCCCCGGCGGGCGGTCCGTCCGCACCGCAGTCTCAGGGCGTTAACTCGTGAATGAATGAAGGCTTCGGTGGCCCGAAACATCAAGGCGTTTCTCCGTAAACGCCTCAGATTCTTCGACTTGCGCCACATGCGCCGCCCCGCCGTCGGAATCGGGGGCGAGTCGGCGTCCGTTTCGATGGCGCATGTACCCCCGGGCAAGGATCGTAGCGATCTCCGATATCACCTCGTCGACCGAGACTGGGACGTGTTCGTTGGCCGGCATCCGGTCCTCCTTTTGCGGGAGGCCGCGGAAGGGCCCGCCGTGGATGCCGCGGGGCTGGATAGGCCGGTCATCGAGAAGGCCGTTGGAGCCCGTTCGACACCGCCTGAGGGCGATGTCGTCGGCACCCACAACGGTCTCCGTTCTCACGGCCGTTTCCGCTGTCTGGTAATCCGCTTGCGCCGGACCCACTGGTCCGGCTTTCGACAGATACCTACCGGAGGGGAGTTCGAAATGTCGAAGCGGGTGCCCGGATGCAACCGGGCTGTTAAACAAGGCGACTCGAAAAACGGAGAACGGGAGAATTCGGAAAGGACATTTTCGGAGAGCGCGCGCAACCCCCAGGGTTGCACCCGAACCGCGAACGGCGGGTTTCGAAACGGAAAATCAGGATTAATGTGCAGGCGGGCGTAAGTCGGCGTTGGCACGCCGGAAACGACGAGACCCCGAGGGGATCACCCCACGGGGTCTTGCGTTAAATAAGAACCGCTGAAATCAGCGGATTGAATTTTGGCTCCCCGGGACGGACTCGAACCGCCAACCTAGTGGTTAACAGCCACCCGCTCTGCCGATTGAGCTACCGGGGAACATTTCAAGCGCGGCGACTGAGTAGCAAAAGGCCTGCCCAATGTCAAGGAGAAAGCCCCAAGCCGCTCATGGGCGTTCCGCCGCTTTTCAGGCGGGGTGGAAACCCCGTCCGCCGGGCTATTCTTCCGTTTCCTTCGACGCCTTGCCTTCCTTTTCGGGGGTGACGCAGCGCTTCAGGAGTTCCTCGTATTCGGCGTCCACTCGGGCCTGGATCCGCTCGATCTCGGTTTCCGTAAGGTGCCGGAAGCGGCGCTGCAGCTTCAGGTATTCGCTCACCGGCTTGGGCTTGGCGATCTTTCGCGAAAGGATCCACTGGCCGTCGATCACTTCGTAGAGCGGGAAGACCTTGCTTTGGACTGCAAGACGCGCCACTTCCACGGTGAGGTCGGTTGGGTAGCGCCACCCGGTCGGGCACGGCGAATAGATGTGAAGATACGCCGGTCCGGGCACCATAGCCGCCTTTTTCACCTTGTTCATGAGGTCCAGCGCATAGGCCGGAGACGCCGTGGCCACGTAGGGGATGCCGTGAGCCGCCGCAATGGCCGCAACGTTCTTCTTCCAGGTCCGCTGGCCGATGCTCTTCTTACCCGGAGGCGACGTGGTGGTCATGGCGCCGTAGGGCGTGGCCGACGACCGTTGGATTCCGGTATTCATGTAGGCTTCGTTGTCCAGGCAGACATAAACGAAGTTGTGGCCGCGCTCCAGCGCGCCGCTCAACGCTTGAAGCCCGATATCGGCCGTTCCGCCGTCGCCCGCATAGGCCAGAAACACCACATCCGGCTGATGGATTCGGCCCTTGCGGTTGAGCACCTTGTAGGCCGATTCGACGCCGCTGATGACTGCGGCCGCATTTTCAAAGGCCACGTGAATCCAAGGTACCCGCCAGGCCGTTTGAGGAAAGGGCGACGTCACGATTTCCATGCACCCCGTGGCGCTGGCCACGATGACGTTGCTTCCCAACGCCTTCATCACCTGGCGCAGGGCCAGGATCTCGCCGCAACCCTGGCACGCCCGGTGCCCCGGCGAAAGGGGCTCGCCCTCGGGCAGCTTCTTCGGGTTAAACCCATTGAAATCCTTCAGTGCTTCCGCTGCTATGCCCATCATTCCCTCACATTGATGATTTCATATCCCATGGGATCACCGCGCTTCATGGACGCGACCAGCTTGTCATGTATTTCTTCGAAGTTTTCGACCGTTATGTCTCTTCCGCCGAGCCCCGCCACGTAGTTCTGGATGTAGGGGTAGAAGGCCCGATCATACAAGCACGCCTTCACTTCCGTACAGACCGGCCCGGCGCCGCCGCTGAAGCCCATGGCGCGGTCCATCACCGCAACGGCTCCGGCCCCCTTGAGCGCCTGGTAAAGCTCGTCAAAGGGGAAAGGGCGCCAGAGCCGGAGCCGCACCAGCCCCACCTTTTTCCCCTCGGCCCGCATCTTGTCCACGGCCGTCATGGCCGTTTCCGAAGTGCTTCCCATGGTGAGGATGATGACATCGGCGTCTTCGGACTTGTAAGTTTCCACCGGCCGGTACCGCCGGCCGAAGACCTTTGCGAACTCGTCCCAGGTTTCGACGATCACGGGATACGATGCCTTGAACGCCTCATCCTGGGCCTTTTTCACCTCGGTGTAAACCTCCGGCATCCCCACGGGACCGAAGGTCATGGGTTTTTCGGGATCCAGGCGAAGCCTCGGCCGGTAGGGCGGCAGGTAGCGCTTCACTTCGTCTTCATCGGGCAGCAGCACCGGTTCGATCATGTGGCTCAGCGTGAATCCGTCGAGGTTCACGATCGCCGGAAGCAGCACACGGTGGTCTTCCGCCACCCGAAAGGCATGCAGCAAGAGGTCCACCACTTCCTGGCCGTTTTCGGCCACCGTCTGGATCCAGCCGGTGTCGCGGCTCATCATCAGGTCCGCGTGGTCGTTCCAGATGCTGATGGGAGCGCTCAACGCCCGGTTCACCACCGCCATCACAATGGGAAGCCGCAGGCTGGAGGCGATGTAGCAGATTTCAGCCATCAGCGCATAGCCCTGAGAGCTGGTGGACGTAAAGGTCCGGGCGCCGGCCGCCGCCGCGCCCACGCAGGTGCTCATGGCGCTGTGTTCCGACTCCACCGGAATGAATTCCGCATCCAGATGCCCGTCGGCCACCAGTTCCGAAAGATGTTCCACGATATGCGTCTGCGGCGTGATGGGATAGGCCGCGATCACGTCCACATCGCACAGCCCCACCATTTCGGCGGCGGCGATGGAGACTTCCATTCCCACGCGCTTGCCCATATCAGTCCCCCTCCTGCACCATCTTGATGGCGTCCTTCGGGCACTCCCGGGCGCAGATCCCGCAGCCCTTGCAGTAGTAGTAGTTGGCGATATAGTAGCCTTCCTCGTTGCGGGAATAGACCATGTCCGGACAGAAGATGTAACACTGGCCGCACTTGATGCACAGGTCAAAATCGGTGACCGGCCTCATGGACCGCCAGTCGCCCGTTTTGAGCTTAGAAGCGCTTCCGGCTTCCACCAACGTGCAGCCCAGCTCCAGTTCCTTCCAGCTTACCGCTCCAGTTTCTTTGGCCACGGGTCAATCCTCCACGATCGTTTCTTCAAAGGCGCGCAGGCAGGCCGCCATGTTCTTTTCGGCGATGGGGCCGAAGCGGTTGCGGATAGGCTCGCGCAGCGCCTCGATGGGCATCAGCCCGGAGGCTTTCACCAGCGCTCCCAGCATGGTGGTGTTGGTGATGGGCACCCGCATGGTCTCCATGGCGATGGTGCTCGCATCCACAAGCGCCAGCCGGCGTTTCAGGCCCATTTGTTCACGAACTTCCGGAGCGGACATCCGGGTGTTGAGCACCACCAGGCCGTCGTCTCCCGTCCCGGCTTCCACATCCACAATCTGAAGCAGCGTGGAATCCAGGACCACCACGATATGGGGGCTGTACACCTTTTCCCGCGTTCGGATCTGCGTGTCGCTCACCCGGACGAAGGCCATCACCGGCGCCCCCCGCCGTTCCGGCCCGAAACTCGGAAACGCCTGCGCGAACTTTCCCTGTTCGATGGCGGCCAGGGCCGTCAATTCCGCCGACGTCACCGCGCCCTGTCCCCCACGGCCATGAAAACGAATTTCGATCATCGACATATCTCCGTCTGGAAAATCAAGCAGGAATCTGTCCGCTGATGGAAGGAATACCCGGATGGCCCGTTCAAGACCGCACCTCTCGGCGCACCAACGAACCTATCGCCGCAACACTGAACCGCACTGCCGAGTGATGCACTTATAGCCACCAACCCAGGTACGAATCAAGCGAATTTGCGCTTCAATTCACTTGCCGCCGCCCCGAAAGGGCTTTTTCCAGCGTCACCTTGTCCGTATACTTGAGGTCCCCGCCCATGGGAATCCCGAAGGCGATCCGGCTCAGCTTGACGGGTCGTTTCTCCAGGAGCTTCATGAGGTAGTGGGCCGTGGCCTCACCTTCCGAACTGGGATTGGTGGCGATGATGACTTCCCGGATGCCTTCCGCTTCGATGCGCTTCAGGAGTTCCTCGATCCGCAGATCCCTGGGGCCCACGCCGTCGATGGGGGCGAGCGCCCCCTGGAGCACGTGATAACGCCCCCGGTAGGCCCCTGAGTCTTCAATCGCCAGCAGATCGGCGGTGGTTTCCACCACGCAGAGTTCCCCCGTCGCCCTTGCCGGATCCCGGCAGATGGAACACACGTCGCCGTCGGTGAAGTGAAAGCATTTCGGGCAGGTGTGGATCCGCTCTTTCACCCGGCGGACCGCATCGGCCAGCGCGAAGGCTTCCTCATCGGAAGCGCGCAGCAGGTGCATGGCGATCCGGCCGGCGCTCTTTTCCCCGAGCCCCGGCAGTCGGCTCAAGCGGCGGATCAGCTCCTGAAGCGTCGGTGGGTAGGCGTCTTTCGCCATGGAAGCCGTTCTCCGTCCGCCGCGGTCAGAATAGACCCGGGAGGTTCAGGCCGGGAAGGTTGAGGCCGCCCATGAGCTTTCCCATCTCCGCCGCCGCCATCTCCTGGGCTTTCTTGAGCGCATCGTTTACGGCGGCCAGGACGAGATCCTCGAGCATTTCCACGTCTTCGGGGTCCACCACCTGGCGGTCGATGGTGATTTTCACCACTTCCTGCCGCCCATTGGCCACCACCGTCACCATACCGCCGCCCGCGGAAGTCTCCACGGTCTTCTGAGCCAGTTCTTCCTGCACCTGGGCCAATTTCTTCTGCAGCGTCTTCACCTGCTGCATGGGATTTATGCCTTTCATCATCTTCGTTCGACCTCCTCACATGCCGCCGAAGGGAGACGCTCGGGCCGCTCCGCCCGGCCTTATTTCCCCTCGGGCCGGCGGGGACGGATTTCCACCAGTTCGCCGCCGAGGATTTCCAGCGCCTGCTGAACCCCCGGGTTTTCGAGCACCAGGCGCCTGGGATGGTCGCGCGCTTCCCGGCCCTTGGAGACGGCCCCGTTCTTCATAACCGCCGGCTGGGATCGAACGTCCCACGAAACGTCCCGCCCGAAGTATTCCCCGGCCAGCCGGGAAAGAAGGTTCCGGGTTTCAGGGCCTTTCAGACTGTCCTCGTAGACTTCCAAAACATCGATCACCAGGCGCTGCGCATCGCCGCCGGCGCGTCGCACCTTGCTTTCGTCCAGCTTGGCCGCCAGGACGGCGTGGCGCTCTGCGAGCCACTTCAAGAAGCCGGCCCAGTCCTCCACCGGATCCCGAACGGGCCCTGCTTTTCCGGAAGGCGACGCCGGAAACGGCGGGGGGGCTGCTTCCTCCAAGGATTCGCCAGGCGGCGCGGAACCGGCAACGCCTTCAGGAAGAGGCGGCTGAAGTCCCCACGGTGCCTCCTCTTCCGGCTCAAAGGACGGGGAAGCCGGAGCGGGCGCCGACGGCCGGGGGCGTGCCGGCGGGGAGGCTTCCGCCCGAGCCGTATCCTCCCGGCACCGGTCTGAACCGGGCGGCGCCCCTTCGAGCCGTTCCAGTTTTTCGAGCAGCTTTTCCAAGGATTCCAGCCGCGGGAGTTGCGTCATCCGCAGCAGCAGCATCTCGAGGGCGATCCGCGGCAGCGTCGAACGCCGGATGTCCTCCTCCCCCTGGAGCATCACCTGGAAGTAAAGGTAAAGCTGCTCGGAAGTCGTGCGCTGCGACTCTTCCTTGAGCACCGCCCGTTCCTCTTCCGGAACATCCAACCAGCCCCGGCCGCCGCCTTCGTCCAAGGAGAGAAACAGAAGCCCCCGGAAGTATTCGGCCAGTTGCTGGCAGAACCGCTTGCTGTCGACGCCCCGCCGGTAAAGGTCTTCCACCACCTGCAGACAGGCTGCGGTGTCGCCGTCCAGGACGGCCTTCCCGACACGGTAAACACTGCGACGGTCAACTACGCCCAGAATGTCCAGGATTTCTTCATCGTTCATCCCCTCGCCGCGGAACGCCAAAAGCTGCTCCAGCAGGCTTTGGGCATCCCGCATGCTGCCTTCCGCTTCCCGGGCGATGGCGTAAAGGATCGAATCGGAAAAGGACGCCCCCTCGGCATCCACGATCCGTTTCAGCTGGTCCGTCACGAGCTTCGCCGGAATTCTCCGGAAATCGAAGCGCTGGCAGCGGCTGAGAATGGTCGCCGGAATCTTGTGCGGTTCGGTGGTGGCCAAGACGAACAGCACATGACGCGGCGGTTCCTCGAGGGTTTTGAGAAGCGCGTTGAAGGCTTCGGCCGTCAGCATGTGCACTTCGTCGATGATGTAGACCTTGTAGGCGCTCTTGGCCGGCCGGTATCGGACCGTCTCGCGGAGTTCCCGGATACTGTCTATACCCCGGTTCGACGCGCCGTCGATTTCCAGCACATCCACCGCGTTTCCGCGGGTGATTTCCCGGCAGTTGCTGCACCGGTTACACGGCCGAGGCGACGGACCCTCTTCGCAATTGAGGGCCTTCGCAAGGATCCGCGCGACGGACGTCTTACCCACCCCCCGGGCTCCGGTGAACAGGTAGGCGTGAGCGATGCGCTGCGACAGAATGGCGTTTTCGAGGGTCCGGGTCACGTGGGGCTGACCCACCACCTCATCCAACGTCTGGGGGCGCCATTTGCGGGCTAAGACCAGGTAGGACATGCGGGTATCGGAATTCCATGGCGCTGTCTTCGGGCCATAGTAAGGAAATGGCGGAGAGAGAGGGATTCGAACCCTCGGTCCCGCTTTTGGCGGGACACACGATTTCCAGTCGTGCCCCTTCAGCCAGCTCGGGCATCTCTCCGTAAAGGCCGGCGGTCCGCCGTATTCCTGCATCGAATGTGGCGGAGAGGGTGGGATTCGAACCCACGTGCCCTGCTCTTCACAGGACAAGTCGATTTCGAGTCGACCCCGTTACGGCCACTTCGGTACCTCTCCGCAGCTCAACTTCGATTGCCGCGCCGCGCCTGGAAGAAGGCCCGCAGAAGTTCCGAACACTCCCGAGCCTTCACGCCGCCGACAACCTCAATATGATGATTGAAGGCCGGCACATTTGTCAAGGCCACAACGCTGCCGGCCGCTCCTGAACGGGGATCCGCCGTTCCATAAACCACCCGGGCCACCCGGGCATGGATCAGCGCCCCCACGCACATGGCACAGGGTTCCAGCGTCACGTAAAGGACCGTACCCGTAAGCCTGTAATTTTTCAGGACGTTTCCGGCTTTCCGCAGCGTCAGCACTTCCGCATGGGCCGTGGGATCGCAAAGCGCCACGCAACGGTTGTGAGCCTCGGCCAGGACCGTCCCGGCCTCGTCCACCAAAACGGCCCCCACGGGCACCTCGCCTCCCTCTAACGCCTTGCGCGCCTGCGCCAAGGCCAGGTCCATGTAGCCTTCGTGTTGCAACCGATCATCCATCACGGCACCGCCGGCCTGAAATCGCCGTCAACTCATCCATACCCCCGCCGGGCGCCCGCCTCATACCACAGAATCTTCGCGCAGAGAACCCCCTTCTTTTCCGCCTTTACGCGAGAAAACAGACACACAATCCCCAGAAGGGCAGAGGGTTTTCCACCTTGTTCCCAAGCTCCAGCTTAGGAACACAACTGTGCAGAAGCTCCAGCTTCAATTCCCATGAGGGCGTTCCCAAGCCGGACTTTGGGAACGACGGGAATTGCTGGAGCGTATCCGAGAATGCCTATTTTGGCGGTTTTGGGTACGCTAAGTATGCGAAATTGCGTTGCCACAAAGGGTTGATGCTGCGTTCTAGGATACGGTCTTAGGGAAAAGTTTCACTCGAAACCCCGATCGATCCCGTGAAACACGTATGGGAAAGCCAATTTGTTGTTTGACAGCCTGCCGATTTTCTTCTAGTGAGGGAAAAGTTTCACTCTAAACCCCGATCGATCCTGTGAAACAAGCTTTGGAAGAAAGAGGCGTTTTGCGCTCGGAGCCAGGATACATGTCGAAACCCACACGGAGGGAACGAGGACATGGAACCCTTACGGCCCAAAGCCGGGTTTTTTCGTTTCAAACCGCACGCCATCCTCACTTTCGCCATCGCCCTTCTTTGGATTCAACTCCCCGCATCTTCGGAAGCCATGACCATCGCCGCAGGGAAACCCTACCACGGACGGCTTGTGAACGGCATTCCCTTTCCGGATCAGTTCCGCGGCTTCCGAATCGGTAGCCCGGACAGGAGTTACACCACGCCGGAGGTGATCGGGACCCTTCTGGATGCCGTTGAAGCCGTCCAGCGGGAATACCCGAACACATGTGAACTCTTCATCGGTGATCTTTCAGCGTCCGGGGGCGGCCGGCTTTGCGGCCACAAGTCCCACCAGAACGGCCGGGACGCGGACATCGGCATGTACGCCCGAGGCAACCGTCCCCTGGGGCGGTTCGCCCTCATGGACGCATCCAACCTGGACGTGGCCAAAACCTGGGTACTCATGGAAAATCTTCTGAAGAGCGGGCGGGTGCAATACATTTTCATGGACCGCGAGCTTCAGAAGCTTTTCCACGACCACGCCCTCAGAAGCGGCTGGGACAAGGGTTACCTGGACCGCATTTTTCTCGACGTGGGCAGCCGTTTCGACAAGGCGGTCATCCGGCACGCGCGCAACCATCGGAATCATTTCCACGTTCGATTCTACACCCCCTGGTCCACTCTGGCCGCATCCGTGGACAAGCACGATTCTCGGCAGCAGGCCGTGATCGAACTTGCCCAGCAGGCTTACCTGCCGAAACGAGTCCATTATTACGCGAACGGTTCAGAAACCGGGCTGCCGTCCCTGGCGCGAAGCTTCGGGGTCAGTCTGAAAGACCTTTGCCGGTGGAACGGGCTGAAGGAAAACGACGTGATCACTCCCGGAACCTGTCTCGCCTTCTATAAGCGAGGATTCGAGCTGGAACCGGTCCATCTGGCGCAGACGCTTCAACCGCCGCTGAATCCCGCTGAACGCCCCGTCCAGGTGGCATCCGTTAACCTGAGGCAACTGGTGGCTTCACATCCAAACAGCGGTGCATCGCCGGGTAAGCCCCAACGCGCAACGAACAAAGCGCGCCCTTTCACGGTTCACAAGGTGGCACCGGGTGATTCGCTCTGGGCGATCGCCAGGAAGCACCGGGTGTCTTTGAAGGCTCTGTGCGCCGCCAACGGCATCCAGTCACGGGAGACGCTCAAGGCCGGCAGCACCCTGAAGATCCCCTCTTCTCAATCCCGGTCGGAGCCGTCAAAGACCGTTGCGAGCTCCGTCACCCTCCGCCCGGGAGACAACCTTTGGTCCCTCGCAAGGCGCCACGGGACGACCGTGGAACGGATCTGCCGGCTGAACGGAATCGACCGCTCCGCCACTTTGAAACCGGGCATGCGCCTGCGCTTGAGGTGACTTGAACCGCCTTTTCCTTTTTGCCACTTAATTGTAACGTCATTTCTCTTTTCTTTTTGAAACGATTCTGTTAATAGCCGACGTTCGCGACGGGCACGGACAGTGTGCCCGTTTCTTTTTGTCGGAACGCTAAGAGGAAATTGATCGAGGACACAGGAAGGAAAATCATGATCGGCGATCTGACCAGGCTGAGGAACATCGGCATCAGCGCCCACATTGACTCGGGAAAGACCACGCTCACCGAGCGGGTGCTTTTCTACACGCAGCGCATCCACGCGATCCACGAGGTGCGCGGCAAGGACGGCGTCGGGGCCACCATGGATTCCATGGAACTTGAAAAGGAACGCGGCATCACCATCCAGTCCGCCGCCACCTATTGCACCTGGAAGAATCACGCGATCAACATCATCGACACGCCTGGACACGTGGACTTCACCATCGAGGTGGAGCGGGCTCTGCGCGTGCTGGACGGGGCGATCCTGGTGTTGTGCGCCGTGGGGGGCGTTCAGAGCCAATCCGTGACCGTGGATCGGCAGATGACTCGGTACCGAGTGCCCCGGATCGCTTTCGTGAACAAGTGCGACCGCGCCGGCGCGGACCCCTTTCGGGTCGCCCGCCAGCTCAAAGAAAAGCTGAATCACCAGCCCGTGCTCCTCCAGATCCCCCTGGGCCTGGAAGGCGCTCACGAGGGCGTGATCGACTTGATCCGCATGAAGGCGCTCACGTTCCAGGGCGCCCACGGCGAACAGGTGGTCGAAGGCGAGATCCCGGAAGCCTTCCGCCGCCTGGCCGAAGAAAAACGCGAAGAAATGCTGGACGCGGTATCCCTGTTTTCGGACGACCTCACCGAGGCCATTCTTGAGGAACGGGTGACCGAGGAGTTGGTCTATGAAGCCGTCCGCCGCGGCACCCTGTCGCTCCGAATGATCCCCGTCCTTGTCGGCTCCGCCTACAAAAACAAGGGCGTGCAACCCCTTCTGGACGCCGTGATCCGCTATCTTCCCAGTCCCGCCGACATCCAGAACGTGGCGCTCGACGTAGAGCGCCAAGAAGCCGAAGTCCCGTTGAAGGCGGAGCTGGATCTTCCCCTCGTGATGCTCGCCTTCAAGCTGGATGTGACCCGCTACGGACAGCTCACCTACGCCCGCATTTACCAGGGCACCCTCAATAGGGGAGACGCCATTGTCAACGTCCGCACGGGGAAGGTGACCAAGGTGGGGCGCCTGGGCCGCATGCACGCGGACCAGATGGAAGACATCGAATCGGCGGGCGCCGGGGAAATCATCGCGCTCTTCGGCGTCGACTGCGCCTCGGGTGACACCTTCACCGACGGCTCGGTGCGGCTCACCATGAGTTCCATGTTCGTCCCGCAACCGGTGATTTCGCTGGCCGTGACCCCCAAGGACAAGAAGGCCGAGATGAACCTGAGCAAGGCGCTTTCGCGCTTCACCAAGGAAGACCCCACGTTTCGGTCCTACCTGGACGAGGAAACCGAGGAAACCATCATCTGCGGCATGGGGGAACTGCACCTGGACGTGTACGTTGAACGGATGCGCCGTGAATACAAGGCCGAAGTGGAAACGGGTCAACCCAAGGTGGCTTACCGCGAGACCATCACCCAGCCGGCGGCCTTCGACTACACGCACAAGAAGCAGACCGGCGGCGCCGGCCAATACGGCCGGGTAGTGGGCGCCCTGGAGCCTTTCACCGAGGGAGACTACGAATTCGTCAATCGGGTCACCGGCGGCGCCATCCCCACGGAGTTCATCCCTTCGTGCGACAAGGGTTTCCAGGCCTGCCTGAAGAAGGGGTCGCTGGCGGGCTTCCCCATCGTGGGCGTGCGGGTGACCGTTACCGACGGAAACGCCCACTCAGTGGATTCGTCCGACCTTGCCTTCCAACAGGCGGCCATCGGAGCGTTCCGGCAGGCCTACGAAAGGGCCGCCCCGACGCTCTTGGAACCGGTGATGCGTGTCGTGGTGGAAACGCCGACGGAATTCCAGGGATCCGTCCTGGGAACGCTCAACCAGCGCCGCGGCATCATCGTCAGCACGTCGGAAGACGGATCCTTTTCCACGGTGGAAGCGGAAGTACCGCTGGCTGAGATGTTCGGTTATTCCACCGTGCTCCGGTCGGCCACCCAGGGAAAAGCGGAGTTCACCATGGAATTCGCTCGATACAGCCCGGTACCCAAAAGCGTGGCCGAAGAGATCATCCGGCGGCAGAAGGAACAGCAGAAGCGATGACCCGCCGGGAACGATGGACAAACGGGGCTGTGCGCGCCGGCGACTGTTGGTGTATGATTTAGTTTATAAGAGCGGGAACACCCGGGGACTGACGCAGGGGCCCTTTATAATGATTACAGGAGACTCAAGGAGAGACCGCCATGAACACGGAAGGACCGACAAGCCCCGAGGCGCTTGCCGTCATGATCCGCAAATCCCTCGGCAGCCCGCTCCAGAGCGGTGAAATGGGCGTCTTGATGGCCAGGACCGGGGTGGGCAAAACGGCGTGCCTGACGCACATCGCCATCGAACACCTCTTTCAGGGCCGGAAGGTGCTGCACGCGTGTATCGGCGAACTGCCGGAAAAGATCAAAATCTGGTACGAGGAACTGATGAACCACATGGCCGAACGACCCGGCGACCGTGAACGGGTCCTGGAGCTTCGCCGGTCCATCGGAACGTCCCGCTTCATCATGTCGTTCATGCGTCAGACCTTCAGCCCGCAGAAACTCGACGAAGGACTCGCAAACCTTGAGGCCCAGGTGCAGTTCCGGCCCGATCTGATTGTTGTGGACGGGATCGACTTCGAACGGGCGTCCCGGGATCACGTGGAAGCGTTGCAGCGGATCGCGGAGGACCGCCGGGCCGCCATCTGGTTGTCCTGCCGGACTCACCGGCACATTGACAGGGCCAACCACAACGGCATACCCTATCCGTGTGACCAGATCGACAACCTGTTTCAGGCGATTCTTCTGCTGGAACCTGAACCCGAAAACATCCGGATCACGGTCCTCAAGCACTATGATCGCTATAGGCCCGAAGCCGCCCCGGTGTCGCTGGATCCTCATACCTTTCTGCTGAAGGAGCAAAAACGCGGAAGGCTGACGGCTTGAAAGTCCAGGCCGCCCGCCCGGAAAGGCCGCCGAGGAGATTTCGACAGGCCTTGAACGGGGCGGGATCGATGGGTCGGCTCCTTCGAGGATCGTCCGGAAAGGAGCGCCATGGAAGACGACCTCATCAGTTGCCTCACCCGGCAGGTCAAAGAAGAGGTTCTGGAAAACTACCTGACGGAACGCCGCATCATCGAGATCCAGACGGAGGATCTGGAGGCGAAGGCGGCGGAGGTGCGCCGGTTGGCCGACGAAACCGGGCAGCGGATGGCGCGGCTGGGTTTCCTCATGCTTCACCCGGACATGCTGGGGAGATGCGCCGAGCTGCTGCGGATTCCTTCGCCGTCCTTTTGGCGCGACTGCCTGGAAAAGCAGGCCTTCCGAGGGGTCCGGTTCATCCGGGTGTCGGCCCTCACCGACAAGGGCAAATTCCGAAAGCTGGTGCTGGAATCCTACCGCCGGCTCTTCGCCTGGATGAACGACTACCGAAAGGCCTACGAAGATCTGGAAATCGAATGCCGGGCGGTCAATCACAACATCAAGAGCTTTCACCAGAACTTCGACCTCTTGACGATCCTCAACTTTCTGAAAAACCTGGACGTTTGCGCGGTGGAACAGAAGCACTTCCTGGGCGAGAATTTCACGCCGGAAGAAATGGCTTCCGTGGAACAGAAACTCCACTTCCAGAAGCAGACCCTCACCCGCTTCGGGCTGCCGGAACCCTTGAGCCTTCCCCGACCTGCGGCCGTGGAAGAGTCGCTGAGCGCACTGGCCCGGGACGTTTACCGGCGCTACCAGAGCCAGGTGAAGCGCATCGTTCGCTGAACTCCGTTCACCGCCCGAAAACCCGCCGGGCACCGGCTCCAGCATGATGCCTCGTTTGGACACCCTATTCAGCCTCCTGGTCGAAAACAGCGGCGGACTGCTTCTTGCCTCCGCCGCGTTCTTCGCGGGTCTGCTGGCGGGCGTTCTGATCACCGCCGCGCTCTGGAAACGGCGCCTTTCCCTGGAAACCGCCGTTTCCACCGAGGAACGGCAACGCCTTCAGCGGGAACTCCAGCACACGCAGGAAGCGCTCCTTCACGAAACGGAACGCCGCGCCGCCTGTTCCCAACTGGCGCAACGGGTTCCCGAACTGGAACGGGAACTGGCGGAGGCGCGGGTTTCGAGCGATCGCCTGCAGCAGGAACTGGCGCAGTTGCAAGCGGACCATGCGGCGCTGGAAACCCTGCGCGCCAAAGAAAGAGAAAACGCCGAAGAGAGGCTGGCTGCGCTGAAGGAAGCCGGCGATACCATGCGGAACGCCTTCCAGGCCATGGCTTCCAACGCCCTGCAGGCCAACAACCAGGCCTTTCTGCAGCTGGCCCAGAACACCCTGGCCCGCTATCACCAGAAGGCCGAAAACGACCTGGAATCCCGCCGTCAGGCCGTGGCCGAACTCGTCCGGCCCCTCCAGGAAGCCCTTTCCCGCTACGAAGAAGAACTCAAGGGCATCGAAAAGGAACGCCAACACGCCTACGCCCGGCTGTCTCAGCAAGTCCAAAGCCTCAGTGCCGCCCAGGGGCAACTCATCGGGGAAACGGCCAACCTGGTGAAGGCGCTCCGCCGGCCGCAAGTCCGAGGCCGCTGGGGTGAAATGACGCTCCGGCGTGTGGTCGAACTCGCCGGCCTTTCCACCCACTGCGATTTCACCGAACAACCCGTCACCGACACCGGTTCCGACCGGCTGCGCCCCGACATGATCGTCTCACTCCCTGGAAATCGCGTGGTGGTGATCGACGCCAAGGCCCCGCTCCAAGCGTACCTGGACGCCCTCGAAGCTTCCACCGACGGCGACCGGGACGGCCACCTGGCCGCTCATGCCCGCCAGATCCGTTCCCACATGCAGCAGCTGGCCTCCAAGCATTACTGGAGCCAATTCGAACAGACCCCGGAATTCGTGGTGCTGTTCCTTCCCGGCGAATCCTTCTTCAGCGCCGCCCTGGAAAAAGACCCCCGGCTCATCGAAACCGGCGTCCACCAGCGGGTCATCCTGGCGACGCCGACCACGCTGATCGCGCTGCTGCGAGCCATCGCCTATGGATGGCAACAGCAGGCCATGACCGAAAACGCGCGGGCCGTCAGCCGGCTCGGAAAGGAACTTCACGACCGGATCGTCCTTCTGGCGTCTCATTTCCAGGACCTGGGAAGGAGTCTCGGCCGAAGCGTTCAGCACTACAACCGGCTACTGGGCGCCATGGAAAGCCGGGTCTTGGTAAGTGCACGGAAGTTCAAGGAATTGGGGGTTTCAGCCAAGGGTGACATTGCACAGCCGGAGCCGCTGGAAGGGATCGTTCGCCATGTGAACTTTCCGGAGGCGACCGAAGGCGAAGCCGAAGAGAGCGAGCCATGACCGAGCGAGGTCCTCAGAACCTGACCCAGTTGGGCCGCCCCAGCCCGCTTCCCGAAAACCCGCAAGCGGCGGTGCTCGAAACCATCGAAAATCCGCACCCGGACCGGGATTACGTGGTCCGGCTCACCGCCCCGGAATTCACCACGCTGTGTCCCATCACGGGTCAGCCGGACTTTGCGGTGATGATCGTCGATTACGTCCCGGGTACCAAGCTTGTGGAAAGCAAATCCTTCAAGCTGTTCCTTGGAAGCTTCCGCAACTACGGGAGTTTTCACGAGGCCTGCACGGTGACCGTCCACAAGCGACTGGAGGCGGCCCTGGAACCCAAGTACCTCCGCGTGGTGGGATTATGGTACGCCCGGGGCGGCATCCCCATCGACGTGGTGGTGGAAACGGGTGCCTGCCCCCCCAACTGCACCCCGCTTCCCCTGGGCAAAACGACCTACCGCGGCGGGCGGGAATAGGCCCCGGCCCACATCGAAGGACCGGGAGCAGCGGCACGGTCGGCGTCGACGGCGGATTCAGCTTTCCCTCGTTCCCAAGCTCCGGCTTGGGAACGACCTCATGGGAATCGAAGCTGGAGCTTCTGCACAGTTGTGTTCCCAAGCTGGAGCTTGGGAACAAGCTGGAAGGTACAGCTTGGGAACAAGGTAGAATTTCCAGAGAATTTTAACATCCCACAATGAACACTTTATTCTGTGGACCTGTACTTAGACAGCCGCGAGCAGCGGCACGGTCGGCGTCCACGCCGGGTTCAGCTTTCTGCCGCCGTGACCGCCCGAATCTTTTCTTCCAGCCGCCGCAGTTTCTCCGGTTCGAGACCGACGGCCTTCAGCTCGGAACCTTCCCGGACCCAGACGGTCACCTGATCCGCCCCTTGTCGTTCGGGATCCTCCCAGAGCAGTTCGCCCAGGGGTTCGGCCCCTTCGAAGAGCGCCAGCCGGCCGTGGACCGGATCGGGTACCGGGGGAGGCGACGCCGGCTTCTCGTCGAACTCCAGATCCTGAAGTTCCCAGAACAGGGAACGAATCCGCCAGGAATCGTTCAACTCCTTGAACTCACCGCCCGCCTTCTCCAAGGCCCATCCGGTTTCACCGCGCGATACCGCCCGCCCCGTCTCTCCCGCCACCGTCCACGCCACTTCGTTCACGCGTTCTGCATCCAGGGCGATGAGGGAACGGTCCTCGAGATCGGCCAGGGAATCGGGGAGCCGATCCAACAGGTCGCCGGAAACGGTAACCACGAAGGGAAGTTCGGAACCAAGGGCGGCCAGGTCACCCTCGTCCCCTTTCCGGCCCAGGGCGAGCGAGGCTCTGCCGCCGTCGCTCAGGTGCAGCTCCACCTTAACCAAGGGAGGATCAAGCCCGTGCGCCGGCAGGTTGACCGGACCGTCTTCCAGGAAATCCCGAGCTCGGAGCCAGCGGATCTCGTCGAGAACGCGCTCGACCTTGGCCGCCTTGATCGCCGGCTCGGAGCGGCCGGAAACTTCCCACGCCCCCCCGGAAGAACGCACCACGGCGACTTCACGCCCGTCGGACCAGGAAACCCTGAGTTCCTTCACGTCACTGTTTTCGAAAGAGAAAAGATCCCGGCGTCTCAGCTCGGAAACGCCCTTGTGGAGGACACCCCATTGGCCCGACGCCACCAGAAAGACGCGGCGTTCGGCGTCGACCCTGGCGTAATAGCTGTCGCCGGTGGGATTCCTGTTTCCCAGGGAAAGGGTCCGCCAGGTTTCACCGTCCTTGAAGCGGAGTTGGAGAGCCGGCGTGGATAGACCGAAGGGTTCGAGGTCTTCCGCGGAAGACGCCACTTCCCGTTCCGCTTCCAGAGATGCCAGGCTGTTGAGGAGCCCCTGCACGGCGGCGCCGTCGGCTTCCGTCGCCACGGGTGCCGCCAGCCGCCACGTCCCCGCCTCCTTTTCAAGGACCACGGTTTCTCCATCTTTGGGGACGATTTCGAGGGCCGCCACACGGTCCACTTCAAGGTCGAACACCTGTCTCGCGGACCTCGCCGCCGCTTCCTCCCGCTCTTTGACCACCACCTCGAAGTAGTAATAGTATCCGCCGACCGCCAGCAGGATCAGCAGATAGCCCAGTGTCTGGCGCCACTTCATCGGTGCGACCTCCGTACGCGGTAGACTCCAAGACCCAGCAGGATCACCGACCCGGGGATCAATCCCAGCGATAAGACGAGAATAGTGCGGGCCTGGTCCTGAGTGAGCACGATGGGCTGACCGGTCTTCTTTCCACCGTCGCCCCTGGGTTCAACGGTGATGAGCGTTTCCTCTTCCGCCAGGAAGTTCACTATGTTCAGGAAAAAATCCCCGTTTCCGGAAAGACCGAAATGGGTGTTACCGATGAAATCCGAGTCGCCCAGCACCACCAGATATCCCTTGGCGGGATGGCCCTCTGCCGCTCCGGCGCCGCCTTCTCCCTCTCCCGTGGAAGGTTCCGGCGTTTCGTCCGAGGATTCCGAGGTGCCTTCGCTCGATGCTCGACCCGGGAATTTCGCCGGATCCAGCTGAACCAGGACCCCGAGGGGCACCGGCCCCGGAAAATCCTCACTCTCGTCGAAACTCGCCTCGCCCTGGCGAAGTCGCTCCAGGTCCGTTTCCGCCCACGCGTTGGGAGAGGTGGAAGCCAGGGTCACCAGGTGGACGCCTTCCGGGGAGGGGTCCGCCACCTGCACCGAGCGGGCTTCCGAATAGAAGGTGGCGACATTGAAGCCCTGGGTGATGTCGTGAAGTCCGTACTGAGTGACCACCGGCATGAGGTAACTTCCGCCGAAGATCCGACTCAGTTTGTCGATCACCATATCGTCCTGAAGCTCGATCCCATATTTCCTGAGCCAGTCGACCAGGGGACCTGCGTGACCGGGATCCAGGAGAACCAAAAGCCGCCCTCCGTCTTCCACGTATCGTTCCAGACTCTCCACTTCCTCTTGAAAGTAGGGCTTTTCAGGCCCCGCGATCACCACGGCCGCCGCGTCCTCGGGCACCCCCTTCTGCTGCAGCAGGCTCAGGCTCTGTACCGCGTAGTTTTCTCTTTCAAGGGCCGACCGAACGCTTGAATATCCTGCCTGGTTGAAGTCCGAGATGGAATGTTCACCGTGGCCCGCCACAAAGTAGATCTTCTTCTGCTCTTCCCGCATGAGCTTGAACAGGGCGTTGGTAATGGATTGCTCATCGGCCTGCTGAATCGTCTGCCTGCGGTCGTAGCCCTCGAGCACCAGGGTGCCGTACTGGCGGATGTCGTAGCGCCCCGCCTCTTCGGGATTTCGGTCCGGATCGATGAAGGTGTAGCGGATCTTCTTGTTGGCAAGACGATAGCTTTCCAGCAGGTCTTCCACTTCCAGGCGCGCGGGTTCCGCGCTCTGGAAAAACCCCTTGATGGTCACCGGCTGGTCGACGGCCTTCGCGATCTTGCGGCTCTGTTCCGAAAGCGTGTACAAGCCCGCCTCGGTCAGGTCCACGCGCCACGGGTGGCGCTCCGCGATGAGCACCACAAAGACGAGGATTCCCAGGAAAAGCAACGTGGATAGGAAGGTATTGGACCCGTGGGTCCACACGCGCCGCGATCTCATGATGCGTGGCATGGTGATCGGCCTCCATCGCTGATCTTAAAAAAACGCTCCGAAGCCGCCGCCGGCTCATCCCCGCCAGCGGCAGGACTCCACCTGTCTCAGGCTGAGAAAGAGGAAAAACAAAATGAAAGCCGCGTAGTAGACCACATCCCTCGAATCCAGGATCCCCTTGGAAAAGGTGTCGAAGTGGCCGGTTATGGCCAGGTATTCCAGGGTGTCGGCCAGTCGGCCCTCCGGGCCCAGGATCATCTTCATCCACCCGATGATCCAGAACATGAGCAGCGAGCCGAACGAGAGCACGGCGGCGACGATTTGGTTTTGGGTCAGCGATGAGGCGAAAACCCCAAGCGACAGGAAGGCGCAGCCGAGCAGGACCAGGCCCAGATAACCGGAAAAGATGGTCTTCCAGTTCGGTTGCGCCAGCAGTTCCAGGATGGCCATGCAGGGAAGGGTCCCCGCAAGGATCAGAAGAAACGTGGTTACCACCGCACCGTATTTTGCGGCGAGGGCCGCCCGGTCCGTCACGGGCAACGTAAACAGAAGTTCGAGGGTTCCGGAACGGCGCTCTTCGGCATAGGTGCGCATGGTGAGGAGAGGAGCTACGAGGAGCAAAACGATGCTCAGGTCCATAAAAACGGGCCGCAACACCATGTCGGTCAGGTTGAGCTGGCTTGCCATGAAAGGATTCTGTGCGGCATGGAAGCTGTAGCTGTTGTAAAAGGCCATGGCGCTGTAGAAAAAGTAGCCGTTCAGAAGGAGGAAAATGAACGCCACCACATAAAAGATGGGCGATGCGAAAAGCAGGTAGAGTTCCTTCAGGTAGACGGACCAGAAACCCCTCATGATACAGCCTCCTGTTCAGCTTCGGCGGTTTCCTCGGTAACCAGCTGCATAAAGATGTCTTCCAGGCTCAAATCCACCGACCTCAGCTCCAGCAGGTCCACTCCGTGTTCCACCACGGTGCGGGCGATGACGCCCCGCATGTCCTGGGTTCGGTCGGTTTCGATCATCAGGGCGCCGTCGTTTCCGGGCTGGAGGGTCACCTGCTGCACCCCCGGAAGCCTGGAAAGAACTTCCACCATCGAAGCTCCATCCCTGGCGACCCGGAGAAACACCTGGGCGGACTTCTGCAACTGGGCCGTGAGGTTGGCTGGGGTGTCGGTGGCCACGATCTGCCCCCGGTTGATGATCATCACCCGCCGGCAGATCTGTGCCACTTCGGGGAGGATGTGGCTGCTCAGCAAAATGGTGTGATCGTCTCGCAGGTCGCTGATGAGTCTGCGGATGTCGACAATCTGCGCCGGATCCAGGCCGATGGTGGGTTCATCCAGGATCAGGACCGGGGGGTTGTTGAGAAGAGCCTGGGCCAGGCCCACCCGCTGCCGATAGCCCTTGGAAAGGTGAGCGATGATACGCCGCTCCACATTCTCCAGGCCGCAGACTCCCATCACCCGCTTCACTTCGGCGGAACGCTGCCGCGCCTCCACTCCCCTGGCCCGGGCCGCGAAGGCAAGGAATCCCCTGACGGTCATTTCACCATATAAAGGAACATTTTCAGGAAGATAGCCGATCATGCGGCGGACTTCGAGGGAATCCTGGAAGCAGTCGCGGCCGCCCACCCGCGCCGTCCCCACGGTGGGCGGCATATAACACGTAAGGATCCGGATCGTCGTGGTCTTTCCCGCGCCGTTCGGCCCCAAAAAACCCACAATCTCACCCTTTTCTACCTCGAAGGTGACATTCTGGATGGCCGGCACGGACCCGTAGAATTTGGTGAGTCCTTCCGCTTGAATCATGGGATCACCTCGTTATGGCTTCGGCATTCGGCTCACGGATCGTTTGATCGAAAAGGAGAAGACCGCCCGATCGCCTTCGGCGGATACTCCGGAGGAACTCCGCGGAGGGTGGGCTTGAGACACGTTGATGGATATCCACGTTCAGTAAGCGTCGGGCCGGGAAGGTGATCCCCGACATGCATCCGCGCGTCCATGAAAACCACGGTCTTGACGTACAGCAAAGCATTCGCCGGGAAGCTCACGCGCGATACAGCCGCGACTCCGATCGCTGCTTGACCGTTTTCGTCCCGACGGAAAAGGAGCACGCCTGGCACAGGTACTCGTGGAGTTCCCCGTCGGGAAGAATGAGCAGGAGCCGGCTCCTCACCGGCATGGCCTGCCGGCATCGAGGGCAATACAATGCTGTTGCATTGAAGTCTTCGTATTGTCCCGAAGGCTGCCCGTATTTCACCGCCTTATCCTCCCGATCCGTCACCACTCTGAAATATCCGGCCGGACCCCCTACTTGAGGAGAACTTCAGCGAATCCCGCCGGCCCGATTCAGCGGGCCGCCTCTCCCACCGCCGCGCCCGGCTTCTTGCCCCGTCCCTTGCTCCAAGGCCATCGCCTCATCCTACGGTTCGACTTTTCTTCTTCAATGGCCATGAATTCCAGGAGAAGCTCCCTCTGGCGGTCCGTAACGTCCGCAGGGACGGTGACCTCCACTTCCACGAAAAGATCCCCGCGTCCGTAGCCTCGAAGCGACGGCACGCCTTCGCCGGCAAACCGAATAACCGTACCCGGCTGGGTGCCCGGCTCGATGGTGATCTTCTTCTTCGTTCCGTCAACGGTGGAAAGCAGGATATCGTCGCCCAGGATGGCCTGGACGAAGGAAACGGAAACCTTCGTGTAAAGATCGTTGCCGTCCCGCTCGAACGCTTCGTGGGGTTCGACATGCAGGCGGACGTAAAGGTCGCCCGCGACCCCGCCCCGGAAGCCGCTTTCACCCTCGCCTCGAAGCCGCAGGCGCGTCCCGGTGTCCACGCCCGGAGGAACCTTCACGTGCACGCGCTTCATTCGCCGCACTCGGCCCTGTCCCCCGCAGGTACGACAAGGCGAAGTGATCACTCGGCCCGAACCTCGGCAACGCGAACACGTGGTGCTGATGCGGAAGAATCCCTGGCTCTGAATGACTTGGCCCCGGCCTCGACACAGCGGGCACACGCTTTCCTCGGTCCCTGGTTCGGAACCCAGCCCGTCGCACCGCTCGCAGGTCTGCAAGACCTCCACTTCCAGTTCCTTTTCGGTACCGAAAACGGCTTCCTCAAAGGTCAGATGAAGATCGTAGAGAAGGTCGCTGCCCGGTCGACTTGCGCTCCGGGGTCTTTGCGAACCTCCAAGATTGAATGAAAAGAATTCCTGAAAGATATCGCCGAAGGACGAAAAGATGTCCTCGAAACCCTGGAAGCCGGAAAAACCGGCGCCCTGGAGCCCCTCGTGCCCGTATTGGTCGTAGAGACGCCGTTTCTGAGGATCCCGCAGAACCTCGTAGGCTTCCGCCGCCTCCTTGAACTTCTCCTCCGCTTCCTTGTCCCCGGGATTGCGGTCCGGATGAAACTGAAGCGCCAGCTTACGGTAGGCCTTCTTGATTTCTTCGTCACCGGCGTTTCGCGAAACGCCGAGTACCTGGTAGTAATCTCGCTTCTCGTTCATGGGAACTCGAACCCCACCTACGTGTGCTGGAATGAATATAGTTTGGTCATAGGAAGATTACGGACAGTTAGTGAATAAGCATGCTCCGCAACTTTGTCAACGGGACTCGCCCGCACTCCCCACCGCATCCTCATCCACGCTGAGCCCGGCCTCGCGGCGAGCGACTTCGGCGTAGACCGTCTTTCCCAGGACCTCCGCCCGTTTCGCCAGGGACGCCCAGTCGGCGGGATCCGGTTTCAAGTCGGCGGCTCCCGCAATCCGCCGCAGGAGAAAAGCATCTCCATCCTGCACGGCCACCGTCGCCAACTTTTCGAGCCGTTCGGAAGCCCCGGCCTTTTCGTAAAAGTCCACCGCATCGTAGACCAGCCCCGCTTCTTCGTAGGACCGCCCCCACTCCAGCAGTTCATCGACGGAGACGGCCGGCCGGTTCAGCAGATCCCGCTTTTCGAGGCACGACAGCAGGTTTTTCCCCATGGGTTGCCGTTCCTTTCCAGAACGCTCATCGGTGCGTCCCTTCAGGATTCCTCGCCTTCCTCAGCCCCCGCTTCGGAGATGTCCAACCCCTCCGCGGGCTCCGCCCCCAACCGCGTCGCCGCCTCCAACATCTCCTGAAGTTCCTTCTGGTCGGCATCGCTCATTCCCGGCGGAATCAACTGGGGCCGAGGTTCAACCACCTCAAGTTCCCTGATGTTGTCGACGGACACCAGGCCGGCTGCGATCTCCCGGAGCGCCAGAACGATTTCTTTGTTTTTCGGAGCGTCCACGAGCGGCGTGGCTCCCCGGCGCAGCTGCAACACCCGCCGAACCGCCAGGTGAACCAGGGCGAATCGGTTTTCCACGCGCTGCAAGCAGTCTTCTATGGTGACTCGAGCCATCTTCGGCTTCTCCCTGCTGAAAACGATGATCGAACCGGTACAAACCCGGTGCGCTTTCCACGGCCCGAGGCCCGTTCCTCGGCCAAGACCCTTTTGGCTATCAATTCGGGTTTCAGTTTGCAAGAAAAAAAAGAACCCGGACACCGTCCGGGTTCCCCAATCCGCAGCACAAACCGATCAATACATGTCTTCCATGCCCGCACCCGGCATGGGCGGAGTCTTTTTCTTTTCGGGTTTTTCAGCCACCATGGCTTCGGTGGTGAGCAGGAGCCCTGCCACGCTGGCTGCATTCTGCAGAGCGAAACGCACCACCTTGGTGGGGTCGATGACGCCCGCGGCGATCAGGTCCTCATAGACCTCCGTTTCAGCGTTGAAGCCATAGGGGCCTTCGCTTTCCTTGACCTTTTCCACCACCACCGAGCCCTCCTGGCCCGCATTGTGGGCGATCTGCCGCAAGGGCTCCTCCAGGGCCTTTC